>CADBCX010000092.1 GCA_902793245.1 uncultured Eubacteriales bacterium | reverse complement strand
ATACCTATTTACAGAAAAAAAACGAACCGAAAAAGAATGGTTTCCCCGGAAAATCCGATGGACATTTTTTTGTTTATGTGGTATAATTCATTCCGAAACAAAGAACAAAACGTTTCGCTTTTCATTCATACCGCGTACCCAATGCGGCGGAGCCGCAAAAAAATAAAAAAGGAGATATATCCCATGAAGAAATTCCTCGCGATCCTCCTGGCAACCATCATGATCCTGGGCATCTGCAGCGTCGCTTCCGCTGAACCCAAGACCTACAAGGTCGGCGTGTCCATCTACCAGTTCACCGACAACTTCATGACCCTGTACCGCAACGAAATCGAAGCTTACTTCAAGACCCTGGAAACTGATGACGTGAAATACGAAATCATCATGGCTGACGGCAAGAACGATATGGCCGAGCAGACCAACCAGGTGCAGAACTTCATCACCCAGGGCGTGGACGTGATCATCCTCAACCTGGTGCAGACCTCCTCCGCCGACACCCTGATCGACATGATCGTGGACGCTGAAATCCCGCTCGTGCTGATCAACCGTGAACCCCTGGCCTACGACGCCGACGGCAACACCATCGACGAAGCCTATGAAGGCATCCTGAACAACGCCAAGGTTTGCTACGTTGGCGCGGACGCCCGCCAGAGCGGCACCTTCCAGGGCCAGATGGTCGTTGACCTGGACAACCACGGCGACCTGAACGGCGACGGCAAGATCAGCTACATCATGATCGAGGGCGACCCCGAGAACATCGACGCCCAGTACCGCACCGAATTCTCCGTGAAGTGCCTGACCGACGCCGGCTACGAAGTGGAATGCCTGGATGACCAGGTGGGCAACTGGGACCAGACCAAGGGTCAGGAACTGTGCGCCAACGCCCTGGCCAAGTACGGCGACAAGATCGAAGTCGTGTTCTGCAACAATGACGGCATGGCCCTGGGCGCCGCGACCGCTATCCAGACCGCGGGCCGCAAGGTGGGCGAAGACATCTACCTGCTGGGCGTTGACGCTCTGCCCGAAGCCATCGACCTGATCCGCGACGGCGACATGACCGGCACCGTGCTGAACGACCACATCGGCCAGAGCCACGCGGCTGTGGACGTGGCTGTGAAGCTGCTGAACGGCGAAGAAATCCAGAACTACTACTGGGTTGACTACGTGATGGTCAACAAGGCTTACGTGGAAGCGATGTAATCATTCCTTTCCGTCCTGCGGAACGGAACGAGACTTGTCTCTTCTGACAGCCTGAACGCTTGTGGGTGGGCCTTTCCCGGCTCACCCACGTTTTCATACTTTCACAGCAGATGTTCAGCCTACTTAAATCAGTTCTAAGTTTTAAGTTCTAAGCTCTAATACTGTTCGCTTAGAAAATTGGAGAATTCCTATCACTTAGAACTCGGAACTTAGAACTTAGAACGAAATAATGAAAGGGGAGAAGGCCTATATGTCTGAATACGTGCTGGAAATGACCGGCGTATGCAAATCCTTCCCCGGCGTAAAAGCGCTTGACCATGCGCAGTTAAAGCTGCGCCCCGGCAAGGTGCACGCGCTGATGGGAGAGAACGGCGCGGGCAAATCCACCCTGATGAAGTGCATGTTCGGCATTTACAAGATGGACGAGGGCGAAATCAAAATGGACGGCCAGCCCGTCACCATCCACGACCCCATGGACGCGCTGAACAAGGGCATCGCCATGGTGCACCAGGAACTGCAGCCTATCCCGGCCCGCACGGTGGGCGAGAATATTTTCCTGGGCCGGTATCCGCTCAAGAAGCTCCTGGGCTTTATCAAGATCGTCGACCATAAGAAAATGTACGAGGACACCGCCGAGCTGCTCAAAAAGGTGCGCATGAACTTCGACCCCAAGCAGAAGGTGGGCGAACTGAGCGTATCCCAGATGCAGTCGGTTGAAATTGCCAAAGCTGTATCCGCCAACTGCCGGGTGCTGATCCTGGACGAGCCCACCTCTTCCCTGACCGCTAACGAGGTGGAAGCCCTGTTCCGCATCATTGAGGATTTGAAAGCGGAAAACGTGGCCATCGTGTACATTTCCCATAAGATGGACGAAATCCTCCGCATCGGCGACGATGTGACCATCATGCGCGACGGCAAGTACATCGGCACCTGGGAAGCCAAGGATCTGACCACCGACAAAATCATCACCCAGATGGTGGGCCGCGAACTGACCAACCTGTATCCGCCCAGGGAAAACGTGCCGGGCGAAGTGGTGTTCGAGGTCAAGGACTTTACCTCCATCAATCCCCGCTCCTTCCGCAACGTGAACTTCACCCTTCGCAAGGGCGAGATCCTGGGCGTGGGCGGCCTGGTGGGCGCCCAGCGCACCGAGCTGATGGAGGGCATTTTCGGCATCCGTTCCCACAGCAAGGGCCAGATTTTCTACAAGGGCAAGGAAATGCACATCAACCGGCCCAAGGACGCCATCGACCAGGGCATCGCCCTGCTGACGGAAGACCGGCGCGGCAGCGGCATCATGGGCGTGCTTTCCGTGGCGGACAACATTTCCATCTCCTCCCTGAACAAGTACCTGGATCACGGAATTGCCATCAACAGCAAGAAAGTGGAACAGCTGGTGCAGGACAACGTGAAAAAAATGAACATCAAAACGCCGTCCTCCAAAACCCAGATCAAATCCCTTTCCGGCGGCAACCAGCAAAAGGTGCTGGTGGGGCGCTGGCTGGCCAATGACCCGGACGTGCTGATTCTGGACGAACCCACCCGCGGCATCGACGTGGGCGCGAAATACGAGATTTACTGCATCATCGCCGACCTGGCCAAGGAAGGCAAGAGCATCATCATGATCAGCTCCGAAATGAGCGAGCTGATCGGTATGAGCGACCGGATCATGGTCATGTGCGATGGGCGCGTCACCGGCTTCGTGGACGGCAAGGACGCCACCCAGGAAAACATCATGACCTACGCCACGCAGTTTGAAGCATAAGGAGGAGAAATATATGGAAGCGAAAAATGCCAGCTTCGGCAAGAAAATTTGGAAATTTATCTCCGGCAATCCCATTGTTTTCCTGCTGCTCATCGCCGCCATCGTGGTGGGCTGCCTGAAGGACAATTTCTTCTCCTGGGGCAACCTGAGCAACCTGATGAGCAACACTGCCGTGCGTTTCCTGATTGCCCTGGGTGTCAGCGGCTGCCTGATTACCAAGGGCACCGATCTGTCCGCCGGCCGCCAGGTGGGCTTTGCTGCCGTGGTCGCGGGCATCCTGTGCCAGCGCGGCGACTACAACGGCAGGCTGTGGAAGTTCGTGCCTGAAATGAACATTGGCCTGGTGTTCCTGATCGTGGTCGCCATTGGCCTGGTATGGGGCCTGATCAACGGCTTCATCGTCACCAAGCTGCATGTTCCTCCCTTTATCGCCACCCTGGGCACCCAGACCATCATCTACGGCATTTCCCTGGTGATCTCCGACGCCCAGCCCATCGGCGGCTTCCAGAAGGTGTACACCCAGCTCATCAACGGGCGTATCGGCGCCAGCGTGAAGAGCTTCCACCTGCCCTACCTCTTCTTCGTGGCGCTGGTGTTCGGCCTGCTCTTCTGGTTCATCTATAATAAGACCCGCCACGGCAAGTATATGTACGCCATCGGCGGCAACGACGTAGCCGCTGAAGTGTCCGGCGTGAACACCACCCGCACCCTCATGCGCATCTACACCACAGCGGGCGTGATGTATGCCATCGCGGGCTACCTGCTGGCCGCGAAATCCGGCGGCGCTTCCGCCTCCATGGGCCAGGGCTACGAACTGGAAGCCATTGCGGGCTGCACCATCGGCGGCGTCTCCACCACTGGCGGTATCGGCACCGTGCCCGGCATCCTGGTGGGCGTGCTGGTGTTTGAGCTGCTGAAAATTATCCTGCAGTTCCTGGGTGTCAACCCCTACTACAACTACGTGGTGCAGGGCCTGGTCATCGTGCTGGCTGTGTCCCTGGATATCCGGAAGTATATTGCGAAGAAATAATGGATAAGCAGCTGAAAGACAAAGAACGGGAACTGGCTGCCCGGGAAAAAGCCATCCGGGAAAAGGAAGCGGAGCTGGCCAAAAAAGAAAAAGCCCTGGATCCTTTCTCCATGGCGGTAAAAATCAAGAAGGAATCCTGGTACGAGAAGGTCAGGCTGAGCGTCAGGCAAATGGATGTAATCATTTGGATTGTGTCCATTCTGCTGGGCCTGGTCGTCCTCCTCATCATCCTGGAAGCCGCGGGCATCTACAAATTGACGTTCTGATCCTATTTGTATCCACAATACTGCTCCTATAAGCCATCACGTAAACCCCGATGCGGCAGGCGAACCCTGCCGCATTTTTTCGCCTGTTTGCGGCAACGCCCCGCAATTCCCCCGCTTTCATTATCTGTCTGCCGCATTATGACGGAGCCGAGTCATTCCACCGTGAACTCCGTCCATTCGATATGGTTGTATTTCATCACTTCGTCAGCTTTTTTCATGCCGAGCCTTTCATAAAAGGGCACGGCTTTTTCGTTTGCCGCCAGATACACGGCAATGTCCTTTTCTCCGCCTGCCAGCGCCAGCGCGGCCTTCATCAGGCTCCTGCCGATACCTTGCCGGACGCAGCTTCGGTCAACGCCCAGATCCGTGACGAACAGCCAATAAGCAAAGTCCGTCAAGCCCAGCAGCACGCCCACGACGCGATGCGTCTCATCCCTTGCGACCAGGCTGATCGATGCGTTTTCAAGCAGCCTGGGAATGCGCTCCTCAAACCGTTCTTTGGGATACTGGGAGCCCAGGTCTGTCCGTTTTAAAAAATCAATGTATTCCCCGGCGGTCAGCCGTTCGCTTTTTATTTCGCACATACCGATCTCCCGACTGAACAGTTCTGAATGGATTTGGGATGCATCAGTCCGTCCGCGCCGTTTTCATGCGAACCTTTTCCCTGTACATTTCGTCGTCCGCCCGTTCCAGCACGCTTTCCGCGTTCGCGTCCTTCTCCGGGTCATACACCGCGATGCCCTTGGAGATGTTGATTTTCTCCCAGGGTTTTTCCGTTTCGGCGTTGCACTGTTGCGCCCTTTCATCGAACAGCGCGAACAGCGCTTCCCTGTTCCGATAATCATCTCCCTGGAGGATGGCGGCGAATTCGTCTCCGCCGATGCGGAACACGGGGCTGTGGGCAAACGTCTTGCAGATAAACATACATCCCGTGCGCAGATAGATATCGCCGTGCGCGTGGCCGAACTGGTCGTTGATGTTTTTCAGATCATTGCAGTCAAACATGACGATGGCAAATTCCATGGTTTTTTCATCTTCCTGGGAACTGATCAGATCATCCATCTTGCTCAGCTGCATTTCAAACGCGCCTTTGTTTTTCACGTGGGTCAGCGCGTCCTTGTACGCTTTGCTGTTCAGGTCGTTGATATAGACCTTCAGATGCTCCACCAGTTGCTGGAAGGATTTGGTCAGGATGCCGACTTCGTCGTTCCCGTCATACTCCAGCTTCAGATCATAATCGCCCTCGGCAATCTTCTGGGACGCGGCGGTGAGCGTTTGCAGCGGCTCGATAATGCGCTGGGTCGCCAGCAAGGTCACGATGCCGAACACCAGCATGATCGCCCCGCCGATAAAGAAGAAGCTCTTGATCATCTCGTACCTGCTTTCGCTGATTTCCATGGCGGGGGCCATGATCATCAGCCGCAGTCCGTTTTCCAGGCTGCAAAAAACAGCCTTCTTTTCCACGCCGTCAAACTGGTAACGGAACGTATACACATCATTTTCATTCATCACCGGGTTGTTCGCGGGCACCGCCATGGCGGGAACCAGAGTTTCCACCCGAACCCCGGATTCCAGATGGGGATGGTAGACCACCACGCCTTCGGCGTCTACCAGGCAGGCGTAGCCGGTGTCATAGATTTTGATGCTGTCGATCTGGTTCACCAGGGTTTCATAGCCAATGTCCATGCCGATGACCCCGATGAATGTGCCGTTCTTATAAATCGGCGCGATATAGGAGATCATTTTCTCGTCCAGGTTCAGGTTGTAATAAGGCTCCAGCCACGACGGAGCGCCGCGCTGCAGGGGCAGGGAATACCAGCCGATATGGGAAATGTCATCCATCGGATAGGAAAAAACATCAACGATGCTGTGGGAATCAAACACAGGCGCGCCGATTTTCGCGTACAGGAAGCCGGGATAGGCGTTCGTGATTTCCGGGTTCAGGCAATAGTAATACGCGCTGACGCCGGTGGTATAGTTCGCAGCGCTGTGAAACACGGCTTCCACGTTCGCCGCGTATTCCTTCATATAGGCATCCAGCCTGGCCTGCTTCGGGGCTTCCCAGTCGCGTCCCGCCATAGCCACGCCGTCGCCCTGCGCGCCAAGCACGCCGCCCTCCTCCAGCTCCATGCCGCTCAGTTCTTCCTCGGCATAGCGGGCCACCATATCCACCGACTGCTCGATGCTCTTCATATACTCGTTCAGGGTTTTGCGTTTATTATCGCAAAGCAGGGTCATTTCCTGATCGGAGCCCCGCTCCCCTTCATTTCTGAGAAAAAGGATACCGACGCCGCCAACCAGGAGCACGCTGACCACGATCGCAACCATCGTAATCAGGGATATTTTCGTGCGTATAGAGCGCATGGAATACTGTACCTCCTTACATCTCAGGGAGTAAGCCGCTTCTTATCGCAAGTGCGCCGCCGATTTCACGCGGCCCGGCGGCATCGTGCCAAACCGCAGATCAGAACTTGATTTTGGACAGCGGCGTGGTATTCACGGCGGTGATGTTGCCGCTGCGGGCGATGTTCAGCACCAGCGCGATGGCGGCAATATTGGAAATAAAGTTAGAGCCGCCGTAGCTGAGGAACGGCAGAGGAATGCCGGTGATGGGCATGATGCCCATACACATGGCCACGTTCTGGAACACGTGGAACAGCAGCATGGAGACCACGCCGATGATGACCAGCTGACAGAACTTATCCCGGGTGAACCGGGCAATCCAGGTCATGCGCAGGACGATAAAGAGATACGTGAGCAGCACCGCGGCGCAGCCCACGAAGCCGAAGCTCTCCCCCACCACGGTAAACACGGCGTCGGTGGAGCTTTCCGGCACATAGCCCAGGGTGGTCCAGGAGCCGGGCAGGAAGGTGCCCTGGCCGGTCAGCTGCCCCGCGCCGATGGCTTTCTGGGACATCAGAATCTGATAACCGCCGCTCTGCTCATATTTCTGCGGATCCAGGAAGGCCAGCAGGCGCAGGATGCGGTAGTCGGTGGTATCGGACAGCATGCCGTAGGCCACCAGCGCGCCCACTCCGATGACCGCCAGCAAGCCGAAGGTAATAATGATGCGGATATCCACGCCGGCGAAATAAATCATGATCATGAACATGAACGCGATCACGATGACCGTGCCCGTTTCGCCTTGCGCCAGCACGGCCAGCACCGGCAGGCCCACGATGATCATGATGCTCATAAAATCCTTGAACTTGCTCATGGGCTTTTCGGAACGGGCCAGCTGCCGCGCCAGCATCAGCAGGATGGAAATTTTGGAAAACTCGCTCACCTGAATGGAACGGCCCAGAATATCGGAACGCAGCCATCCCCTCAGGCCGTTGCTCACCTGGCCCAGCACCAGCGTGACCATCAGCAGGGCCAGAATGCCGTAATAAACCAGCTGGACACGGGCTTTGATGATTTCCGTCGGAATGGCCACCACCACGCCGATGACGATGGGCGACACCAGGATAAAAATGGACTGCCACATACTGGAACGGTTGTTCAGAATTTTGTTCAGCAGCGGCAGACCTTCGCTCTGGGAAGGCACATAACGCGCCATGGCGATGCACAGCAGGCCGAAAAAACTCAGGGCGTACACGGCGATCACCAGGGGCCAGTCGAACCGGCCTTCCCGGGTGTCCCGGGTTTCCGTCATCATATCAGGCTTCACCTCCACGGTTGAAAAAACGCAGCATGGCGCTGGGCGCGTATTCCGGCAAAGGCGCGTCCGCGCCCAGCAGCCGGGCGGCAATGACCTCGATGGCTTTTTCCACCTTGCCGTCGCCGCAGTCCAGCGCTGTTTCATGGCGCAGCAGCGCCTTATAAATCTTCGTGCTTTCGGGAATGACCCCCATCAGCGGCATGTCCAGCGCCAGCGCCAGCTGGTCGGGCGGAGCGATGAGGCCCCGGCGCACCCACATGGGCCGCACGCGGTTGAGCACCAGAGAAGGATGCGGCTCCTCCATCTGGGCCAGCAGGGCAGACAGGCGCTCTGCGTCGCGGATGGATATGTCGTCCGGCGTGGCCACGATCACGGGCTCGGCCGTGACGCCCAGCAGGTTTTTCAGCCCCTTGCCGATGCCCGCAGGCGCGTCCAGCAGCAGGATGTCCGCCTGTTCCGACAGCCGGGTGATGATCTTGTCCATGGCCTTGCGCTTCACGTCGGACACGGTGAGGATTTGCGGGGCCGCCAGCAGCGACAGGTTCGGCAGCGCCGGATGCGGCAGAAGCGCTTCCTCCAGCTTGCAGGTCTTGTCCGCCACGTCCCCCAGGTCGTACACCACCCGATCCTGCACGTTCAACATCAGGTCAGCGCAGCGCTGCCCGATGTCGCCGTCCAGCAGTACCACCCGTTTTCCCATCCGGGCATAGTATACCGCCAGCGACGCGGAGAGCGTGCTCTTCCCCACGCCGCCCTTGCCGGACATGATCGAAAAGATACGGCCCAAGTTGTTTCACCTCGTTGTCTGAAAGCATTTGTAAAAAAGAGGTAAACCGAGAAAAGAGAGTACAGAGTACAGAGTACAGAGTGCAGTTTTTTAGTATATGCTCAGAAATCCAACTTGAATTAACAAGATCCATCTGAACTCTGTACTCTGTACTCTGTTCTCTGAATTATGGTGCCAGCTGGTTCCCGCCGGGCAGGGCGATGGTGATGTCCTTCTTGGCTTTTTCATCCAGGTAATAGCCGATGAAGTCCCGGTTCGCGGCGACGGTGTAGCTGCCGGAGAAGCCGTTGGGAATGAAGGAAACGACGGCGATTTCCGGGTCGTCCTTGGGCGCCAGGGAAATGAACCAGCCGTTGTTTTCCAGGTCGATACGCACCTTGCCGATAGTCATCTGGGAGGTTCCGGTCTTTCCGACCATCACATCCTCAGCCTTGTATTTCCAGTTCCGGAAACGGCGCACGGCGGTACCGGCTTCGTCCACCACGCCTTTTAGTCCGTCCAGGATGTAAGGCAGGTATTCCCGGGCGCTTTCCAGCTTGTTGAACACGGTGGCGTGGCGCTGGGACAGGATCTCGCCCTCGGGAGAAATGATGGAATCCACGATATTGGGGTTCCACACGGTGAGCGAGTTGCTCAGCGCGCCGGCGTAGCGCACCACGGAGATGGGGGTCAGCAGGGTGATGGACTGGCCCACGCCCATCTGAATCTCCTGGCCGCCGCCCCATTTAATGGTGTTCAGGTAATTCCACATATCGCCCATCAGGGCCTGCTGCATGACCATGGTTCGGGTCATGCCCAGCTCGGTCATGAAGATGGGGCGGGCGGAGGACACCCACTTGTCCTGGGGCGTGTTGATGGCCATGTCCATCAGCTTCTTGATGCACTTGTTCAGGCGTGCTTCGTCATAGCTGATGCCGTAACTGGCCGCGTAGTTATTGATGTGCTTTTTCAGGGACGCGGCCACCAGGATGGGCGTGGAGGTCATCTGCTCCTCCAGGCTCACGCTGGGGTCGTACAGGTTCACCTGGTTGCCCACGATGGGCCGCAGCTCGCCGGGCAGGTCGATGCCCGTTTTGCTGGTCAGGCCCATCTGCGCCGCGTATTTGTACAGCAGCTCCTGGCCCGGATACTGGTCAAACAGCCGGGAAGCCACGGTGTAAAAGAAGAAGTTGCAGGACTTCGTAAGGCCGCCCGCTATGTTCAGGTCGTGGTGGTCTTCGGGGTGATTGGTCCAGCATCGGGGCATGTCGGCCTTTACCTTGGTATAGCGGTCAAAGCCGCCGCCGTCGCTGATTGTGGTTTCCGGTGTGATGGCGCCGTTGACCAGCCCCGCCAGGCCGGTGCACATTTTGAAAATGGAGCCCGGCTCGGCGCGGGTCTGGATGGCGTAGTTCATCAACAGGCCGCGTTCGTCCTGCACGATTTCCATGGCAGCCTCGCCGCCGCGGGCCATGGCGTTCAGGTCATAGTTGGGATACTGGGCCAGGGCCAGGATGTTGCCGGTGTGCACGTCCATCACGATCAGCACGCCGGTGGTGGCCAGGCGGATGGGAAACTCCTCCCAATCGCGCACGGCGATCTTGTCCTTGTAGGTTTCCAGCCAGCTGGATTCGCGCATGCGCTCCTCCTGCCGGTCCCGGGAGGAATTCACGTTGTCGCGGATATAGCGCTCCGCCGCGGCCTGGTACTGGGCGTTGATGGTGAGCTT
>CADBCX010000091.1 GCA_902793245.1 uncultured Eubacteriales bacterium | reverse complement strand
GGAGCACGTGGGCTGGTATTACCAGCCCCAGGCGGCGGGAAGGGCTATCTGGATGGAGCCGTATTACAACCAGAACCTGGATATCTATATAGTTTCGTATGTCGTGCCGTTTTTCCGCGACGGCGTATTCTGGGCGATTGCCGGCATGGATATTGACTTTGACGTCGTGATCGAAAACGTTCAGTCGATCAGCCCGTATAAAACCGGGTACGCTTACCTGTGCAGCGACCAGGGAAAAATATACTACCACCCCAGCCTTGAAATCGGCGCTTCGATGACGGCGTATTGTCCGGATCTTCAGCCTGTGCTGGAGCTTTTTCCCAGGGAATCGAAGTCCGACGTATATCCCGTTTTTCAGTATCACTTTATCGGCACCGGCAAAACGATGGCCTTTCATGAACTGGACAATGGGATGAAGCTGATTCTCACGGTAGAGAACAGCGAAATCAAAGCGCCGCTGACCGATCTTTTCAGCCGTATGGCTTGCATCGCCGCTATCCTGTGCGCCGCCGCCGTGCTGGCCGTCATGATGATATCGAACCATATTTCGCAGCCGCTGAAAACGCTGACCCAGGCGGCGAAAAAAATCGCTTCGGGCAATCTTGACGTGGAGCTTCCCCGTCCAAGCGAAGACGAGGTGGGCGTGCTGACCCGTTCCTTTGAGGTGACGGTATCCAACCTGAAAAAGTATATCGCCAGCATGAACAATATGGCGTTTACCGATCCCCTCACGCAGGTGAAGAACAAAACCGCCTACGACCGGGCAATCCTGGGCCTTCAAGCCGATATGGACGCCGGGAAAGCGAAGTACGGCCTGATCATGCTGGATCTGAACCGCCTCAAATACATCAACGACCGGTTCGGCCATGACCGCGGGGATGAATATATCGTAGCCTGCGCCAAGCTCATCTGCAACGTGTTCAAGCGCAGCCCGGTGTTCCGGGTCGGCGGGGACGAATTCATCGTGATCCTTGTCGAGGAAAGCCTTGAGGAATGGAAGGCGCTGATGGATGAGCTGAACCGCAGGATGGAAAGCAGCTGTCAGGCGGAAGAAATCTGGAAGCAGCTGTCCGTCGCAAAGGGAATCGCGTTCTGCGAACCGGGGGACAAAGTGGTGGATGATGTGTTTGTCCGCGCTGACCAGGCAATGTACGCCGATAAGAAAAGGATGAAACAGGAAATGCGCTTTCCGGGCTGAGGGCGGGAAGCCTTTCTGTCCGCTTTCGGCCACAGGAAACAGAGAAAGGAGGAAGGATCGTGTACAAGTTCCCCAGCGATATGAAAGCTGCCTATGAGAGCAGCCCTTTGTCCTTTGTTTATTATCAGGATGTGGAAGGAAAACCCATACCCGTGCTGGCGTCGGACGGATTTTGCAAAAAAACGGGCATGTCGCGGGATCAGGTGCTTGACTGGCTTTCCACCGGCATGTTTGAACGGATGCATCCCGATGACGTCGGGGTGGTTTCTAAGGTCAGCGAGGAATTTCTGAAAAAAGCAGGCCCTTACGACGTTGTTTTCCGGTGCCGCATCGGAAATAAATATGAATTCTACCATGGCTTCGGCCAATGGCAGACCATGCCGGACGGGACGGAACTGGCGGTGATCGTTTACGTCAATGTGACGGAAACAAAAGAACAGATGATCACTGTCGCCGAATCCTATGAGCTGTTCAGGGAAGATCATTTCTATACAGACCCTTTGACCGGCCTGCCAAACATCAATTACCTGCACAAATTCGGCGGCGAAAAAATCAATGTCATCAAATCAAATGACAGGATCCCGCATCTGGTATATGTGGACGTTTGTTCCATGCAGTCCTATAACAACCAGTACGGGATTAAAGAAGGGGACGAATTGCTCCGTATCATTGCCGCGGCCTTGAAGAGCCAGTTTCCCAGAGCGCTCCTGATACGCGGCGCGGACGATCACTTTATCATGCTGACAGGCGTGGATGACCGGGACGAGCTGAGCCGGAAGCTGGAAGCGGTCAACGACGAAATCAGAAAAAACGCGCGAGGGAACACGACGGGCATTCGCTCCGGCATCTGTCCGGTTATAAACAGCATGGAAGAAGCGCTGGATCATGCCAAGCATGCCCTGAAACGCATCGATAACGACATGAACCGGGTGGTGGCGTTCTTCTCCCAGGCAGCAGACGATGCCTACTGGAAAAGCCGCTACATTATCGAGAACTTTGACCAGGCAATCAAAAATGGCTGGATCAAGGTTTTTTATCAGGCAATCTACCGTGTGGAGAATGAAAAAATCGCCGTCTTTGAAGCGCTTGCCCGCTGGGTGGATCCGGTAAGAGGAACGATCTCTCCGGCGGAAGTCATTCCGGCGCTGCAGCAGTACCATCAGCTGTACAAGCTGGATCTGTTCATGCTGGAGCAGGTTTGCCGGGAAATACCCATCCGTTACGAAAACGGGCTTCCGCTTGTGCCGGTGTCCGTCAACTTCTCCCGGCAGGATTTTGATTATGTGGATGTCGTCGGAGAGATGAACCGGCTGTATGACAAATATCATTTGAGCCGATATGTCGACAAAGGATACTTCATCGTAGAAATAACGGAACAGGATGTTGCGGCCGGGGCGGCGGGCTTTCGCGATCAATTGAGGAAAATACGCGCGAATGGTTACCGTCTCTGGCTGGACGATTTCGGAAGCGGTTATTCCACGATCAATATGTTCAGCCAGTTTGAATTTGACCTGATCAAATACGACATGGATTTGCTGCGGCATCTGGACGATAACGGCGGGGCCAACCGGCTGATATTGAAAGAGCTTGTCTACGTCGCCAAAAAGCTCGGCATCCATACGCTGACGGAGGGACTGGAAACCGAGGAACAGCTGCAGTTCATTCGTTCGATCGGCTGTGAGCTTGTGCAGGGCTTTTACTATTACAGGCCGGAACCGCTGGACGAGATCCTGTTCCGGGTCAGGGGCGGAATGAAGGTCAAGCCGTGTGAGACGAAGGAAGAGCGGGATTCCTTTACAAAGCGCTGGCTGGAGTGAGCGGGCGGTATACCATGGTTGAACAACAGCATGGAGGAAGAAGGACGGTGGGGAATGTGCCTGAATAAACGCAGGATTGCTTTGGCTACCGCGGGCGTGTTTATTCCCGGAAAAACGGCGGACCAGGCCGAACCGCTGATTCGCGCCGCTTCCGAAATGGATCAGACCTTTACCACCGAGCAGGGCAAAACCTATACCTACACCATCTCCATGGGATATTCCGACTATCCGGCCCAGGCGAAAACAAGAGAAGAACTGGCCAGAAACGTGGACTGCGCCCTGTACAACGTGAAACTGGGCGGCAAGCACGGCTGTCAGCGTTTTGTGCCGGGGATGGTCAAGAAGTCCAGGGAACAATTGGGATTTTCGCAAAACGAGCTGCTCAAGAGCCTGCCCGGGTCCGGCATTATCTGCCACGCGGATGATCACAGGATCCTGTATGCGAATGACGATTTTGTCCGGCTGTTTGATTGTGAAAACCTTGAAGACTTCAATCGCTTCTCTCTCGGGCTGTTCCGGAACCTGATCCATCCGGAGGATTATGAGCGCGTCATGAAGGAGCGCCGGGAGGGCTTTGCCGGGAAAAAAGACGGCGACCAGATCCGCCTGCATTTTCGGATCGTCACAAAGCGTGGCAGTGTAAAAGAGGTGATCGCGCAAGCGAGGCTGCGCCATCATGACACCTTCGGCGATCTTCATTTTGTGACTTGCATGGATCTGGACGAAGAGTATGCGCGGCACGCCGCGTCCTGAAACGAGCTCCGGACATTCTGCCGCGGCGAAGGCCTTCTTTGCCCAAGGGGGGGAAAAGAATCGGAAATCCCTGTCGTTTTCCCTTGCAAATCCTGCCTGTTTCCTGTATAATAAGGGTGAAAATCCTATCAAAAAAGGGGAGTCGATTCCAATGAAGATTTTAATTGTCAACGCCGGTTCTTCCTCTCTGAAATACCAGCTCATCGACATGGACGATGAATCCACCCTGGCCAAGGGCCTGGTGGAGCGCATCGGCATGGGCGTGGACGGCCACGCCAACATGAAGGTGGACGACAAGACGGTGTGCGACGTGGTGGAGCCCATTCCCGACCACGTGAAGGCCTGCCACCTGATGCTGGGCTTCCTGACCGATCCCGAAAAGGGCGTGGTCAAGGACATGAGCGAAATCGGCGCTGTGGGCCACCGCGTGCTGCACGGCGGCAACAAGTTCTCCGAATCCGTTATTATCAACGACGACGTGCTGGCCGCCATCGAGGAATTCATTCCCCTGGGCCCGCTGCACAATCCCGCCAACCTGATGGGCATCCGCGCCTGCCAGGAAGTCATGCCCGGCACGCCCATGGTGGCCGTGTTCGACACCGCCTTCCACCAGACCATGCCGCCCAAGGCCTACATGTACGGCGTGCCCTATGACTACTATGAACGCCTCCATGTGCGCCGCTACGGCTTCCATGGCACCAGCCACCGGTTCGTGAGCAAGCACGCCGCCGAGTTCATGGGCAAGAAGCCCGAAGAAGTGAAGATGATCACCTGCCACCTGGGCAACGGCTCCTCCCTGGCCGCCGTGGCTTACGGCAAGTGCGTGGATACCTCCATGGGCATCACGCCTTTGGAAGGCATGATCATGGGCACCCGCTCCGGCGTGATGGACCCCGCCGTAGTGCAGTACATCTGCAATAACGACCACATCTCCGTGGACGAAATGCTGAACATCTGCAACAAGAAGAGCGGATTGCTCGGTATCTCCGGCCTGTCCAACGATATGCGCGACATCGAAAAGGCCACCTTCGTGGATCACAACGAGCGCGCCAAGTTGGCCTGGGACATGCTGATCTATGAAATCACCAAATACATCGGCTCCTACATCGCCGGCATGAACGGCGTGGACGCCATCGTGTTCACCGGCGGCATCGGCGAAAACACCAACCGCCTGCGCCAGCAGGTGATCGACGGCCTGAGCTGGATGGGCATCGCCATCGACCATGCCAAGAACGACGCCATGAAGCCCGGCCACGCCGAGGACACAGACCTGACCGCCGAAGGCAGCCGCGTGAAGATCCTGGTCATCCCCACCAACGAAGAAATCGCCATCGCCCGGGATACCCTGGAGCTGGTGACCAAGTAATATCAGCCCATCAAGGCAAAAGAATCCCCGCTTTGCTGTGAAGCAAGGCGGGGCTTTTTGTATCGGATGGGAAGATTCTCCGGATTGGCTTACGCGGCGATGGGCTTGATGGTGCCGTTGTCCACGTCGCGCTGGAAAAAGAAGCGAACCGTGCCGTCCTGGTAGCGCACGCTGATTCTTCCGTAAATGGGCAGATTGACGACAATGCCTTCCCCGAAAGGCGTAGAAACCTTTGCGCCGCGAACAATACTCAACATCTTGTTTCCCTCTCTTTTCAAGACCGCAATCCGTGGGTCTTTTTCTTAACCGACGTGATTTTAACATGCCTGAAAAAAGAGCGCAATGGAGAAAACGGGACGGAAAAATCCATGGATGCCGCAAACCTATATGTGACAAGGATTTTACGAAATTGTATTTTTTTCGCGTCTTTTTTTCTTTTGCATCGTAAAAATTTATCGCCGGCAGGGAGGGAATTGAGATCAGGATACAGCGCTCCCGAAACCAGCCTCTACGCTGCGTAGGTTGTTTTCCCCCCGCCCATGTGATACACTTACGGCGCAAAGGAGATGACAGCCATGGACAAGTATGTGACCGGCGCGGTGATTCGCAGCCTGCGCGAAAGCAAAGGCCTGACCCAGGAGGAACTGGCGGAAAGGCTTTTCGTCAGCGGCAAAGCGGTCAGCAAATGGGAGACGGGCAAGGGCTTCCCGGACGTGAGCCTGCTGGAGCCGCTGGCAAAAGCGCTGGGCATGTCCGTGATTGAGCTGCTGAAAGGCGCTACGGTTCAAAACAGAAACCGGGCAGCCAACATGATGAAAAGCAAAATCTACGTTTGCCCGGTCTGCGGCAATGTGATGCTGTCAACCGGCGAAGCGGTGGTCAGCTGCTGCGGCATCACGCTGCCGCCTCAGGAAGCGGAAGAAACGGATGAAGAGCACAGCATTCAAGCCGACGTTGTGGAAGACGAATACTTTATTTCCATGCGCCACCCCATGACCAAGGAGCACTTTATTTCCTTCCTGGCCGCGGTGTCCGACCAGGGCATCCAATTCGTGAAGCTCTATCCGGAAGGAAACGCCGAAGCCCGGTTCAAAATCAGCCGCGTCAGGTATCTGTACGCGTACTGCAACCGCCACGGTTTGTTTCAGCTCAATCTCCGAAAGAGAAAATGAAATGTCCTCACTGTATTTTATCCTGCTAAACGATCAATGATTCTATTGATAAAGGGCAACGAAGCAGGGGCCGCACAGGCTCCTGCTTCGTTGCCCTTCCTGTCAAATCGGGCTTATGTATCGCCGTCGTCCTGATCTGTTTCAATCGCGGCCACGGCGTCTGTGATACGCCGCCTGCGGTCATGCCCGGACTGCTCGTAATACTTGCGCTTTTGCTTGTACATATACACTTCGGCTTCCTTGATCAGCGCCTGCATATTCACTTCATCCTTGTTCTGCATCGCGCCGCCGACGGATACGCTGTAGCCTTTCCCGTTGATTTCCCGGATGGCGGCGGCGATCTTGCCCCTGACTTCGTCCCGGCTTATATCGATGTACAAAACCACAAACTCGTCTCCGCCGATACGGAAGACGTTTTCGCTTCCAAAATGCTGCGACAGGATACCGGCTACCGTCTGAAGCATGATATCGCCCATTTCATGGCCCTGTCCATCGTTCAGCTCATGCAGGCCGTTCACGTCCACATAGACGCAATGCACGTTTTCCCTGCACTGGCGGGAGTAAAAGCTCCGTCTCCTTTCAAAGCAATTCCTGTTCTTCACGCCGGTCAGCAGGTCGGTTTCGCTCAGTTCCCGGTTCCGCCGCTTCTGCAGCATTTCCTGGAACCTGACCCGCATCTGGTACACGCTCAGCAGGACAGCGATCACGCCGAAAAACAAGCTGTTCCAAACATCCAGCATAGCGAAGGAATGCGCCTTCACCTGCAAGGAAAGCAGGCAGTACAAAGTGCCCATCGCAATCGTCAGGGCGATCATGTAAATCGGGCGATAGATGAAGATGCACGGCATAACCACCAGAATGGCGACGGCAGCGGTTCCCTGCATTTCGCTGTGAACCAACGAAACCGCGAAAGAATAGCCATACATGGAAAGGATATAGATCACCGCCAGCAGCGTGGACAATTCGGGCCTGTCTTTCATGATAACATTTGTGTTCACGTAAATGAGCACGCTGATGGCAATCATGATTAAGTAGATGGGTTTATTCACTTCCAGCTGCCCGCCCGCGATGAAGCTGGCCAGCAGGCAGACGACAAACACCACCGCGGTCATCATCGCGTAAATGCGGACAAAACGCCCGTTCTCACGCTGGGCCTCCGGCATGAGTTCCCGTATTTCTTCTTTTTCCAGACCGGCGTACAGGATCGCTTTTGTGAAACCCGACATGGTTCCTCCCAAATCACCGTAAGGTGAATTACTCCGTTTGGACGCGGCATGAAAAACCGCGGCGGCGTCAATCCGGGAGCCCGACCCAACGCAAAATGATCCGTCCGTCACCGCTCCCGGCCCGACCCGACTTTCCCACGATGCTCATTTTAGCACATCTTCTGCAAATTTACCATCGTCACATGAAATATTTTTGCACCGATTCAGTCGCTCCGGAAAGCTCGTGGCTGCCCGGGCAGCAAAGGAACCTCCGCGGCCGTTCAGCGTTTGTATGCGATCACAGGCGTTCCGGCGGCGGGAGAATCAGGCAGGTTGGGATTGAGTCGGGCAATCTCGCCCAGCGGGACGCGGTAACGTTTTGCCAAATCCCATGTGGTTTCGCCGGGCTGCAAAAAATACAGGACGATGCCCTTCCCGACTTCCTGCGCAGGCGCGGCGGCGGCGTCGACCACCAGGGCAGTTTCGCCCTTCCGCACGCCGTCGGCATGGAGGCGCAGGATATATTTCAGTTCCGCCCGGTCACTGGTGACAGCGCTGGGCTCCACCTGCGCCACGGTCAGGCTCAGGCTGTCGTCCGGCAGCGCCTGGGTGGAAAAGACGGTATGAAACGCCTCTTCCTGCCGCACGGATACGGGCGCGCCGCCGTCTTCCGCCTGATAAATCAGCGTCATATCCAGCACGCCGTCTACAGCCAATTTGTCCTTCTGCCTTTCGGCGCTGACCAATACGGGCCGTATAAAAGCCAGCAGCGGCGTTTTCATCCGCGGCGAATCCTCCGGCAGCACCATCACGGCGCGCCCGCTTTCCGCGGCGGTTTCATTGACCGTTCCGCTGCGGAAGACCACCTGCCGCGCCTGCAATTCCAGCGCGTCTCCCTCCGTTGTGAAGGCGTCCCGCAGGGTGCTGATCTCCTGATCCTCTACCGCGCGGATGGCAGTCGCAAGCTGTATTTCCGCCCGCATCAGCCGCCCGCCGTCCTCGGTTTCCTGGCTCAGCACCGCCACGTCCCTGACCGTGGTTTGGGCGGCCAGCGCCGTTCCCAGCGTGCCGGATAACGCAACCTGCTGCTCATAGGGGAACGTATGGCGGGTGTATACCAGCGGGCGTCCCGGCAAGTCCGCGGTATGGTAAGCGTCGATGGTCACGGAGCCTGTGACCACCGCCTTGCCGTCCGCCCCGCCCAGGATGTCCTCCACCTGCGCCTCGGCGGAAGCAAACAGCGTGTCGGTGATTTTCAGCACATCGGACAGCTCAAACTCCTCCCGGAACAGGTTTTGCGCCTCTCCCTCCCCCACCGTACGCTGCACGGCAACCACCTGGCTGGACTTTTGAATTTCCGGCGCTTCGGCCGCGTCCCGAATAAAGGATACCGTACGGGGCAGGCTGGCTTCCGCGGTCAGGTTCAGGATGGCCTGCAGCAGCAGCCGTCCGTTGAACGCCTTGGCGGACACATGCTGCACCGTGGCCCGGGGCTGCAGGCGTACTGCGGCCAATTGCCCATAATCCTCTTTCAGCGGCATGGCCTGGGAAAAGTCCGCCGACGCTTCCAGCGCCCGGACGTTGGACAAATCTCCCTGTGCGTAGAGCACGTGAAACGTCACCCGCCCGTCCGCGGTGGCCCGGCTGCCGGTCATTTCTCCGCCATTCACCACCGCTGTGGCGTCTGCGTAATATACCCGCGCTTCCTCCCGCAATCCTCCGGGCAGCGCCGCCTCCGTTTCCACCGACACCTGAGTAGGCTTCGCGGCGATGATCTGCTCGGTTTCCATATTTTCACGGATCCATTCAAATTCCATGTTCGTCCCTCCTATCGCTTCTGCACCCAAGGTATGCGCGGCGATTGGAAAGTAGAACGCTGAACGGAAGGAAGCTGTGCCGGGCGGAACGGATATCGCGTCAATCTGTGCCCACCAGCCGCACGATCTTCGGTTCCCTGCCCAGCGCAGGAAGGATGACCGCGGTCAGAGCCTTCGTGGAAAAACGGATGGAGCTTGTGTTTTCGCAGGGATGGCAGCCAAACAGTTCTTCTTTCAGCACATCCTCATCGATCACAAGCTGCACCCGGCGTTCCTTGTCATTCATCAGGCCCAGGACGGAAACGCTGCCTGGGTGGAGATCCAGAAACCGTTCCATATATTCCTCTTCGGCGAAGGAAAGCCGGCTGATGCCCAGCTGTTTTGACAGTTCCTTCGTTTTGAAGGGCTTGTCGCCGGGCATCACAAGAAGATAAAAATCCGTCTTCTGCCGGTTGCACAGAAACAGATTCTTGCAGATATGCACCTGCAGCACCGCGTCCACGTCGGCGCACACCTCCATGGTCGTGGCGGGCCGGTCCGGGTGATCCGTCCGGTCAAAGGAAACGCCCAGGCTGTCCAGAAAATGATAGGTTCTGATTTCTCTGTCGCTCCGCCCCGCCATATCCGCGGGGGAGCCATGCTGTAAAATCATGTTCGTTCCTTTCTCCGATTGTTCATCATCGGCTGCATTCCCGGAATACCGCTTTATTATACTCTTTATTGGAAGGAAATGCAAAGCCCGGGATGATCCTGCGCCGGAAATGAAAAAACCGTGGAACCGGATCGCTCCGTCCACGGTTCGGATAAGCCTTTTTGCCTTTACTCCCGGAAAAGCCAGATGAACCCGCCGGCGGGCAGCGTGACGGATTTTGCGTCTGTTTTTTCACCGGTAATCAGGTTGGTATATTCGTCGGGATCGTTGACCCAGGCGATTTGCTCTTCGTCGGAGAAATTGAACAGAGCCAGCAGCTTTTCGCCCTTGTTGTAGCGGCCGATGCCCAGGATGTGGTCGTTGCCGGTGTTCAGCAGCCAGGTGTCCGCCGCGTCGTCGAAAACCAGGTGGTCGGCCCGCAGGGTTTCCAGTTCCTGGATGGCGGCGAAGAGCCTGCCCTCCACCGTCTTTTTGTCGTGGCGCAGCTCGGCTTTCTTCCAATCCATGTCGCCCCGGTGCAGGTAGCGGCTGTCGTCGGCCTTGAGTGGG
>CADBCX010000090.1 GCA_902793245.1 uncultured Eubacteriales bacterium | reverse complement strand
CTTCTTCCACCTGGATGTAGCGGCCCGCGCCGTTGCGGCGGGTACCGGGATCCTTGGAATACATCAGGGGAATGTCGGCTCCGGAAGCTTCATGCGCCGCCACCATGTCGTCAAACCGAGCGGTAAAGAGCATATGCGTATCGGTGGAAACCACATACCGCTCCTTGCTGCGGCGCAGATAATGCAGGTTGGCATGGATAGCGTCCAGGAAGCCGGCGTACACGCCCACGCTGTTGTTGGTGAAGGGAGGCAGGAACACCAGGCCCGCGCGCTTGCCGTGCAAATCCCATTCACGGCCGGAGCCCAGGTGGTCCATCAGGCTGTTGTAGTTCTTCTGGGTGATGACGCCCACGTTGCGGATGCCGCTGTCCACCATGGCGGACAGGGGGAAGTCGATCAGGCGGTACCGGCCGCAAAGGGGCACGGCGGCCACGGCGCGTTCACCTGTCAGCTCCTTCAGCTGGTTGTCGCGGTCAGCTGTATAAATAATTCCCATGATATTTTTCACGGTCGTATCCTCCTGAATCACTCACCGAATTGTTCGCCGGCGGCGATCCTGCCGTCAGCGGGAACCACGGCGTTATTGCCGACCACGGCGATGAGCCCCGCGCCTTCGCCCACGATGGCGTTTTCGGACACCACGGCGTCCTCGGCCACGATGGCGCGGCGCACGATGGCGCCCTTCTTGATCGTCGCGCCGGGCATGATCACGCTGTCGATCACCTGCGCGCCTTCCTCAACCACCACGCCGGAGGAGAGGATGGAATGAATCGCGGTGCCGCACACGTCGCAGCCCTCGGTGATCAGGCAGTTTTCCACCTTCGCGGTGTCCGCCACGTACTGGGGGATCATGCCCAGGTTCCGGGCGTAGATGCGGAATTTCTTGTCGTGCAGGTCGATTTCGGGATGGTCCTCCAGCAGGTCCATGTTGGCTTCCCAGAGGCTTTCGATGGTGCCAACGTCCTTCCAGTAGTCGTTGAAGGAATAGGCCACCAGCTTCTGGCCCTCGGCCAGCATGGCGGGGATGATGTTCTTGCCGAAGTCGTTCTGGGAGTTGGGGTTCTGTTCGTCCTCGGTCAGGTACTTGCGCAGCTTTTCCCAGGTGAACACGTACACGCCCATGGAGGCGTTGTTGGACTTGGCGTGGGCGGGCTTTTCCTCGAACTCGATGATGTTGTCGTTCTCATCGGTGTTCATGATGCCGAAGCGGTGGGTCTCTTCCCAGGGCACCTGGCGCACGGCGATGGTGGCGTCGGCGTGGTGGCTTTCATGGTGGGCCACCATGGCGGCGTAGTCCATCTTGTAGATGTGGTCGCCGGAGAGGATGAGCACGTAGTCGGGATCATACTGATCGATGAAGGAAATGTTCTGGTAGATCGCGTTGGCGGTGCCCTTGTACCATTCGCCGGTCTTGCCGGTCTGGTAAGGGGGAAGGACGAACACGCCGCCGTTGACCAGGTCCAGATCCCACGGCGCGCCGCTGGCGATGTAGGCGTTCAGCTCCAGGGGGCGGTACTGGGTCAGCACGCCGACCACGTCCACGCCGGAGTTGGAGCAGTTGGACAGGGGAAAGTCGATGATCCGATACTTGCCGCCAAAGGGTACGGCTGGCTTGGCCACGTGTTTCGTCAGGATCCCCAGCCGGCTGCCTTGGCCTCCGGCCAGCAGCATGGCCACACAGCGTTTTTTCCGAAGCATACGAAACGAGTCCTCCTTATGTTATTATTTTCCTTCTGTACATTTTTTGTCCCTGTACAGATACTATTTCTCTCTCCTATTTTATATGATATATGAAATTCGTTCAATGGATAAATGATGACCAATTTTTACATCTGCGAAGAGAGTACAGAGTTCAAATGAGATAGTTTCCGCTTTAAGGATTGCAATGAATATCTTCATCAATCTGTACTCTGCACTCTGTACTCTCAAAAGTTATTTAACCTGCCTTGCTTTAAAGTATACCGTTGCCAGCGGCGGAAGCACGATCTCGCAGGAGAAAGGATGCTCCTCCTGGGGCACGGCTTCGGCCCGGAGGGGCAGGCCGTTGTAGAGGTTGCTGCCGCCGAATTCCGCTTTATCGGAGTTGAGGATCTCGGTCAGCTCGCAGTCGAAGGGCAGGCCCACGCGGTAATTCATGTAGGGCTGGGGAGTAAAGTTGGTGACGCAGACGATGTGATTGCCCTGGCCGTCGGAGCGCATCAGCGCCACCACGCTGCGCTGGCTGTCGTTCACGTTCAGCCACTTGAAGCCGTCCCAGCTGTCATCGATCTTGTGCAGGGCGTCTTCGTCCCGGTACAGATGGTTCAGCGCTTTCACGAACTTTTGCAGCTCGGGGTGCCGCTCGTAATTCAGCAGGAACCAGTCCAGCTGCTGCGCGTCGCGCCATTCCACGAACTGGCCGAACTCTCCGCCCATGAACAGCAGCTTCTTGCCGGGGTGGGCCATGTAGTAGCCATACAGCGCCCGCAGGCCCGCGAACTTCTGCCACAGGTCGCCGGGCTGCTTGTCCAGCATGGAATGCTTGCCGTGCACCACTTCGTCATGGGAGAAGGGCAGCACGTAGTTTTCGCTGAACGCGTACATCATGGAGAAGGTGATCTTATTGTGGTGGTACTGGCGGTAAATGGGGTCAAGCGCCACATAGGAAAGAATGTCGTTCATCCAGCCCATGTTCCACTTGAACCCGAAGCCCAGGCCGCCGTCGTACACCGGATGGGTGACGGCGGGGAAGGCGGTGGATTCCTCCGCCACGGTAATGGCGCCGGGGCATTCCCGATACACCGCTTCGTTGAATGCGCGGAGGAAACGCTCGGCGTCTAAGTTCTCCCTGCCGCCGTACTGGTTGGGCAGCCACTGGCCCGGCTCCTTGCCGAAGTCCAGGTACAGCATACAGCTCACCGCGTCGCAGCGCAGGCCGTCGGCGTGGTATTCTTTCAGCCAGAAGATGGCGTTGGACAAGAGGAAGCTGCTCACTTCGCCCCTTGCGTAGTCAAACAGCAGCGTACCCCATTGGGGCATTTCCGCCCGGCGGGGATCGGCGTGTTCATAGCAGGTGGTGCCGTCAAAGGGATGCTCCATCACCGGCATGAATTCCACGTGGGTGTAGCCCATGTCCCGCACGTAAGGCACCAGCAGGTCGGCGATCTCGGCGTAGTTCAGCACGCGCCCGTCCTCGCCCCGCTTCCACGCGCCCAGGTGCATTTCGTAGATGTTCATGGCCTCGTGGTAGGCTTTCTTGTCCTTCCGCGCTTCCATCCACTGGCTGTCGCTCCAAGCGTAGCCCGCTAAGTTCCGCAGCTTGCTGCCGCTGTTGGGCCGCAGTTCCATTTCAAAGCCGTAGGGGTCGGCCCGCATGTGCCATTCCCCGTCGGCGCAGAGGATGGCGTACTTGTAGGTGCGCAGGCGTTCCGCCGCTTCGGGGAAGCTATACTTTTCCGGGTCACGCTCGGGGCGGAACAGGGCGTCGGGCAAGCGCAGTTCCCAAATGCCGTCATACTGCTTCACCATGGGGTAGGCTTCCCGGTTCCAGTCGCAGAATTCGCCCACCAGGGATACCTGCTGGGCGTTGGGGGCCCAAACGGAAAAGTGCCATTTCAGTTCGCCGTTTTCTTCCACGGGATGCGCGCCCAAAAAGTTGTAGGCGTCCACGCAATGACCCATATGAAAGCTGTCCCGGCGCTGTCCGTCCGGCGGATTGTACCACATAAAGATCGACTCCTTCTTTTTCTTGTTATCATTATAGCATCATTCCGGCGATTTTTCCATCTTTTTATTACGTGAATATAAATATTTCAAAAAGATGTAGAAATGATGAAGAAAATGTTGTATAATGGCTTATCGAGAAGAAAGGAGGCAGGGAACATGCATCGTCCCCCTGAAGACCGTCCTCCAATCCGCAAGCGCAGGCGCAGGTGGAGGCCCAGGCGCATCTGGCATTATTTTGTGATGGCCGTCGGTTATTGCACGATCGTTTATCAGCTGATTCGCGGACTGATTTATCTTTTGGTTTTAGCGGAAGAATGGATGTGACACGATGAGAAACAATGCGGCACGGGAGAGAGCGGACAAACGCCGCAGGCGCGTCCCGGGCGCGCGCGCGCTGACCTGGCTGCCCCGCAAGATTGGGCTGGTGTTGGTTCTGGCCCTGGCGATTGTCCTGGCAAGTTATTTTTCTCCTTATATTACCAGCTGGCTGGATAGGCTGCTGTTCCGGATCGACTACAGCCAGACCGCTACGCAGATCACCCACGAAATGGAAAAGGTGGGCGAGCTGATCGCCATCCGCAATACGGACACGGGCGTGCTGGAGGGCGATATCAAGGCGAAGCTGATCGGCAGCGTGAGCAGTATTACCGTTCCTTACACGTATGAAATCGGCCTGGGCGTGAAGCTGGAGCATGTGAAGCTGACCCCGGAGGAAAACCGGCTGCTGGTGGAAGTGCCCCCGGCGGAAATGCTGTATGACAGCTTTGAAGTGACCGGCAAGCCGGAAAACAGGGACTTCTGGGGCCTGTCCAATCAGGAACGCTACCAGGCCATGCTGAATCAGCAGCAGACCGCCTGCCGCATGGCGTATCTGGACGACCCTGCGTGCATGGAGCAGGCCTGGGAAGCTTCCTGCGAACAGCTGAAGGCCCTCTTCCTCCAGTGGACGGGGGAAAACCTGCGCCTGGAATTTGTTCCCGCCGGGGAATCGGGCACAGAAGAAGGACAGTGAGCCGTGATAGCTGTCATCCTGAAATTACTGTTTTAATTTGCGAATACTATAGCAGAAAAAAACCGCGTCTTGCGACGCGGCTTTTTATGTTGGTCGGTTGAATTACTTCTTGGCTTTGATCGCGGCCTGGGCAGCGGCGAGGCGGGCGATGGGCACCCGGAACGGGCTGCAGGACACGTAGTTCAGGCCGATCTGGTTGCAGAATTCGATGGAGGACGGGTCGCCGCCGTGCTCACCGCAGATGCCGCAGTGAATCTTGGCGTTGTTTTCGTGGCCCAGGGTCACAGCCATCTTCATCAGCTTGCCAACGCCAACGGTGTCCAGACGGGCGAAGGGATCGAACTCGTAAATCTTGTTGGCATAGTACGCGGGCAGGAACTTGCCGGCGTCGTCGCGGGAGAAGCCGAATGTCATCTGGGTCAGGTCATTGGTGCCGAAGCAGAAGAAGTCAGCTTCCTTGGCGATTTCATCGGCGGTCAGGGCGGCGCGCGGGATTTCGATCATGGTGCCCACTTCGTACTTGAGGTCGGAGCCGGCTTCCTTGATCAGCTTGTCCGCGGTTTCCACCACGATGTTCTTGACGAATTTGTATTCCTTCAGTTCGCCGACGAGGGGGATCATGATTTCAGGAACCACGTTCCAGTCCGCATGGCGGCCCTTCACAGCCAGCGCGGCCTTGATGATGGCACTGGTCTGCATCACGGCGATTTCGGGATAGGTGACGGTCAGGCGGCATCCGCGGTGGCCCATCATGGGGTTGAACTCGTGGAGGTCGCTGATGACCTGCTTGATG
Organism: uncultured Eubacteriales bacterium; assembly: GCA_902793245.1. GTDB lineage: Bacteria > Bacillota > Clostridia > Christensenellales > Aristaeellaceae > RUG563. Next base: position 5,082 of record CADBCX010000090.1, on the reverse strand, counting down.
TAAGCGACGGTCTTGCCCTGGGCTTTGGCGAGGGCTTCGATGTCGGCTTCTTCGGTGGGAACGAATTCATGCAGCGGGGGATCCAGGAAGCGGATGGTGACGGGGTAGCCGCCCAGCGCTTCAAAGAGGCCCTCGAAGTCAGCCTGCTGCATGGGTTCGATCTTGTCCAGGGCGGCCTTGCGCTCTTCGACAGTCTCGGCGCAGATCATCTCGCGGAAGGCGGGGATGCGGTCGGGGCCGAAGAACATGTGCTCGGTGCGGCACAGGCCGATGCCCTGCGCGCCGAAGGAAGCGGCCTGCTTGGCGTCCTTGGGAGTGTCGGCGTTGGTGCGCACGCCCATGGTCTTATACTTGTCGGCCAGTTCCATGATGCGGCCGAAGTAGCCGCTGTTGGGATCGGCGGGCACGGTGGGGATCAGCTCGCCGTAGATGTTGCCGGTGCTGCCGTCCAGGGACAGGGCGTCGCCCTCGTGATAGGTCTTGCCGGCCAGCGTGAAGCACTTGTTGGCTTCGTCCATCTTGATTTCGCCGCAGCCGGATACGCAGCAGGTGCCCATGCCGCGGGCCACCACGGCCGCGTGGCTGGTCTGGCCGCCGCGGACGGTCAGGATGCCCTGGGCGAACTTCATGCCTTCGATGTCTTCGGGGCTGGTCTCCAGGCGCACCAGGACGACCTTTTCGCCCTTCTTGCCGTGCTCCACGGCGTCTTCGGCGGTGAACACGATATGGCCTGCGGCGGCGCCGGGGGAAGCGGCGATGCCCTTGCCCACGGGCTTGGCGGCCTTGAGGGCCTTCACGTCGAAGGTGGGATGCAGCAGCATGTCAAGGCTCTTGGCGTCGATCTGCATCAGCGCTTCTTCTTCGGAGATCATGCCTTCGTCGATCAGGTCGCAGGCGATCTTGATGGCGGCCTGGGCGGTGCGCTTGCCGCTGCGGCACTGGAGCATGTACAGCTTGCCGTTTTCAACGGTGAATTCCATATCCTGCATGTCGCGGTAGTGCTTTTCCAGGTTGTCGCACACTTCCACGAACTGCCTGAAGGCTTCGGGGAATTTTTCTTCCATCTGGGAGATGGGCATGGGGGTGCGCACGCCGGCCACCACGTCTTCGCCCTGGGCGTTGGTGAGGAATTCGCCCATCAGGACTTTTTCGCCGGTGGCGGGGTTGCGGGTGAAGGCCACGCCGGTGCCGCTGTTTTCGTTCAGGTTGCCGAACACCATGGGCATCACGTTCACGGCAGTGCCCCAGGAATAGGGGATGTCATGGTCCATGCGGTACACATTGGCGCGGGGGTTGTCCCAGGAGCGGAACACGGCGCGGATGGCTTCGTACAGCTGCACCTTGGGGTCGGAGGGGAAGTCGGTGCCCAGCTGCTTTTTGTATTCGGCCTTGAACTGCTGCGCCAGCTCGCACAGGTCGGCGGCGGTCAGCTCGGTGTCGTAGGTGACGCCCTTCTTTTCCTTCATGGCGTCGATCAGCTGTTCAAAGTATTTCTTGCCCACTTCCATGACCACGTCGGAGAACATCTGGATGAAGCGGCGGTAGCAGTCGTATACGAAGCGCTCGAACTTGGGATCGGGGTTGCCCTTGATCATCGCGGCGACAACGTCGTCGTTCAGGCCCAGGTTCAGGATGGTGTCCATCATGCCGGGCATGGAAGCGCGCGCGCCGGAGCGGACGGAAACGAGCAGGGGATTTTGCAGATCGCCGAACTTCTTGCCGTTGATCTGTTCCATCTTCTCCACGTTTTCCATGATTTCGGCCATGATCTCGTCGTTGATCTTGCGGCCGTCTTCATAGTACTGGGTGCAGGCTTCGGTGGAAATGGTGAAGCCCTGGGGAACCGGCAGGCCGATGTGGGTCATTTCAGCCAGGTTCGCGCCCTTGCCGCCCAGCAGTTCGCGCATGCTGGCGTTGCCTTCGGTGAACAGGTATACGTACTTCTTGCCCATAGGATATCAAGCTCCTTTCGGATTTTGGGATACGGATTTGCATGGATAGCCATGAAACGGACGCTCCATCGCTTTTCCAATGATTTATTATACCTTTTTTTTGCCAGATTGACAAGGGGCGGGGGAAGGGGAATTGTTACATTTTTGAAAATTTAAGATGAGGGGTAGGGGAGAGTTAGGAGTTAGGAGTTATATTGTCATTCTTAGCCGCCTCCTCTACGGATGGAGGCGTGAATTCGCTTGCGCCCGCCGCAGGCGGGTAGAACCTTCCTTTTTACGAGAAAAGAGAGGCCCCCCTTCGACTTCGCTCAGGGCAGGCTCTTCGCAGCCGAACACGCTCAGGATGACAGCGGGGCGCGGATAACAGAAGTGTTCCCTCATATTTACTGTGATCATTTACGAATAGTATAAACTCTGTACTCTGTACTCTGCACTCTCGTTTCCCTCATGCCTCATCCCTAACGATTATCCTAACGGTATACAAAAAATAAAAAAAAGGGCTTGACAGGTTCGTTCACTTGTGGTAAACTCTTATATCGTCAGCGGGGATGATTCGGCAACGAATCCGCCTTCGACACAGCTTCGCGGCGATGTGCGCCTGTAGCTCAGCCGGATAGAGCAACGGCCTTCTAAGCCGTGGGTCGGGGGTTCGAATCCCTTCAGGCGCGTCCAATCCGCTTATGGTGGGTATAGTTCAGTTGGTTAGGGCGCCAGATTGTGGCTCTGGAGATCGTGGGTTCGAGTCCCACTACCCACCCCATTTTTCCTGACATGGCAGGTACCGTTGGGGTGTAGCCAAGCGGTAAGGCAAGGGACTTTGACTCCCTCATTCGTAGGTTCGATCCCTGCCACCCCAGCCATTGTGACCCATTAGCTCAGGTGGTAGAGCACTTGACTTTTAATCAAGGTGTCCGGGGTTCGAGTCCCCGATGGGTCATTGCCCTTCTGGGCAGTCATCGGGCTGGATCACGACGGTGGGCCGGACCACGGTGGCGGGCTGGCATCCTGCGGGCGTGGCGGAATGGCAGACGCGCCAGACTTAGGATCTGGTGCCGAGAGGCGTAAGAGTTCAAGTCTCTTCGTCCGCACCAGAAACACCCCAAACAAATCCATGCGGTAGTAGCTCAGTTGGTAGAGCGCCACCTTGCCAAGGTGGAGGTCGCGAGTCCGAGCCTCGTCTACCGCTCCATTTGCGGGTGTAGCTCAATGGTAGAGCTCCAGCCTTCCAAGCTGGCTACGTGGGTTCGATTCCCATCACCCGCTCCAGCTTTGCAGGCCGCCGCCGGAGCATCGCTCCATGAGTTCCCTGCATCTGCGCCATTAGCTCAGTTGGTAGAGCACCTGACTCTTAATCAGGGTGTCCCGGGTTCGAGTCCCTGATGGCGCACCAAACCAATATAATCCGAACCGGATCTTCAGAATGGAAGACGGGTTCGGATTATTTCTTTTCTTCCAATATGGTTATTTCGGCAATAGGGCAGAGAAAAGAAGAAATTCGCGTCCGCGATGGAAACGATGCAAGCATGGTTCGTGATCATATGGAGAATGGGAATATCAAAGAACGCCCGGCAGGATGCATCCCGCCGGACGGAATTTCAGGGCTTCAATTTTTCGCGGAACAGGATCACCCGATCCCTGAGCTTTATCGCAGTGGGATCGTCTTCCCCCAGGATATCCAGGCGAAGAGCGTAAGCCCGTTCCATCAGAGGCAGAGCTTTATCATACTGTTCCAGCTTGCTGTATACCATGGAAAGGTTGTTCAGGGCCGTCGCGGTTTCCCTGCTGTGCGCCCCATACAGCTTTTCCGTGATCCGGAGGGCAAGCTCATCCAGCGGGATGCACTTTTCATATTGACTCATATCATAAAGCTCGGAAGACATTCTTTTCAGAGCCGTCAAAGTATCGGGGTGTTCTTCTCCATACAATTCCCGATAAATCGCATATGCCCGCTCCCGCAGGGGCAATGCCTGGCCATGCTGCTCCAGTTCTCTGTAATTGACCGCCAGATTGCCCAATGCTTCCGCCGCTTCCTTGCTGCGCTCTCCATACAGCTTTTCCGTGATCCGGAGGGCAAGCTCATCCAGCGGGATGCACTTTTCATATTGACCCATTTCATAAAGCTCGTAAGACAAGCTTTTCAGACTCGATAAAGTGTCCGGATGCTCCAGCCCCAGCACGCGCTTCCTCGCTTCATATACCTGTTCCTTCAAGGTCAGCGCGTCCTGATGCCTGCCCAGTTCTGAATAGGTGAACGCCAGATTGCCAAGCGCTGGGGCCTAAGGTTCGATTCCGATGCCTTGCTCACCATCATCTGCTGCGTCATCGTCGGTATCATCGTCGGCGCTCGTCTCGGATACTGCCTTTTTTACGGCAACGGTTACTATTTTGCGCATCCGCTCGAAATCCTTGCGTTCAATCAGGGAGGCATGAGCTTCCACGGGGGCCTCATGGGCGCCTTGCTCTCCGGCATAGTGGCAGCTCGGTTAACGGGGATTCCCTATCTCACATTGGCCGATATGGGTGCAATCGTCGCCCCGATCGGCTTGTTCCTCGGAAGATGCGCCAATTTCATCAACGGCGAGCTTTGGGGTGATTTCACGGATTTGCCCTGGGGGGTCGTGTTCGGCGGTGCAGCCGGCAACATGCCGCGTCACCCATCACAGCTCTACGAGGCCTTGCTCGAGGGCGTCTTGCTGTTCATCGTCTTATTCGCGCTATCGCGGAAAAGGCCGCCCCGCCCGCGCGGCTCGTTTATCGGCGTGTTCTTGCTCTTGTACGGCATCTTCAGGTTTCTCATCGAGTTCGTACGCCAACCCGATGCCCAACTTGGCTACCTGTTCGGTGGCTGGGTCACGATGGGCCAGTTGCTGTCGATACCGCTTATCGTTGCTGGCGTGGTGATTCTCGTGTGGGCAATTTCGAGAAAACTGCCCCAGCAGGGCTTGCCAAGCTAGGGGCTGCTGACGAAAACAAGGGTCCACCCGCGGCCCAATGGCATTCGTTTACGAGCCGCGGCGGCGGGGTGTCCGCCTACGGCTGCTCGGCGCGTAAATCTGGGCCACCCAACCAGGTTGCCTGACCCAAAAAGGGGCGGGGCGGCGGGGGTGTCCGCCGCTTGCGCAGGCGCAAC
>CADBCX010000089.1 GCA_902793245.1 uncultured Eubacteriales bacterium | reverse complement strand
TTTCCTGACGGACAGCACCACGTCGAGCAGTTCGTCCACCCGTTTGTCCACTTCCGTTTCCGTGATGCGGCCTTCCCGGACGGCTTTCATGAGCTGCCGGGGGCCGTCGCCGCCAGTGGTGGGCATTTCCAAATGAGAGCCTGCCCGGACGCCTTCCACGAAGTCGTTGTTCGCGCCCCAGTCCGACACCACGAAACCGTCAAAGCCCCATTCGTCCCGCAGGATTTCCTGGAGCAGGTGGGCGTTTTCGTTGGCATAGACGCCGTTGACCTGATTATAGGCGCTCATTATGGACTTGGGATGCCCTTCCTTCACGGCGATCTCAAAGTTGGTCAGGTAGATTTCCCGCAATGTGCGCTCGTCCAGCACGGAGTTGGAAGCCATACGGCGCAATTCTGTATTGTTGGCGGCGAAGTGCTTGGGGCAGGCGCTGACACCATTTGCCTGGATGCCCCGAATGTAGCCTGCTGCCATTTTGCCCGCAAGGTAGGGGTCTTCGGAGAAGTACTCAAAGTTCCGCCCGCAGAAGGGATTGCGCTTTACGTTCATGCCTGGGCCCAGGAGTACGCACACATCCTGGCTGGCGGCTTCCGCGCCTAAATGACGGCCCAATTCCTCGCCCAATTCCGGATCCCAGCTGTTGGCCATGGTGGCGGCGGTGGGATAGCAGGTGGCGGGTACGGAGCCGTTTAAGCCCAGCTGGTCGCCCGCGCCTTCCTGCTTGCGGATGCCGTGGGGCCCGTCAGAAAGCATTACGCTTTCGACGCCCAAACGCTTCACGCTCACCGTCTGCCAGAAATCCTTCCCGGACAGCAGATGGCATTTTTCCTCTAAAGAAAGCTGGCTGATGATGTCCTGATATTTCAATGATCATTCCCCCTGTAGAGGTAGGTATAAACGGACTGCCATGATTTGAAGTGAAGTTCTGTTTTGCTTATCCTGAGCTGTTTCTCTCCCTGGAACAAGGAAAGGGCCTCCGGGGAGAGAAGGATGGATGAATGAGCAAAGCATACGATCCGCTCATTCCATAATGGCATTCAAGCCGGGTCTTCCTGAGTTATTTGAAGAACACCTTTAAGCAGTTATACATATGGGGCAGCCAGCAATTGTAAGCGTGGGTACCGCCTTTGAATTCCACATAGCAGTAGTTCACGCCGTCAGTGACCCTGTCGCTCATTCTTTCCAGGATGGCCTGGCAGAACTGCTTGTGCCCTTCCAGGGCAAAGTCCGCGCTGCCCTCGCCGTGATACCAGAAGCCAATGGGCAGGTCCTTGAACGCTTCGGAAGCCATGGCCGCGAAGAAATCTTCATTGTCGCTGCCGGCGGAGTAGTTGCCGTAATAGGAAATGATGTCCAGGCAATTCTGCATCACGCATTCCGTGGTGATGGAGCCCATGGAGAACCCGGCAAAAGCGCGGTGTTCGCGGGAGGCTTTCAGGCTTTCGTCGCTCACATCGCCTTTGGCGAAGGTGGAATACCGGGTTTCGATCAGCGGAATGATGTCGTTGCGCAGTTCTTTGGGATATACGGCCAGGTTGGTGGCGCGGGTGGGATTCTCAGGCACTGCGGTGTACTGTTCGCCGCCGCCCGCCATATCGCTGTACTGCTTCGCCACGGCTTCGGTTCCGGGTTCACGGCCTAAGTTCACGGTAGAGGCGACCACGATGGCAGGTTCCATTTCGCCCTTGTCCATCATATAGTCCAGCACCGCGCAGGTGGGCTTGCCCATGCGTTCCGCGCTGAGCCAGTAGCGTTCATCCTCTCCGGCCCCGTGCATCAGGTACAGCACATTGTATTCCTTGTCAGCGCTGTAACCGTAGGGCAGGTACACGTACAGGTCTTTTTCCACAATCTTCTCCGTGCCGGGGTTTTCTTCTTCCTCGGCATAGGAATGACAGGTATAGGTGATCTTTTCAACAGTCCCCCTGTTTTCTCTTTCCTCGGTATACTTGGGTTTCATGGGGATTTTCTTGATAAAGCCAGCGTCGGAGTATACGTCCGCCAAAGCGCTGACGGCGGACAGGCAAAGAATCAGGGCCAGAAACAATGCAGTCATTTTTTTCATGTTCAAGAACCTCCTGCTGTGTCGTCGTAATGGGTTCGGAGAAAAGAAAAGCTTCCGGCCTGGGAGCGGGGTACACCCCCAGGCGCGGGAAGCGGTGCGCTCGGTTTATTTGAAGAAGATGCGCAGGCAGTTGTACAGGTGAGGCAGCCAGCAGTTGTAGGCGTGGGAGCCGCCCTTGAATTCCACCCAGCAGGTGTTTTCGCCGTCGGTGAAGCGTTCGGGCATATCGGCCAGCAGGGTCTGCCAGAAAGCCTGATGCTCGTCATGGGCCATATCGTTGCCGCCGTTGCCGTTGTACCAGAATTTCACGGGCAGGTCTTTGTATTCGTCGGACTTGAGAGCATTTTCCAGAGTTTCCGGCAGGGTCAGGGAGCCGGAGAAGGAGCCGATCCAGGCCATCACGTCAAAGCAATGAGTAAAGGCGGACTGCAGGGACGTGGCGGAGCCCATGGAAAGACCGGCGAAAGCGCGGTGCTCACGGGTGGCTTTCAGGTTTTCTTCGCTGACATCGCCCTTGGCATAGGTGGAATAGGTGGTTTCCACCAGCGGGATCACGTCGTTTTTCAGTTCCATCCAGAAGTAGCAGGGCAGGACGCTGCTGGCGAAGGAGTACGCGGCGCCGTCTTCGCCCGGGAAGGAATAGAAGGTGGGGCACACGATGATGGTGGGCTCCATTTCGCCCTTGTCCACCATGCGGTCCAGCACGGGCAGGGTGCCGCTGCCCATGCGGCCCAGCCAGTAGCTGGCGTCGTCGCCGCCGCCGTGCATCAGGTACAGCACATTGTAATCCTTGGTTTCGTCATAGCCGTAGGGCAGGTAGATGTATACTTCCTTTTCCACCATGATGTCGGTTCCCGCTTCGGGCAAAAGGCCCGCGGGGATTTCGGGCTTGACGGTTCCGCCCTGGGCGTTCTCGCACCAGACGAAGTCGCCGGTGGCCATGGCTTCCAGGGCGTAGGCGTGGGCGGTGTAGTTCAGGGTCACGACGGTGCCGTGATTGTCAACGGCCTCGGTGTACTTGGGCTTCATGGGGATCTTCTTGATGAACCCGGCGTCGGCGTACACATCCGCCAGGGCGGGAAGCGTGGCGCTCATCAGGAGCAGGGCGGCCAGGAGCAGGGCAGTCAGTTTTTTCATGGGGATACTTCCTTTCTTTATATTTACTTTGTAAAGAACACCAGAAGGGAATTGTACAGGTCAGGCAGCCAGCAGTTATAGGCGTGGGCGCCGCCCTTGAAGTTGACCCAGGCGTAGTTTTCGCCGTCCACGAAACGGTCGGACATTTCGGTGAGGCAGCGGTCGCGGAAGGCTTCGTGGTTCGCCAGGGAGAAGTCGGCGGTGCCGTTGGCGTTGTACCAGAATTTGATGGGCAGGTCTTTGTATTCGTCGGATTCCAGGGCCGCCTTGAAGGCGTCGAAATCACACCAGATGCCGGAGTAATCCCCGAAGTAGGCGAACTGATCCAGGCAGTGCATCATGATGGAATTCACCGTGGTCATAGAACCGCGGGAGAGCCCGGCGAACGCGCGATGGTCCCGGGCGTCGGCATCTGCGCCATAGGTGGAATAGGTGCTGTCAATGAGGGGAATGATCTCATTACGCATTTCCTGCCAGAAGTACATGGGCCACACGTTGGCCAGGGCGTCGCCGTCCCAGAAGTCCGGGAACAGGTCTTTCTTATCCTCGGGAATGCTGTAATAGGTAGGCGTCACCACGATGCAGGGCTCGCACTCGCCCGCGTCCATCATCCGGTCCAGCAGCTTCCGGGTGGTCAGGCCCATGCTGTTGTCGCCGATCCAGTAGTCCGCCTGGGCGTCGGTGCCGTGGAGGGCGTACACCACATTGTACTTTTTCGCGGGATCATATCCATAAGGAAGATACACGTACAGTTCCTTCTCCATGGGGAACTCCGTCTGATCGCCGCAGAGGGCTTCCTTGTCGATGGCGGGGCTGGTGTCGTTGTCGTCGGGGGCTTTCACGGCTGTCCCGGCGGCCACGGCTTCCAGAGCGTAGGAGCGGGTGGCGTAGGTCAGGCGCTCCACGGTGCCCTTGTGCTCCACTTCCTCGGTGTACTTGGGCTTCATGGGGATTTTCTTGATGAACTTCCATTCATAGGCGGTGGGCGTGAATGTGCTCTCCGCCAGGGCCGAAACGCAGCCAAGCAGCGTCAGCGCGGCCAGGAGCAGGGCGACCATTTTCTTCATGTGAAAACTTCCTTTCTTACGGCGCGTCCGCCGTGCTTTTGTTTTATTTATAGGATATTTGTGCCTGAAACGCAATGAATCTGACCGCAACTGTCGTTTCAGGCGCTTTTTTTGTCTGTCAAGACAATTCCGGTCGTCAAAACGACAATTGCGGTCATTTTCATTGAATCCCCTTCCGCCGCCTGTTACAATTTGGGCAGCGATTGCAAATCCGAGAAGGAGGCAAGACTGTATGAGCAAGCCTGCTGACAAACAGAAGAAAGCCAAAAAGAAGCACGGCATCGGCCGCGTCACGATCCCGATCATCGCCTTCCTGGCGGTCATCGCCATCGCGCTGAACGTAGCGGCCAATTCCACGCTTTCCGGCATTCTGGACGCCTATATCGGCCGCGGCGAAATGAAGATCGAAACCAAGGCCGGGGCGGAGAACTGGGATACCATCTATTATGAACAGGATTCCACCACCGCCGAAGACGCCGACAAGGTGGCCAAGGACGTGACGCGCCGCACCGCGGAAGAGGGCATTACGCTGCTGAAGAATGAAAACGGCGCGCTGCCCCTGAACACGGCCAGCGAAAAGGCCGTCACCCTCCTGGGCCGCAGGAGCGTGCAGACCGTGTTCGGCGGCACCGGCTCCGGCGCGGGCGACGAAGGCCAGTGCGTCAAAATGGCCGACGCCCTGAAAGCCGCCGGGTTCAGCGTGAACCAGAAGGTGCTGGACATGTACCAGAGCAATCTGGACAAGGTGCCCGTGGCTGACCCCGCCACCGCCATGGACAAGGCGGAAAAAATGACCTACTACATCGGCGAATTCCCCCAGAGCTATTTCACCGCCGACATTACCGCTTCCTACTCTGATTACAAGGACGCCGCCATCGTGGTGTTCGGACGCCAGGGCGGCGAGGGCATGGACTTCTGCAGCGACCTGCTGGCAGACGTGAACAACCCCGACCAGGCCATGTCCTCCTCCGTAGCGGAAACCGCCAACTACAAAGAAGGCCAGCACCAGCTGGAGTTGACCGTGGAAGAAAAAGAACTGCTGGCCCACGCTGAAGCGAACTTTGAAAAGGTCATCGTGGTGATCAACTCCGCCAACGCCATGGAAATCGGCGCGCTGCGGGACGATCCCCAGGTGGACGCCATCCTGTGGATCGCCTATCCCGGCTCCACCGGCTGCACCGCCCTGGCCAGCATCATCGCCGGCACCGTGAATCCCTCCGGCCATACCGTGGATACCTGGGCCGCGGACTTCACCGCCGATCCCACCTTCCCCAACACCTCCGCCCGGAAGTACGCCAATGTGTCCAAAGCCAACGCCCTGGCGGACTCCTATGTGCTCCAGTACGAGGAAGGCATCTACTTCGGCTACCGCTACTATGAGACCGTCTTCGCCGACGGCGGCACCTTCACCGTGGAAGGCGAACAGGGCAAGAGCTATGAGGAAGCCGTGGCTTATCCCTTCGGCTACGGCCTGTCCTACACCACCTTTGAGCAGAAGATCAAGGATACCAAGGTGGCTGACGGCAAGATCAGCGTGACCGTCACCGTCACCAACACCGGCGCTGTGGCGGGCAAGGACGTGATCCAGGTGTACTACCACGCGCCCTACACCAAAGGCGGCCTGGAAAAATCCGCCCTGAACCTGGCGGCCTATGACAAGACCGACCTGCTGCAGCCCGGCGCATCCGCCGATTACACCCTGACCTTTGCCATCGAAGACATGGCTTCCTATGACTTCATGGTGGAAAAATGCTACGTGCTGGACGCGGGCGACTACCGCATCACCGTCAATAAGAACGCCCATGAAGTGTACGGCGACAATTGCGAATACGTCCACAAGGTGGCTTCCAAGGTGGTCTACAACGGCGGCAACCCCCGCCAGACCGAGATCGACGCCCAGAAGGGCGAGACCCGCAATATGTCCCAGGAAGCCAAGGACAAGCTGACAGTCGTCGCCGCCACCAACCAGTTTGACGACATGAACGCCCAGTTCGTGCCCTACACCAAGGCCGAAGCGGGCAAGGCTGTGATGTTCACCCGGGAAAATTTCGAGGCGTCCTTCCCCACCGCGCCCACCGAGGCTGACCTTACCGCCTCCGAAGCGACCATCAAGGAGCTGGGCACTTACGAGCCTGACTACTACGTGGAAGGCGAAGAAGCCCCCACCACCGGCGCTGACCAGACCTGGACGGCAGTGGCGCTGCGCGGCGCTCCCTACGACGATCCCCGCTGGGATATGCTGCTGGATCAGATGACCGGCAAGGCCATGTCCAAGCTGATCTATTCCGGCAACCAGGGCGTTTCCGCCGTGAAGAACGTGGGCCTGCCCGCTTCCGGCGCCACCGACGGCCCCGCGGGCCTCAAGCAGTACGGCGGCCTGGGCTTCGGCACCAGCGGCAACTTCCACTGCTCCTCCGTGCTGACCGCCGCCACCTGGAATGTGAAGCTGGCTGAGGAGTTCGGCCGCAGCGTGGGCAACGAAGCCATGCTGGCCGGAAACAACATGACCGGCTGGTACGCGCCGGGCTGCGACATCCATCGCGGGCCTTTCGGCGGACGCGGCTTTGAGTACTACTCCGAAGATCCCCTCATCAGCGGCCGGGTCTGCGCCGCCACGGTGAAGGGCGCAGCCTCCATGGGCCTCACCTGCTACTCCAAGCACTTTGTCCTCAACGACATGGACCGCCATCGCATCGAGAACGGCCCCGTGACCTGGTGCAACGAGCAGGCGCTCCGTGAAATCTATGCCCGGGCCTATGAGATCCTGGTCAAGGAACCCACCATGACCATCGAATACCTGGACAACGGCGTGACCCAGTACAAGACCATTCGGGCCTGCACCGCCCTGATGAGCTCCTTCAACCGGATCGGCGACGTATGGTGCGGCGCGTCCGCTCCCCTGCTCAAGAACGTGCTCCGCGGCGAATGGGGCTTCCTGGGCACCGTGATCACCGACTACAACGGCCAGATGTACATGAACGTGGAAGACGGCGTCAACAACGGCAACGACCTGATGCTGGCCAACGAAATGACCCTGCCCACCAAGTTCGCCAGCACCAAAAACGCCTCCACCCTGCGCATCATGCGGGAAGCCTGCAAGAACATCTTCTACACCCAGGTCAATTCCGCTACCGTGAACAAGACCTCCGACGCCACCGTCATCACCTACGGCACCGCTCCCTGGCGCGCCTGGGTCAACTACGCCAATATCGGCCTGGGCGTGATCGCCGCCGGACTGGTGCTGCTGACCGTGCTCAAGAGCCGCAAGAAGAATATCGCGGTGGAAAGGTAAACCCCACGGTACATCCCGGCGAAGCGGGGTGACACTGGACCATCCCGCTTCCCGGTGTTGAATAAGTACAATGCATCCATCTATGAAAAAATAAGGAGGATTCTCTCATGAAAAAGTTTGCTGCTCTGATCCTGGCCCTGGTTCTGGCGCTGTCCTGCACTTCCGCCCTGGCCGAAACCTTCTTCGGCAACACCGTTTACTGCGAAGCCGGCTATGAAAACGACGTGTACAACGGCGTGGCCAAGGTGCTGGAACTGAACGACGACGGCACCTTCACCCTGGTGGACAACACCTCCATCATCCACAATTCCTACAAGGTCGTCACCAACTGGGCTTACATCGTGACCGGCACCTACACCGTGGATTCCGATGAAGACGGCACCAAGGAAATCACCCTGACCGCCACCAGCGTGATCTACGTCATGAACGGCTCTGTCACCACCTCCGAAGAAGACGCCGAACTGCTGGAAGACTACGTGGGCCTGCAGCTGGAAGTGGACTCCGAATCCCACTCTCTGAAGGAACTGTGATGGATCGCCGGATCATCTGATCCGATCCATCATCGGCTGTGATGTATCCGGGGAGCCCCTGCCAGTGAGGGGCTCTCTGGATACTTGCCTTTATGCGGAAATTTGATTATACTGATGACACACGCGCTGGAGGGGGTATTCGATGCTGCGCATCGCAGTGGTGGAGGATAACGGGCGGGACGCGGAACAGCTGCTTTCGCTGCTCAGGCGGTTCGCGCAGAACAACAATCTGGAAATAGACACCGTGCGCTTTGAGAACCCGCTGCTGTTTCTGGTGGACTACAAGGGCGACTATGACATGGTGTTCATGGACATTGACATGCCCATGATGAGCGGCATGGAAGCCGCCCGGAGCCTGCGGAAAATCGACAGCCATGTGATGCTGATCTTTGTCACCGCCCTGGCCTGCTTCGCCCTCAACGGCTATGAAGTGGACGCTTATGATTTTATCGTGAAGCCGGTGCAGGAAAACTTCTTCAATGTGAAGATGAACCGGGCGCTCAAAAAGTTAGCGGCGGAACAGCGCACCAGGCTGCTGATTAAAACCGGGGACAAGTCCATCCGGGTGTACACGGATGAAGTGATTTTTGTGGACATCTACAACCATGTCCTGTCCTTCCACACGGAGCACGACGTGATTTCCACCCGCGGCACCATGAAGGATATCCAGGAAACCCTGGACAGCTCCACCTTCGCCATGTGCAACAAATCCTGCGTGGTAAACATGCGCCACATCCAGATGATCGACGGGGATGAGATCGTGGTCACCGGCGGCGCGCGCCTGTCCATCAGCCGTCCCCGGAAAACCGAGTTTATGCAGCAGATCGCCAACTATTACGGCAATCAGAAAATCAATATGGGGAAATGATCATGAATACCGGTCTATGGGTCAACAGCCTGCTTCCAATCAAAATCATCAACCTCCTGTCGCTGCTGGCGGCGGCGATTTTATTCAGCCGGTATCTGCCCCGGCGGGAGCATTATTTCCGGCGGATGATCCTGTGGTGCCTGGGCAGCGCCGCCCTGTCCGCCGCCATTCCCATGGTGAACGACAGCCTGCTGTATGCGTCCTCCATGTTTCTGGCGGGCTATGTGATGGCTTTGCTGATCGTGCCTTTCTGCCATCAGGCCAGCTGGTCCACCGTGTGCTTTGTGGGGGCCGCGGCCTTCGCGGTGGATCATATCGCCAGTATGCTGGATTCCATCCTGTCGCTGCTCTTTCCGGAGCTGCTGAACTATGTGGGCAGCAACTCGTTTTCCCTGCCGATCCTGATCAATTATTTCGGGTGCAGGCTGCTGGTGTTCTTCCTGGCGGATGTTTTGCTGGTCCGCAAAAACAAGGAGCTGGACACCGACGCCATCGGCTTCGCGCCTTCGTTCGTGTTCCTGATTGTCTCCCTGGCGATCAATCTGTATCTGAACCTGATTTTCTCTTTCCTGGTGCCGGACAAAACCTTCTGGATGTCCTTCTTCGCGTTCGTCATGAATATCCTGGTGTCCTTGCTGCTGCTGATCTGCCAGTTCGCCATGGTGCGGGAAAACAAAATGCGGGCGCAGCTGCAAATCGAAAGTATCCTGCGGGAGCAGGCCAAGGCCCATTACCAGGTCAGCAAGGAAAACATCGAGGCCATCAACATTAAATGCCATGACCTGAAGCACCAGTTGCTGGCCGTCAAGGACGCCATCGACCCCCACGAATACAATGACATGATGGAAATGATTGACAGCTACGGCACGGAAATTCAGACCAACAACGAAGTGCTGGACGTGGTGTTCCAGGAAAAGAACTTCCAGTGCCGGAAGCTGGGCATTCAGTTCACCTGCATCATCGACGGCACGGCGGTTAATTTCATGGGCACCACCGACCTGTATGTGCTCTTCGGCAACCTGCTGGACAACGCCATCGAAGCGGTCTCCAAGCTGCCGGATGGCGAAGTGAAAATCATCCAGGTCACCGTCCGCCGGGAGCGGGGCTTTGTGATCATCACCACCGAAAACAGCTATATCGGCGATCTGTCCTGGTCCGAAGGCCGCCTGATCACCTCCAAAGCGGACAAGCGCAACCATGGCTTCGGCATCCGGAGCATTGAAAAAGTCGTCCATAAATACGGCGGACGCTATTCCATCAGCACGGAAGACCAGATTTTCAGCATCAGCATCGTGTTCCCGGTGAACCAATGATGATGGTTTTGTTATGTCGTTTTTTCGCACAGCGAGAAATTTTTTTAGATAAATCCGAGCCTTATTGCAATAACGAGTAACAAAAGGGATACAAGCATGAGATGTGTTGACTGTTAACCGAAGGGTTGTAGGTTCGAGTCCTTCTTAAGGCGCCACAGAAATCCTTGTGGATCATTGATCCACAAGGATTTTTTTGCAAAACGCAAAAAGAAAGCCCCGAAGGATGATTCAAGGCTCCTTTTTAGCTTTTGTAAATCACTGTTCCGCAGGATTCACATGAATCATGATATGCTTTACCTTTGGGTACTGCTGTTCAATATCGTTATGAACGCCTTCGGCGATGGCGTGCGCGTCGGTAAGGGGAATGGAGCCGTCAACGGCAATTTC
>CADBCX010000088.1 GCA_902793245.1 uncultured Eubacteriales bacterium | reverse complement strand
ACCCGGTTGGGATCGTATTCACCGAAGTTCCGGATCAGGCACCCGCCGCCTCCGACGATGTACAGCTTCATCAGCTCCGGATTGTACTCGTGTTCACGCAGCCGGCGCATGATCCCGGCCACATACTGCCGGGCGACTTCCCGGATCACTGTCAGGTATTTTTCGCCGATATCCGCAGTGCCGTACCTGAGCACATCGTCGATCACATCATCATCGATGGCCGTACCAAACTTCCGCATGAGCTGCTCCCGGATGGACAACATGCACTGGTAGGTTCCATACTTCTCTGTGTAACATTTCTGCGGATTGGGTTTCCCGTTGCTGATGGTCATGATGTTCATGGTACCGTTGCCGATATCGCAGAGCATGGTCGTGCTCTTGAATTCCGCCAGCTTATCTGCCACAGCCGCGAAGCCCTGAGGAAAGACGTCGCAGCCGACAATCCGGATACTGTAGGCAGTGCCATCGAAGTTGAACTTCACGTCCTTCCTCTGGATCAGGTATTTGCGGAAGCGGTCTTTCTGCTCCGATACCCAGGTCAGGGGCAGCCCGACAGCCAAGTGGATGTCGGCGCTTGTCAGATGCGCCAGCTCCAGCTCCCGGGCGATGGCGGCAAGCGTCAGGATGTAGTAGTCCTGATCCGTCATCTTGTCCGGAATGAACTCTTTGTGTTCCTCGCTGATGCCGTACCACTTGCCGTTGTACTGGAGTGATCCGATGATGAAGAATGGTTCCTTGTCATAGGCGGTCACACCTGCCCGGAAGCAGGTGTTGGCCGTCTTGATGTTTCCGTAGCCGTGGTCGATTCCAATGACTACGGTGGGGTTCTTTGTGTTGTTACTGGTGTTGGTAAGCATAATTCTCTCTTTCTGCCGCTCAGGCGGCGCTTCGTGTTACAAGGTATTGATGACTTCTGCCTGGACGATTTCTTCTGCTCGGCTGCGAATGCTGTTCATCCTCTGAACCCATTCCAGCTGATCCGCTGCTTTCAGGCGTTCTGTAATGCCTTCCTGCTGGGCCATCTGGCCGATCAGCCGTTCCAGCATCGCTCTGGCGCGCTCCTCCGCATCAGCCATATGCTTGTCCAGGGTTCCGTTCAGGATCAGCCGTTCATAGAGCCCCGGATGCTCCGCTTCCAGGTACGCCCGGTGCATCCGTCCCCATCTTCCGATGGGGCGGTGCTCCTGGGGTTCCAGGATCAGGTTTGGATAGAGCATACCGTCTGCTCCGAGGGTGTAGGTGCCGCCGTGTTCTTCAAAGATGCTGTTCATTTTCTTTCCTCCTTCATATCGTTCAGCATTTTGGTGATCAGTGCGATATCTTCAAGCAACTCCTGGTTGGGGTTTTCTCCCTGGCTGAGCCGCTGAAGTTCCATCAGGATGTCCTTCATGTGGACGGTCATCATTTTGAATATCCGGGGATTTGGGGTGACGGTGATATCCCTGTTCATGCATTTCTGGTAGCAGTACTCCTGCTTTGGTAGACCGGACAGGGCCACCGCCCGGTTAAGCTGCTCGTTTTCTTCCGGCGATACCCGGAATCCCACGGTGATGTTCCGAAACCGGTTATGCCGGTCTACGTTCTTAGCTGACATGTTCCATTTCCTCCATTCTTTCGTTATCCAGCCGATCTGCCATATCTGCCTGCCGGGAAGGGAACAGGTGGGCATATCGGTAGGTTATGTCGATACTTTCATGTCCTACCCGGTTTGCAATGGCGACGGCGCTGAATCCCATATCGATCAACAGGCTCACATGGCTGTGCCGGATATCATGAATTCTGATGCGCTTGACGCCTGCTTCCTTTGCGCCACGGTTCATTTCGTGGTAGAGGTAGCTCTTGGAAATCGGGAAGATCCTTTCCGTCTTTTTGATGCCGTACAGCGTTTTCAGGTACTCCTGCATCTCCTCGCTGAGGAATTTCGGCATCTTGATCGTACGGACACTTTTCTTTGTTTTCGGGCTGGTGATGTAGTCCTGCCCGTGCAGCCGTTGAAAGGATTTATTGATGCTCACCGTGTTGTTCTTGAAGTCGAAGTCTCCCGGCGTCAGGGCCAGCAGCTCTCCCTCCCGGATTCCGCACCAGTACAGCATCTCGAAGGCGTAGTACGATATGGGCTTGTCCATAATCGCCATTGCGAATTTCTGATACTCCTCCTTCGTCCAGAATTGCATTTCCTCGCTTTCCTTGCTCCCAATGTATCCGACTTTGGACGCCGGATTGCTTTTCAGCCCGTAGTGCTTCACTGCATGGTTCAGGATCGCTACCAGCTGATTGTGGATCGCTTTGAGATATGTAGGCGCATAGGGCTGTTTCTTTTCGTCCCGGTAGGCCAGCAGTTCGTTTTGCCAGGCGATGATATCCTTGGTGTCAATCTCGCTGATCATCCGTTTCCCGAAGTAAGGCAGCAGCTTGGTCCGGATCATGTGTTCCTTGGAGAGCCAGGTGTTTTCCTTCAGCCGGGGCCGCATGTCCCTTTCATACAGCTCCAGGAAGGCTTCGAAGGTCATATCCAGATCTCCGGCTTCTTTCAGCAGAAAGGTGCGCTCCCATTCCTGCGCATCCCGCTTGGTGGCAAAGCCGCGCTTGCATTTCTGCTTTTTCTCGCCCTTCCAATCGTGATAGCGTACCATCACATACCAGGTTCCATTCTTTTCGTCCTTATGCGTTGACATTGACGTTTCCCTCCTTTCTTTGTGGTGCCTCATACAGGCGCTCCCTGAAATATTGCCGATTCACCCGTCCGGCGATGGTGATATATCCCTTTTCCCGGAGTTCAGCATTCAGCTGTTGAATCAGTTTGTAGGCATAGGATTTTGATACTTCGAGCTCCCGCGCTACTTCTTCTGCTCGCATGAATTGATTGAGCATTTCGCCCTCCTTTCCTTGTTAAGCTTATTTGCTTAACTTCAATTTTATTATACTAAACAATAACGCTTATGTCAATAGTTTCCCATGAGGCAGAATTAAATTTTTCTGTTAAATTTCCGTGTTGACTTTATTAAGCAGATTTGCTATAATAAATCATCCTTTTCAAGAGGTGATTTTATGGCAACAGGTGAACGCATTCGCTTCTTCCGCACTTTACGGGGGATGACACAGAAGTATCTGGGACTTATGCTGGGCTTTCCCGATAATTCGGCTGATGTCCGGCTGGCGCAATACGAATCCGAGGACCGTACGCCCAAGGCTGATCTCACCGCGCAGATGGCGGATGCTCTGGATGTGTCTCCTAAGGCGATTGCTGTGCCGGATATTGACAGCATGGATGGCTTGATGCACACGCTTTTCACATTGGAAGATCGGAAATTGATCCGTATTTTGGACGCTGATGGTCTGATCTGCCTTCGTGCCGAAATTTTCGACGGTGGCACCAAAGCAGCTGATTTTGAGCAGCGGCTTCGTGCCTGGCAGGAGCAGTCGGCTAAACTGAAGGACGGCGAGATCACGAAAGAGGACTACGACCGTTGGCGGTATCACTATCCTGATTTCGATGATACCCGCATCCACGCCGCTATTCCGCCGGAAGAACCGGTCAAGAGCAAACGAGGACGAAAGCCCAAGACAAAAAAATGACATGAAGAAAGCCCTCCGCTTGTGGAAGATTTCCTCCACAGCGAAGGGCTTTTCAAATAGGTTTTATCACAGAGATTGATAACATGTTGCCGCAGATGTTGCCACCGGAGTCATCCGCAACCCCAAAGCCACCGGGAATTTTTCTATAATTTCGGCTTCGGGAAATGTTATCATTTGGTTATCAAAGTCGATTTTCCGAGGCCGCAAACCCTTGTAAAATAAGGACTATTAGCGCTCCGGTTCTTATTCCCACTCAATGGTTCCGGTGGGCTTGGGGGTGAGGTCGAAGAGGACGCGGTTGACGCCGGGGACTTCGGCGGTGATGCGGGCGGTGATTTTCTGGAGGAGGGCGAAGGGGACGTCCTCGACGGTGGCGGTCATGGCGTCGCGGGTGTTGACGGCGCGGAGGACGACGGGCCACTCGAAACAGCGGACGTTATTCTTGACGCCGACGGTCTTGAAATCGGGCACGATGGTGAAATACTGCCAGACCTTGCCTTCCAGGCCGGCCTTGGCGAATTCCTCGCGGAGGATGGCGTCGCTTTCCCGGACGGCTTCCAGGCGGTCGCGGGTGATGGCGCCGACGCAGCGCACGCCCAGGCCGGGGCCGGGGAAGGGCTGGCGGTACACCATATTGTCCGGCAGGCCCAGCTCGTGGCCCACCACGCGGACTTCGTCCTTAAAGAGGAACTTCAGGGGCTCCACCAGCTCAAACTGCAGATCCTCCGGCAGGCCGCCCACGTTGTGGTGCGCCTTGACCGGGCCGCTTTCCAGGATGTCGGGATAAATGGTACCCTGGGCCAGGAACTGAATGCCCTCCTGCTTGCGGGCCTCCTCCTCGAACACGCGGATGAATTCCGCGCCGATGATCTTGCGCTTCTGCTCAGGCTCGGCCACGCCCGCCAGCTTGTCCAGGAAGCGGTCGACCGCGTCCACATAGATCAGGTTGGCGTCCATCTCGTGGCGGAACACCTGGATGACCTGTTCCGGCTCGCCCTTGCGCAGCAGGCCGTGGTTCACGTGTACGCACACCAGGTTCTTGCCGATGGCGCGGATGAGCAGCGCGGCGACGACGGAGGAATCCACCCCGCCGGACAGCGCCAGCAGCACCTTCTTGTCGCCCACCTGGGCCTGGATTGCGGCAATCTGTTCGGCGATGAAGGCCTGGGCCAGTGCCGGGGTGGTGATGCGTTCCATGGTTTCGGGGCGCTTGTTGTTCTGCATGGTTGCTTCCTCCTCATTTGATCGTTCGTGATCTCCGACAAGCCCGTCGGAGTGATGTTATTATCGCATGAATCGGAAAAGGAAGCAACTGAATTTTTCAAAAAACCAACAATTTTTCGCTGTTTTTCCGAACAAATTTGCATATATCAGAAACATCGTTCGCCTTTATCGGCGGGCGGATTTGCGATTTCCGACATAATTCAATACGGGATTCCTGATGCCTTCATTGTGTTCTGGAATCATGCGTGTTGAGAGATAATTTTGCAAATCAATATAAATATATCGAAAAACGATAAAAATATATTGACAAGCATTCTTTACTATGCTATGATATGGGCAAGGAGGGAGAAGCATGAACCAAAAGAGAGTCGCTCGATGCCTGATGGTGGCGGGAGCCATGGCCGGGATGGGAATTGTGATCGTTTTCGGAATCTGCCTGCCGGTGATTGCGGGGGAAATGAAAGCCATGTACCCGGAATACTCGCCGCTGTACTGGCCGGGGCTGATCGGTTTATGGTGCGCGGCAGCGCTTTTTCTGCTGGGGCTGTGGGAGTATTTTCGGGTGTGCGCGCGCATTGGGCGGGGGCAATCCTTCTGCGGGGACAACGCGCGGAGCCTGACCCGGATTGCCCTGTATATGGCGCTGGACGGCGTGCTGTGCATTGCAGCCATATTCGCGCCGGGGCTGGTGTTCCATCTGGATATCGGCCCGTTCTGGATCATCCTTTTCCTGTGTGCGATGGCTTGCTTCGCGCTGGGCATTCTGGCCTGGGGGCTGGGCAGGCTGGTGCAGAAGGCGGCGGCCATCCAGGAAGAAAACGATCTGACAGTGTGAAGGAGGCGGAGGCATGATTCGCGTGGATTTGGATGTGATGCTGGCCCGCCGCAAGATGAGCATGACGGAGCTGAGCCAGCGGGTGGGCGTCACGATGGCGAACCTGAGCATCCTCAAAAACGGCAAGGCAAAGGCCGTGCGCTTTTCCACCCTGGACGCCATCTGCAAGGCGCTTTCCTGCCAGCCGGGGGATATCCTGATTTACGAGGAGGAAACGCCATGAAAAAAGGCGAGGTCATCTTTATCATCGTGGCGCTGGTCGTGATCGGAAGCCTTCCTTATCTTTTCTTTCTGTACGCATTTACAGAAACGAGCAAGCCTTTTGCCCGGACAGACGTGTTCTCCGATTTCACCATCCTGTCCCGGACCGACATCCGGCAGGGCAGCCCGGAAGTGCTGTACAACTGGGACACCCACGGCGGATTCCACGGGGACGGGGATTGGCTCGCGATCCTGCGCTACCAGAACGATTCGCTGCTGCGGGCGATGGAAGAAAGCAGCGAATGGAAACCCCTGCCGCTGCCCAAAACGCTGAGAAATGCGCCCGGCTGCCTGCCGATGTTTCCCGATGACGCGGAACTGGATGCTGCGGATAAACAAACGCTGCTGTCAGCCGAGCACGGATACTGGTTTTTCCTGGATCGGCATCGCAGCAAGGACAACACAACCCCCCATGATCCAAGCAAGTTCCGGGCCCGCTATTCCGAGAATTTTACCCTGGCGGTTTACGACGCGGACAGCAGGCTTCTGTACATCATGGAAATGGATACATGATTCTTTGTGAAAACAAAAAAACGAACCGGCGAGGGAAAGGCCGGTTCGTTTTGATTCAGGCAGAGATGCTAATACGATTCTCAGGCTAAAAGATTATCAGATTTGGGATGGATTTTTTGCTCTGGCTAAGCTGAATGGAGGGAGGCGTAGCAGCGCTACGTTGACCGGAATGAAGCAACGCCAGGGCGGAAAAGACACCCAAAGATGATAAGATTTTAGCCTGAGAATCGTATTATTCCTTCACCGTTCCGTCGGCATTGAACAGGGGCAGCTTTTCCAGGTAGATGATGTCGTCCCGTTCGGTGGCGTCGCCCTCGGCCAGGATGGCCATGCGGCCCACGATATTGCCGCCCGCCTGCTTGACCAGTTCTTCCACGGCCCGCAGGGATTCGCCGGTGGAGATCACGTCGTCCACGATCAGCACGCGCTTGCCCTGCATGAAGTCCACGTCGTCCTGGTCGATGCAGAGGATCTGTTCCTTGGCGGTGGTGATGGAGTTGACCTTCACGGTGAACACGTTCTTCATGTACAGCTTGGGAGACTTGCGGGCCAGCAGGTAGCGGTTGGTGCCCGCCTGCCGCGCCATTTCATACGCCAGCGGGATGCCCTTGGATTCGGCGGTGATCAGCACGTCGTATTCCGGGGCTTTTTTCAGCAGTTCCCGGGCGCAGGCCACGGTCAGCTCCACGTCGCCGAAGATCACGAATGCGCCGATGTACAGGTCGTCGGTCACTTTGCACAGCGGCAGGTCGCGCGTCAGCCCGGCCACGTGCATCGGATAAGTCATGCCCATATAAAAAGCCTTCTCTCAATTTTATTCGTAACAGATGGTTACTGTTTATTTTAGCAAGATACGGCATCGTTTGTCAATCGTTTTCATGAATATTTCCGGGGCTCATTTCATGAATATTTCCGGGGCTCACATATGAATGAACAAATCATTACGAAGATGGAGAGGAGGGCCCAAAAGGCTTCCCCTCGAGGGGAAGCTGTCAGCCGTTAGGCTGACTGATGAGGTGTTTTTTATCTCGTGGACACCTCATCCGACCCGCTTCGCGGGCCACCTTCCCCTCAAGGGGAAGGCTATTGGCCGTTCCCTTAACACTTTTTTCATTCATGCGTAAGCCGTGCCCGATGAAACGATTTGGGTTGCGTTCTGCCCTGATTGTTTGATATAATAAAACGGCAGCCGGTATAAAGCGCCGGCTGCCGCGGAGGGGCGGGTTATTTCTTTCCGAGAAGAACGTCCAGCGCTCCGCCCAGCAGGCCTTCCACCAGCGGATTGCCGCCCTCTTCCTGCACCTGCTTATCGCCTTTCAGCACGGCCTCCGCGTCCTTGCGCACGGCGGCGCTGGCGGCGCGGTAAAGCTCCAGGAACCGCTTTTCGGCGGCGGTCAGCTTGATTTCATCGGCCTTGGCGGCGGGCTTCTTCGCGGCGGCCGCGGGCTTTTTCGCGGTGGACGCGGCGGGCTTCTTGGCGGCGGAAGAAACGTATCCGGCGGCTTCCAGCAAGGATTTCTGGGTCACGCCCGTCGCTTTGGCGATGGCTTTCAGTTCGGCCTGGGTCAGGTCTTTTTCCCCGCGCTCCGCCTTGCTGACTTCGCCGGCGGACAGGCCGTCGATCATGGAAGCCAGCTTTTCCTGGCTCAATCCGGCTTTTGTCCGGGCTTCCTTAATCAGTTCGCCCACTTTCTTTTGTGCCATGGTGTTCTCCCTCCTGGCTTTTTTCTGTATGATACCACAAAAAGCCTGTATCCGCAAGAAAAAATCCGACCTGTTAATCCATTTTCAAAAATTGTAATCGGGAGGAAAAGCATGCAGCCGATATTGCTTTGCATGGGCATGAACCCAAATCAACTGATGCGCGTTTATTTTGACGCGGCTGCCCTGGGCGTCCGGGTGAAAGCCGTGGGGGAAAGCGACTGGGGCCAGACCATCGGCGCGCTGTGCGGCCTGGAGCCGATGAACCCGGCGCCGCAAAAGGCTTCCGTGGATGAGGCGATGATCGTGATGGCTTTCTTCGACGATGCCTTGACGGACAGGATGCTGCGGACGCTCCGGGAAAGCGGGCAGGGCGTGCGGCTGAAAGCCGTGCTGACGCCCACGAACCGGCATTGGACCTGCGGCCAACTGTACCGCCAGCTTTCCCAGGAAGCTGCCCGGATGGGAAAATAAAGAAACGCACTAAAAAACCGGCTTCGCTGTTTCCAGCAAAACCGGCCGCATGGGGGAAAGGAGCTCATTCCTTTCCTTCTTCTTCTTTGTCTTCTTTGTCGCTGACCAGGGCTTTCAATTCCTGCATAAAGGTGGGAATATCGGTGAAGGAGCGATACACCGACGCGAAGCGGATATAGGCCACCTCGTCCAGCTTGCGCAGGGATTCCATCACCATTTCGCCGATCTGGCGGGTGGTGATTTCTTCCTGGAGATTATTATAGGCCAATTGTTCGATGGAATTGACGCTCTTTTCAATTTCCGCCGCGCTGACGGGCCGCTTGTGGCAGGCCGCGATGATGCCGCTGCGCACCTTCTTGGGGTCGAACAATTCCCGGGAATTGTCCTTCTTGATCACCAGCAGCTGCTGCACTTCGACCTTTTCATAGGTGGTGAACCGCCTGCCGCAGCTGATGCATTCGCGGCGGCGGCGGATGGAATTGCCGTCGTCGGTGGGCCGGGAGTCCACCACGCGGCTGTCGGCACAATTACAGAACTGGCACTTCACAGCGTATCCTCCTTTAATCGGGCGGTTCTTTCGCACGGAACGCCTGATGCACAGGCGCTTGATCATTTCAATATAACAATACCGCGGAGCACTTCTGCTTCGCGGCCTAATTATAACGTATTTTTTTCAATTTGTCCATATTTTTTACAGAAATATTTCAAAATTATTTCATTTTTTAATCTTCCAGCACATCGCCAGGCTCCAGTTCCACGAGAATCACGTTCTCCCCGATCTTGCAGATGCGCTGCCAGGGGATGACGATGCCGCATTTTTCGCCGCGGATCATGTTGCCAACCTTGAACTCTCCGGGCACCACCAGCGCTTCCACATGGCCGTCGCGCTCGTCAAATTCAATGTCCATCACCTTGCCCAGCCGCCGCCCGTCCAGGGTGTTCACCACGTCTTTCGTGCGCAGTTCCGACAGGCTCATGCTATCACCCCCGATAGCAGGATATGCGGAAGCAAATTGAAATATGATAAGGAGGGAGATAGAAGGTAGGAGATAGGGGATAGGAGATGAAAGAATGATTGTGCTTTCATCCGTAGAAGCGGGGCTTGCGTTTCATTGTCCGGCTATATAAAATCTCCTATCTCCTACCTCTTATTTACGGTTTTCCCACACTCTCGATCCCGCGCAGGATCTCCGGCTCCCGCACGTCCCGGACGGTGGTAAACACCTTCCTGGTCAGCAGCGCGCCGGCGCGGTACCACATGCAGATGAAGGGGCAGTCCTGGCAGAACTGATCCTGAATATCCCAAAGCAGCTGCTTGTACTGGCTGAATTCCCGTTCCTCGCGCATTTTCTTGCACAGCTTATCCATGGCGGAGGAGCGGTAGCCGGTGTAGTTGCCGGTGTTGCCGGGCATGAGCAGGAAGCCGGGATCGGGCACCACGTCCATCTGGAAGGCGGCGATGGCCATGTCGTAGTTCCTGGCCTGCAAGCGGGCTGCGGCGGTGGCGAAGCTGACGGTTTCCACGTGCACGCTGATCCCCACGGCAGCCAGGTAGTCGGCGATCATGCCCGCCACCTGCACCCGAACGGAGTTTTCCTGCTCCTCATACACATACAGGCCCAGGCGGAGCCGCCGTTCCTCCTGCTTTCCCTTGACCGTGACGGTGGTATAGCGGATGCCGTTATCCCGGTTGGGATTGGATTTCCAGCCCTGCTCGTCCAGGATCTGCCGGGCTTTGTCCGGGTTGTAGGAATAGGCTTCTTCGTTGTCTTTGTACATCCAGGTACCCGCGGGCATTGGGGTATCCGTCCGCTTGGCCATGCCCATGTACACCGTATTGGCGATGTTGTCAAAGTCGATGGCGTAACGAACCGCCTTGCGGATTTCAACATTATTCAGGGGGAAAGCGCTTGCGCTGTCGTTCAGCAGCAGCGTTTCCAGCTGCCGGGTGCGGTAGGCGATGTTCAGGTTGGTCAGGCCGGTCTGGTACTGCCCGGCGGAGGCGCTGCGGGTGATGGCGGCGTCCACGCGGTTGTATTCGTAGTCCATGATCAGCTCGCGGTTGGTGGCCTTGAATTCCACGTTGATGCCCTTCACCGTGGGCGCGCCGTTCCAGTAGTTTTCATTGGCGGAAAGGTGAAGCGTGTTGGCGGGCAGGAACTGATCGAC
>CADBCX010000087.1 GCA_902793245.1 uncultured Eubacteriales bacterium | reverse complement strand
GCCTCATCCGGTCCTTCTGCCCGCCAAGTTTTCCACGGAAAACAGGCGCGCGGGAAAAGCCCGCCGCCAGCAGCGGCAGCACCGCCAGGCAGTACATCAGGAAGGGCAGCAGGAAACCGCCGCTGATATTGCTTTCAACGGAAACCCAGTTTTTACCCAGGAGGAAATACAGGTTGCAGCTGTTCACCACCGCGTAGGTATACCGTCCCATCGTCTGGCCGTAGAGCGTGAGCAGCCAGTCCGCGGGCAGATGGACGGAGAAGGGAATCACAAGCACCAGCGCGGCAGCGAGCATGGCTAAAAGGCCCAGCCCCGCGTCCCGGAGAACCGCCTTCCGCTGTTCCCCGTCATTCCAGTTCCGCACGATATGCAGCGCCAGCGCCGCCAGGCCCAAAGGCCCGAACATCAGCGCCTGGGGCTTAAAGAGAACGGAGAGGATATACATGGGCAGCGCGGCAATCCATTTTCCCCTGACCGCAAAGATAACCGCCATAAACAGCAGCAGGGTCATCAGGGAATCGGCCTGGCCCCAGGCGGCGCCCGTGATGATGGCCAGCGGGTTAAGGCAATAGAGCACGGTCAGCGCCAGCGCCGCCGGGCTGTCCAATTGCTTTTTCCGCGCTTCCCGGTACAGAAATACGCACAGCGCAATATCCGCCAGGATGGGCGGCACCTTCACCATGAATTCCGTCGCGCCGGTGCCCAGTGCTTTGCCAAACAGGCCCACAATCCACAGAATCAGGATATACCCCGGCGGGTAATCGCAGAACGCGGAAGGATTGTCCGGGGCATAAAATCCAGCAGGGCCGGTTTCCGCCATACGGTTGGCCCAGGAACGGAAACAGTTGATATCCACGTCGTAGCCGGACACATTCCAGGCGATCGCCAGCCGCAGCGCAGCCGCGGCAAGCAGAATCACCGCAGCCAGCCAGGGGCTGTCCGCAGGCGTTTTCTTTTTCAGTTCCCGTTCAGGACGGCGCAGGAAGTGACAAAGCAGCGCGAAAGCAAACACATACGCGCAGCTGATCATCACCAGCAGAAAGCCCGCGCTGCCCTGTTTCACAGGTTCTTCATACAAAGGAATGCCGGAGGATTCCCTGAACCAGGGCTGAACCGTGTACCCGTCCGGCACGCCGTCCACTTTTTCGAGGGAAATATTCCGGTACCAGGCTTCGCCGATGGCCTCGCCGCTGTAACCGCCCAGGCGGACGAACACATTCACGCTGTGCTGTTCTTTGCCCGTGCGGCCATAGAGGGAAACGCTCTTCCATTCGTTCCCGGAATCGTAAACATTCTCCGAGTACAGGTACACGTCCTCAATGGACAGGTTGGCGCCCCAGCCGCTTTGCGCGTCCGCCTTGATATATCCGTGCAGCCAGTAAACAGTGTCCGGCTCCACCTCCACGGTTTGGGCAAAGCGGGCGTCCTTGAGCATATGGTTCACGATATGAGCGGCTTTTCCCGCTTCCGTATCGACCACTTCAAAGTCCGTCCCCGTCAGGCCGGCCCAGGCGTCCTTATACCATCCGGCGGGCGTATCGCCGTTCATCTCCGTGAAGCTGCCATTGACCAGAAGGTTTTCCCCGACAGCCGCTGTTTTTTCACCCGAAGGGAACAGAAAAAAGCCAGCCGCGCACAGCGCCAGCACCACCGCGGCGATCCATCCATACCGCTTCAAATACTTCATAGCGTCTCCTCAGAAAGCGTTTTTTATATGCCGCAGCCCATCGGCGCTGATTTCAATCACATCGAAGCGCACCAGATCCCAGGGGTGGGATTGTAAATAAACCTGGGCCGCGTAGCGAAGATGTTCCTGCTTTTTTGCGTTCACGGCAAGCAGCCCCTCTCCTTCGCCGCTGTGGGGCCTGGCTTTCACTTCCACAAAAACAAGCGTGTGCCGGTCCCGGGCGATCAGATCGATTTCCCCGTGGGGTGTGCGGAAGCGTTTTTCCAGGATGCGCATTCCCTGCTTTTTCAGGTATGCCGCCGCCCGTTTTTCTCCCAGAAGCCCGGTTTCAAAAATACTCATAAGCTGACAAAATGTCCGATAAAGGAGCGCCGGTGCTCAGGGCACGGGCCCAGCTCCTTCAGCGCGGCGATGTGCTGCGCCGTGCCATAGCCCTTGTGTTTTGCAAAGCCGTAGCCCGGATACAGCCTGTCCAGTTCGTCCATCTGCCGGTCACGGGTCACTTTGGCGATAACGCTGGCTGCCGCGATAGAATAACACAGGGCGTCGCCATGAATGATGCCCCGTTCTTCCCCCGGCAATCCCAGGCCGTGCACCGCGTCGATCAAGAACACATCTGCCGGGGCATTCTCCGCCGCGCTGGCCTGCCCTACGCCCACGAACAGGGCGGTGGACAGGATCTCGTCATAGAGCTTTTCCCGCCGGGGCGCGGACAGTTTTTTACTGTCGTCCACCCAGAGCAGCAGCGGTTCCTTCGGCATCACCACGCAGGCAGCCACCACATTGCCAACCAGCGGTCCGCGTCCCGCCTCGTCCATCCCCGCGAAGCGTACGCCAGCCTGCCACAGGGGCAGGTCGGTCTGAATCAGAGCTTGCAGCCGTTCCCGGCGTTTTTCCTCAAGCTTGCTCATCGGTCGCTTCCTCGTCCGGCGCTTTTTCTTCCTCCTGCCGCGGTGCTTCCAGGGTGATGCGCCCCAGCTTGCCGCCCCGGAATTCGTCTAAAATCACCTGGCAGGCCCGTTCTGTGTCGTAGACGCCGCCCTTCATCAGGAAGCCCCGGCCCGCGCACACCGCGTCCAGCAGTTCCGCGCCGCGCAGGGACGTATCTTTGATTTTAAAGCGTTCCACAACCTGATCCGGTACTGCCTCCAGCAAATCGGTCAAAAGCTGAATCGACAGCGCCGCCGTGTCCACCACCTCGTCCCGGATGGCGGCGATGTAAGCCAGCCTGCGGGCGGCCACCGGGTCGTCCAGCCGGGGCCAGAGCAGGCCCGGGGTGTCCATGATTTCCAGGTACGGCGACACCCGCACCCACTGGTTGGAGCGCGTCACGCCGGGCTTGTCGCCCACTTTGGCGATGCTGCCGCCGTGAAGCCGGTTGATCAGCGTGGATTTGCCCACGTTGGGCACCCCCACGATCATGGCGCGGACGGTCTTTTTGATGCCCCGCTGGGCCGCGCGCTCCACCGTTTCCTTGGCCGCCCGGTCGATCAGGGTCAGGGCGTTCCTGGCCTGCTTGTTCATATCCAGCGCCATGCAGTTTTCGATCCCCCGGCGCTTGAATTCTTTCAGCCATAGGCTGGTCAGGTTCGGGTCGGCCAGGTCGCTTTTTCCCAGCAGCAGCACCCGTTCTTTTCTCGCGGTCAGCCGCATCAGATCCGGATTCCGGCTGGAAAAGGGCAGCCGGGCGTCGCACAGTTCGATCACCACGTCCACCCGGGAAAGCTGATCGGACAGCAGCCGCTTCGCCCGCGCCATATGCCCCGGATACCAGTTGATTTCCATACCGTGAATGCCTTTCCATTTTTTGTTAGTTAAACGCACGATTGCGTTCTTCTTATAAAAAATAGCACTTTTTCCGAAAAAACGCAAGCATGAATTTTCTATCCGGCTGTTTTTTACAAGTATTCCATGCCTGATTTTTTGTTCTCCGCAAAAAAGCAGGCCGGAAAACAGCTTCGTTTTTCCGGCCTGACTTTATCAAGGCTTGCAGAGAGTACCCGGCAAAAGCTTACTTGATGGCATCAAAATTCGCATAGCAGTCATTGCAGATGCTTACGATGTGCAGCAGCGCTTCCAGGCATTCATCCGCAACGCTGTCGTCGTCGCGCGTGATCAGATCGCAGGAAACGGTAATGCTGTTGTCCCGCGCGTCAACATAGAACTTGAGGTAATTGTAGGTCGTGTTCATATCGTTGCAGAGCTGATACGCGGCTAACAGCTTGTTCGCGTCGAAATCAATGAAATTCCAGACGCGGATGGAGCATTTTTCGTTGTCTTCGGAGAAAAAGAAATTCACCTTGATGGAATAATTGTTGGAAGAAGAAGTATAGCTGACAGTGACTTTTTCATCGTTGTCGCTGTCAATTCCCATGTAAGAATAGTTCAATTCCTTTTCATCCATCAGCGAGAGAAACTTCCGGGTGGTCGAATAGGTCACGTTGTTCGGAACAGCCAGCGCGTTCGAGCAAATCGCCAGGATCAGAACCACCGTCAGCGCGAGAATCAGTTTTTTCATATACTTATCCTCCCCAGTTTTTTCTTTATTTTACTTTTTTTCCTTTCTCTTGTCAATATAAAAATCAAAAACCTTCAAACCCGCGATTCCCCGGGGAAAGAATACGAAAGAGAAAAAAGCGCATAATAGCATCAACGCAGCAAAGCAAAGGAGCGATGGATTTTGTCATTACAGGCAATCATTATGGCGGGCGGAGAAGGAATGCGCCTGCGGCCGATCACGGCGCATACCCCCAAACCCCTGTGTCCGCTGCTGGGCGAGCCGGGGATTGGATACGCGGTGAAGCTGCTCAAACAGCACGGCATCACCGATATCGGCGTGACGCTTTGGTATCAGCCGCAGAAGATCAGAAGAGTGTTCCGCAAAGGCGAGCGGTACGGCGTAAAGCTGAAATACTATGAAGAGAAAGAGCCGATTGGCACGGCGGGCAGCGTAAAAATGGCGCAGAAGCAATTGACCGACACGTTTTTCGTTCTCTCCGGCGACGGCCTGACGGACTGCGACCTGACAAGCGCCCTGCAATTCCACAAAGAAAAAAAGGCCCTGGCCACGCTGGTGCTGAAGCGGGTTGAAGTGCCGCTGTCCTACGGCGTTGTGCTCACGGACAGCGACAGCCGCATCACCCGTTTTATCGAAAAGCCCGACTGGAAGCGGGTGTTCAGCGACCTGGTCAATACCGGGGTCTATATCCTGGAGCCGGACATTTTTGACTATATTCCCGATACGGGCGCGCAGGACTTTGGGAAAGACATTTTCCCGGCCCTGCTGTCTGGCGGCCTGCCGGTGTACGGTTACGAGACGGACGGCTACTGGTGCGACGTGGGCGACCAGCGGGCCTATTTGCAGGCGCAGGAGGATTTGCTGCAGGGAAAGGTCAGGCTGCCGCACGGTTCAGGCATTCACGAATCCGCCCGGGTGGATGGGACGGCGAAAATCGAAGGCAATTGTTCTATCGGGGAAGAAGCCATGATCGGGCCCGGCGCATTCCTCCGGAACGCGGTCATCGGAAGCCGCGTATATATCGGGCCCGGCGCGGTGGTGGAAAACAGCTGTCTATGGCAGGATGTGACCGTGCAGGATAAGGCGCGGATCTCCGGCAGCGTGATTTGCGACGCCGCTGTGGTTCGCCAGGGGGCGGAGCTGTCCGACGGCTGCGCGTTGGGAACCCGGGCAGCAGTGGGCGCATTTGCCCTGCTGCGGCCCGGCGTCAAGGTATGGCCCCATCTCAGGATCGTGCCCGGAGCAGTTGTTTCCCAGAACGTGACCAGCGGGAATTGGAGTGCTCCCCAGTGGACGGCGGGGGGCGCTGTCTGCGATACGCCGGAAAACGCCTGCGCCCTGTGCGGCGCGTATGCCCGGGTGACAGGCGCGCGGCGGGTGCTGCTGGGCCACAGCGGCGCTGCGGCGCTGGAAACGCTTGCCGCCGGGGCGTTCAGCGCCGTGGGGGTGGAAGCGCTGTGCGTCGGCGAAGCGACTGAACCGATGCTTTTCGCGCTGATTCGTTCCCTGCGGCTGGAGGGCGGCGCATTCGCCAACGGACAGACTTTGCTGTTCCTGGACAGGAACGGCCTGCCGCTGTCCGCCAGGGAGGCAAGCGCCATGGACGGCTGCGTGCTGCGCCAGGATATGCCGCCCGCGTTTTCCCATTCTGCGCCTGTCCGGCGGTTTGACGCCAAGGAAGAAGCGTATCTGGCTTCAGCGCTGCCGCAGGACGCCGCAAAGCCCCTGTTTTCCCCGATTGCCGTGTTCAGCGATTCCTGCCTGCTGCTGAGGCTGGCGGAAGCGGGCCTGCGCAGAATGGGGGCCAGGGATGTCCGTTTTTCATCGGTTTCCGGCGTGGAGCTGCGCCCGCTTGAGACGGGGTTTCTTCTCTCCCCGGACGGCAAAGAACTGACGGTTTTCACCGCTTCCCATGCCTTGACCCAAGAGCAGAAAACCCTGCTGATGCTGGCCCTGATTTATCAGAATACCGGAAAACTTTTCGATCTGCCGGGCGTGCCCAGGGCGGCGGAAAAGATCGCCCCGCTGCTGCTCCCCGATGGCGGGGCGGAGTGCGCCGCCCAGCGCGCCGCGCTTTCAGACGGGTTATTCAGCATGTTCCTGATGAGCGACGCCCTGCGCGGCGGGCCCCTGGAAACGCTGCTGAAGGATCTGCCCGAAACCCATATCCTGGCGAAAGAAATCCCCTGCGGCATGCGGGACAAGGGCCGCATCCTGAACAGGCTTTGCGGGCAGACCGACCTGCCCCGCACCCTGGGCGAGGGCCTGCGCATCCGGCATGAAAACGGCTACGCCACCATTGTGCCCGACGCCCACCGGAACCTGGTGCGCGTCACCAGCGAATCCATGAACAGCGAATTCGCCCAGGAGCTGTGCGACTTTTATTCCAATCAGATTCAGCAGATTACGGAGAAGAAATAAAAACCTCTCCCGAAGGAGAGGAAAAACATTTCATCGTTCCACCGTGTCGATGATGCCGCCGCCCAGGCACCTGTCGCCGTCGTAAATCACGGCGCTCTGGCCCGGCGTCACGGCCCGCTGGGGCGCGTCATACACAAAATGCAGTTGATCGCCCTGCCGGGTCACGGTCACGGGCTGGTCGGGCTGGCGGTAGCGGAACTTGGCGGTCAGTTTGCAGGGGGTGTTTTCCGGCAGCGGGTCACAGACGAAGGTGGCCTGGTCGGCGGTGCAGGCTTTGCTGTACAGCAGCGGATGATCTTCGCCCTGCACCACGATCAGCCGGTTGTTTTTCAGGTCCTTATCCACCACGAAGAAGCTGCGCCCGTCGCCCCGGCCGCCGATGCCCAGGCCCCGGCGCTGGCCCAGGGTATAGTACATCAGCCCGTCGTGACGGCCCACCACCTCGCCCTCCGGCGTCACCATGTCGCCGGGCTGGGCGGGGAGGAAGCCTTTCAAAAACTGCTTGAAGTTCCTTTCGCCGATGAAGCAGACCCCGGTGGAGTCCTTCTTCTTGGAAACCGGCAGGCCCGCTTCCTCAGCGATTTTCCGAACTTCCGGCTTGGTCATGCCCCCCACGGGGAACATGGCCTTTTTTAGTTGCTCCTGATGCACCATGTACAGGAAGTAGCTCTGGTCTTTATTGGGATCGACGCCCCGCAGCAGATGGCCTTCCCCGTCCGTCTGCACGAAATGCCCGGTGGCCATTTTCTCCGCGCCCGCTTTCATGGCGAAATCCAAAAAAGCCTTGAACTTGATTTCCCGGTTGCACAGCACGTCGGGGTTGGGCGTGCGGCCCGCCTTGTATTCGTTCAGGAACAGGGTGAACACCCGATCCCAGTATTCTTTTGCGAAGTCCACGGCGTAGTACGGAATGCCGATTTTATCGCACACGTCCCGCACGTCGCGCCAGTCGCTTTCGGCGGTGCAGACTCCGTCGTCGTCGTCCTCGTTCCAGTTCTTCATGAACACGCCGATCACGTCGTACCCCTGGCGCTTGAGGAGCAACGCGGAAACGGCGCTGTCCACGCCGCCGGATAAACCCACCACCACGCGCATGTTACAGCACGCCCCTTTCCTGCATCCGCTGGAACAGTTTCGCAAACGCCTCTTCCGTCACTTCCTCCGGGCTCTGGTCGGCGTTCACGGGGATGAACCGTTCGGGATACTGCCGGGCCAATTCCTCAAAGCCCGCTTCCGTCTGGGCGTGGAAGGTGTCCCCCGCTTTCTCAATACGGTCGGGCTGGGACGCCGCCATGCGCCGGGCCAGGGCTTTTTCGTGGCTCATTTTGAAATACAGGGTCGCCCCCGGCGCACCTTCCCGGAACGCCGCCCGGTTGATTTCCTTCACCCAGTCCAGGCCAAGCTCCCGCGCCATGCCCTGGTATACCAGGGAGGAATCCACAAACCGGTCGCACAGCACGATCTCGCCCCGTTCAATGGCGGGCAGAATGACTTCCTTCACGTGCTGCGCCCGGGATGCGGCAAAGAGCAGCGCTTCCGTTTCGGCGCACATGCCGCCGTCCTCCTTCGCCAGAACGATCTTGCGGATCTCCTCAGCAATGGGGCAGCCGCCGGGTTCCCGTGTGCGGCGCACGGTATAGCCGAACTGCTCCAGCCGTTCCTTGAGCGCCGCCGCCTGGGTAGACTTGCCGCAGCCGTCCACGCCCTCCAGCGTGACGAAAAAGCCCTTCGGATTTTCCATGCCGGGGCAAAGCAAATCGCAAAGCGCCTGGGTGGTTTCTGCGGCGTGGGTGGGGTTCGCGGCCAGGGTTTCGCTCTTTTCGCCGTAGCCGTAGAGGGCGGCGATA
Source organism: uncultured Eubacteriales bacterium (assembly GCA_902793245.1). Lineage (GTDB taxonomy): Bacteria > Bacillota > Clostridia > Christensenellales > Aristaeellaceae > RUG563. The sequence goes on along the minus strand of CADBCX010000087.1, from coordinate 4,810 downwards.
GAAGCGATGCCCGCGTCGTGAGCGCCGATGATGTCCCCGGCGATATCCCCCACCATCACGGCTTTCTTCCCTTTCGGCAGCACGCGGCGGATGAGGTCGGCCTTGTTGATGTGCAGCTCTTCCGGCGTCGGCCCGGCCACGGCATCAAAGTATTTCAGTAAATCGAAATACCGCAGAATGTCAACGGACGTATGCTGCGGCTTGCCGGTGGCGACCGCGAGATACGCCCCGCGCTTTTTCAGTTCGCTCAGCAGCGCCCGGATGCGGGGATACACCTTGTTCTCTTTCCAGCCGATGGGGATATAGCGTTCCCGGTACAGGTCGGTGGCGTAAGCGGCCTGCTCCTCTGTCATGCCGCAGTATTTCATATAGCTGTCCGCCAGCGGCGGGCCCAGGAACCGCCGCAGCGTGCTTTCGGGCGGCACGGGCAGGCCCATTTTCTGTAATGCGTATTCGGTGCAGGCGAATATGCCTGGCTGGGAATCGGTCAGCGTTCCGTCCAGGTCAAAGATCACAGCGTCGTACAAAAGCATAAAAAAGCATCCTTCCGAAGTAATATCGTCAGGATGCTATTGTATCATAGGTGTCAAGCGCCGCGCAAGGCCCGGTTTTGAAGCGTTTCGTCGATCAGCCGTTTGTTTTCCTGCAAGCGCTCTTTTTCCGGGGAAAGCTGTAATGCGCGGTCAATGGCTTCATGGGCCTTTTCCATCTGTCCGGTGTAATAGAAGCCCAGCGCCCGCAAATCCCAGGGCAGGCTGCCCCAGGCGGTGTTTTCGGTAATATAGGTGCGGAGCCTTTCTTGAATAGCAAGCGCCAGCCCGGTCAGGTAAATCACTGCCTCCCAATTGGCCTGCCTGTATTTCAGCCAGGCTAAATCCATGAAGGGCTCCCGCAGATACGGCGCTTCCGCCATGGCCCGCCAGAGCCATTGTTCCGCGGATGCTGGGTCGTCTTTGCCCAGATACGCCTTGGCGATGTACCGCATGGAAGCACAGCGCTCGTCCTTCCAAGTGGCGGAGGGCATTCCCAGATGGTGGGTCAGAGTGCGGATGCAGTCGTCCCAGCGGCGATAGAAGTAGTATTCCCGGCCCAGGTAGTGGGTGTTGCGGTCATCCTCCGGCGCTTCCCGCACGGACAGCTCCAGCAAGGGAAGATACTGCGCCCGGGACTTTTCCGGGTCGGGGTGATGGTTCAACTGCATGCCCTCCACCGTGACCCGCTTTTCCTCCCCTTCGCCCTGCCAGGTCAGCACCTCATGGACGGGATGCGTCCATCGGTAGCCATGGCGGCAGTGGATTTTATTCAGCCAGAACACCCGGCCCTCCGAGCCGTCAGGTTCAAAGTTCCAGGTGTAGCGGTAGGAAGCGCGGGCAGTGCCGGGCTTCCAGGCGCTTTCCAGTTTATGCCGCCAGCCGGGTTCAAGCACCTCGTCCAGATCGGTGCAGACGCAGATGTCGGCGTCCTCCGGCACCAGCGCCAGGGAAGCGTTCCGGGCGGCGTCAAAGCGCCAGGGGTCGATTGTTTTTTCTGTTACGTGTACATTCAGATTCCGCAGGATAGATACAGTGTCATCTTCCGACCCTGTATCCAGCACATACATTTCATCCGCTTCGCCCATGGAAGCTGCCCAGCGGGCGGCAAACTTTGCTTCGTTTTTCGCAATGGCATACACGCAGATTTTCATATCGTCCTCCTGAAAAAGGGCGGCGTTTCTCAGCGCCGCCCCTGGAATAGATCGATTAGGTGCTCAGCAAACCCACTGCCCGAAGATTTGCCAGCAGCGCATTCAGCTGGGTCACCGCCTCGGAGGGGTTCCCGGCGTTCGCTACGGGAGCGGCAGGGATGATTTCCGGTTCGGGACCAGTGGGTCCGGTAGGACCAGTCGGGCCAGTGGGTCCGGTTTCGCCCGTTTCACCCTGCGGACCTTCGGGGCCGGTGGGGCCAGTAGGCCCGGTTTCTCCGTCGATGCCATCCAATCCATCTTCACCCGCCGGACCCGCGGGACCGGTTTCGCCAACTTCGCCCTGAGGGCCTGTCGGGCCGGTTTCGCCCACTTCGCCCTGGGGGCCGGTCGGGCCAGTTTCACCAATTTCGCCCTGGGGGCCGGTCGGGCCAGTTTCACCAATTTCGCCCTGCGGGCCTGTCGGGCCAGTTTCGCCGACTTCGCCCTGAGGGCCTGTCGGGCCGGTTTCGCCCACTTCGCCCTGCGGGCCGGTCGGGCCAGTTTCACCGCCCTGCGGGCCGGTCGGGCCAGTTTCGCCGACTTCGCCCTGAGGGCCTGTCGGGCCGGTTTCGCCCTCTTCGCCCTGCGGGCCTGTGGGGCCGGTCTCGCCCGTTTCACCCTGCGGGCCGGTGGGGCCGGTTTCGCCGGTTTCGCCTTGCGGCCCAGTGGGGCCGGTTTCGCCGGTTTCACCTTGGGGGCCGGTGGGGCCGGTCTGGCCGCTCTCTCCGGAACCCGCAGGGCCGGTGGGCCCGGTCGGCCCCGTGGGGCCGGTGGCTCCGGTCAGACCGATGGGCCCGCGGCAACCGCAGCGGTTGCAGCACCCAAGATGATACAGGGCGGAATAGGAGCGGCTATTACTATTTTCATTGATCGGCTGCGCGTCGATCCAATTCAGAATCTCCATAGTTTTCCCTCATTTCAGCTTTTCTTTTTGTCGATCAGGCAGGCGGTTTTCCCTGCCACTTTCAGCTTATGTCATGCCGAAAAAAAGGTGACAAAAAGCCGCTGTTCCGTTTTTCAGAACAGCGGCTCTTGAAAACAATCGGGACAAAGCTTTTCACTTTCGATGCACCCACAGCGCGCCGGGCAGTATCTTAGCTGTGGCATGGGCTTCCGTCACGATCTCGCCATCGATATTCACACGCATGGCCGGCGCGGAAAATACCACGGAAGAAGCGCGGACAAAGGTGGTTTCGGGGAAGGTCAGAATCTTTCCCTGCATCAGCCCGGACAGCCGGGACAGCAGGTCTTTCTTCTTTATCTTTCCGACGATCACCACATCGAACAGCCCATCGTCCGCCCTGGCTTCCGGCGCGATGGGAATGCCGCCGCCGATCATGCCGCCGTTGGCGACGGCAACCACGAACGCATCCTTCGTAATGGGCTGTCCCCCGTCGATGGAATAGGTGATGGGAATGGACTTGAACCGGAACAGGGTCTGCACCACGCCGTGCAGATACGGCAGCAGGCCCCGGACGTAGCGCTTCGCCTTTTCCGCGTAGTCCAGCACCGACACATCGAACCCCGTGCCGATCTCGTTCAGGAACATGCGCCCGTTGATTTCCCCCGCGTCGGTCTTTTTCGCCGGATGAGATAAAACAAAATCCAGTGCGCTTTCAGCTTCCATGGGATATCCGAGGGTCTTTACAAAATCGTTCCCCGTACCGGCGGGGATGATGCCAAGTGCCGTTTCCGAACCGGCCAGCCCCTGGGCCACCTCAAACGAAGTTCCGTCGCCCCCGATGGACAGCACGGTTTCCGCGCCGCTTTCGCAGGCTTCTTTTGCCAGCTCCGAAGCGTGGCCCGGCCTTTCCGTCCACAGCATCCGATGGTCTATTCCCTTTTCCGTCAGCCTCTGCCGGATCCTTTCCCCGGCTTTCTTCCCGCGCCCGTTTCCGGCGGTGGGATTGCATATCACGTAAATCACGCGCAGCGCCCCTCTTTTATCTGTGTGATCCTTTGCATACTTTACCTGAAAAATCAGCTTTTGTAAAGGCTGTGTTCCCTAAAAACGCAGAAGAAATTTACATCGTCCTCCCGATTTTCCGATTGACAAAAGAAAGGAGCTGGGATTAATATAATGGAACGATATGCTGAACGCCGCCCCGGGGTGGCGCAAAGAGAAAGGAGCGGGAGCAATGCTGAAAAAATGCCTGTGTTTCCTGATGGCAGCGATCTGTCTGTTCGCTTCGATTCCCGCTTTTGCCGAAGAAGCGAATCTCTCCGCCCGGGATGAAATGATCGAAGCGATCATCGAAACAGGCCATCATCTGTATATCGCGGCGAACGGCAAGCTGCAGCGCGCGCAGAAAGCCGGGGACATCTACGTGTGCAAAAACTTTACGGTGCACCTGTTCCGGGAAAACGCGGCCAATTTCCGCATGGCGGAATTCCCGGACGTGGCGCTTCGGATCCCGAACAACCTGCCGGCGGACAAATGCAAGCCCTATGCTTACGGCTACTGCTGGGAGGACGTGGCGGCAGAGGACGGCAACCCCTTCTATATCGCCGCCCAATTCCTGTATGACAAAAACCAAACCAAGCAGGAAAACATGGAGCGCGCTATTGAATTCATGAAGCAGGTCAAGCGCGGGGATTATTTCCAGATGTCCGCGGAATACTATTACGGCGTCGGCGCCCACAGCGCCATCATGATTTCCGATTACGATCCCGACACCAATACCGTCCATTGGATGGACAGCAACATGATCGGCGAAAAGCGGGACGGCGTGCGGTATGGCAAGGTACAGTTTGACGCCGTGAAAGATATCGCCTGGTGGGCGGAAGCTTTCTGCAAAAAAAAGAGAGGAGCCACGATTTATCGCCTTCGGGAGGATATCATCCGTTTGAACGAGCCGGACGAGTTACACATGTAACTTTTGGCCTGTTTTCAATGAATTATTCTTAAAATATTTACAGACAGGGATGTACATTTTCGGGAAAAAGTGCTATAATTGAAACGATAAAATTTCGCAGTTTGAATGCAGCATACAATCAACCTCCATTGAGAAGGGAGAAAGCCGAATGGATAATCGTCTATTGTTTCAGCTGCAGCAGATATTTTCCCGTCAGGAGCACCCGGACCGC
>CADBCX010000086.1 GCA_902793245.1 uncultured Eubacteriales bacterium | reverse complement strand
CAAGGTCATGCCGCCGATAAGCACCTCCTGCCCGCCCTTCCACAGGGCGTAGGCGGTGGCCAGGGAACCCAGCGCCACCACGATGGGCAGGTACACGGCGGACAGGGACGCGGCGCGAACGGAGGACTTCTTCATGTCCCTCGTCAGGACGGTGAATTCCTGCATGTTCTGCTCCTCGCGCACCAGGGTCTTGGTGGTTTTCGCGCCCATGATGCCCTCGTTGAAGGCCCCCGTGATCTGGCTGTTGGTTTTGCGCACGGCCCGGTAGGCTTTCAGAATCTTCTGCTGGAACCACCAGCTGACGACGGCCAGCGGCGGCACCACCAGCAGCACCATCAGGGTCAGCTTGACATTGTGGGCGAACATGGCCGCGCTGGTGGCGACGATCATCACCGCGCCCCAGGCCAGGTCCAGCAGCGACCAGCCGATGGTCTCGCCCAGGCGCTGGGTGTCGCTGGTCATGCGGCTCATGAGGTAGCCCACGGGCATGCGGTCATAATAGGAGAAGGGCAGCTCCTGGAGCTTGCGGAACGCCTGCTTGCGGATGGTGTAGCACACGCCGACCTCGATCTTGCCGCCCAGGTACAGGAAATAAAAGATGTTCGCCACCTGCACCAGCAGCACCAGGGCGTACATGAGCACGAACACAGGCACGCCGTCCATGGTGCCGGGGCGGTCCAGAGTGGGGATGAAATGGTCGATGGCGTAGGTGGTCATCAGGGGGAAGATCACGTCGCAGGCCGCCGTGATTCCCATGACCGCCATCAGCTTGTATAGGTCTTTGTGGTATTCCTTCGCGTATTGCAGGATCTTCCGCCACAGGCTCAGGGAAAAGCGCTGGGTGTAGTCCTTTTCTTCGATCTGTTGCATGAAGGTTCACTTCCTTTGTTGAGCGAATAGGGAATAGGGATTAGGGGAACCCGCCAAAAGCCTTCCCCTTGAGGGGAAGGTGGGCCGCGCGGAACCAAGCTGGAGAGAGGATGCAAGACAATTCGCGCGGCTCGGATGAGGTGGCCTACGAATCGTTTCAAAAGTAACCTTCGTGTAGTCCAGCTTTACACCTCATCCGTCAGGCGCGAAGTATCTCCGTCACACTGAGCCAAGTTGGCTCCGCGCCTGACACCTTCCCCTCAAGGGGAAGGCTTTTCACTGGACTGTTTTCCGGGCGCTGCGGCCCCCCTCAAGGGGAAGGCTTTTGGGCAGCCCCGTATACTGATTACGCTGTTTTATCCGCCTTAAACTCCTCTTCCAGCGCGGTCTGGATATTGAAGATTTTGCTGTACAGTCCGCTCTGGTGGATGAGTTCGTCATGGGTGCCCTGCTGGGTCACTTTGCCGTCCTCCATTACCAGGATCAAATCCGCCTGGGACAGGGTGACGATGCGGTGGCTGATAATGATGGTGGTGGTATCCTTGCTGCGCTGTTTCAGGGCGGCGCGAATCTGGGCGTCGGTCTCTGTGTCCACGGCGGACAGGGAATCGTCGAAAATCAGAATGTCGTTGTCCTTCATCAGCGTGCGGGCGATGGCGACGCGCTGCTTCTGCCCGCCGGAGAGGGTCACGCCCCGCTCGCCCACCAGCGTATCAAAGCCCTTGTCGCTTTCTAAAATGAATTCTTTCGCCGCCGCGTCGGTCACGGCCCGGTCGATGTCCTCGTCCGTGGCGTCCTTCCGGGCGATGGCGACGTTCTCTTTCAGCGTCTTGGAATACAGGAAAGGCTCTTGCAGCACCAGGCCCACCCGGGAGCGCAGGTAGTACCGGTCGATCTCGTTGATGGGCGTGCCGCCGATGCGGATCTCGCCCCGTTCCACGTCAAACAGCCTTTGAATCAGATGCACGACGGTGGACTTGCCGCTGCCCGTCGCGCCTAAGATGGCCACGGTCTTTCCGGCGGGGATGGTGAAGCTCATGTCAGAAAGCACGTCCCGGCTTTCGTCATAGCCGAAGGACACATGGTCGAACACGATGTCGCCGTTCAGCGGCGGCTTTTTTGCGTCGGGCTCCTCCGGCTCCTCGGGCACGCCCAGGATCTCCTGAATGCGGTCCATAGCCACCTTGCTCTTGCCCGCGTCGCTCAGGATGCGGCCCAGCTGCCGGATGGGCCAGAGCAGCTTCCAGATGTAGGTGGTGAAGATGATCAGCCCGCCCACGGTGATCTCGCCTTGGATGGCGAAGTACACGCAGGCCAGCAGGGTCAGCATGGACTGGGTCATGGACAGGAAATCGCTGGTGGCCCAGTACACGGCCAGCAGGTTGCAGAGCTTGAAGGTCTTTTTGCGGAAATCCGCGGAGACCTTCTCGAACTTCTCTACCTCATATTCCTGCTGCCCGAAGGCCCGCACCACCCGCACGCCGGTCAGGTTTTCCTGCAAGACGGCGCTCATCTTGCCCTCGGCCTCGTCGGAGAGGCGGAAGTTTTTGATCACCCAGCGGAAGAACAGCCAGGCGAACAGGAACAGGCCGGGGATCATAATCATGCTGATGAGCGTGATTTTCACGTTCTCCCGGAACATGTACATCAGCGCAATCGTGATGGCCAGCAGGGCGTTCACCACCTGCATGAGCTGCATGGATAAGAAGCGGCGCACCGTTTCCACGTCGCTGGTGCAGCGCTGCACCAGGTCGCCGGTCTCGGCCTTGACGTGATAAGAGAAGGGCAGCTTCTGGATGTGGCTGTACAGGCTTTCCCGCAGGGTGAGGGAGACGTTTTCCCCCGCCACGGCCTGCGCCCGGCCCTTGCCATAGCCGAACGCACCGCTTAGAATGTTGAGGCCCACCAGGGCCAGGCCCATGATCCACAGGTTGCGAGCCATGAACTCCGGCCCGCCCAGGCTGTCGATCCAGGCGTTGACGAACCCCGGCATGCGGCTGGGCTTGCCCTGCAAGTAATAGTCCAGGGTTTCCGCCAGCAGCACCGGCGTGATGAACTCAATCGCCACGGTCACGACGGTGCACAAAAGCGCGGCGATGAGATGCCATTTGTTGTCGCGAATCAGCTTCCGCATCATGTGCGGGTAACGCTGTTCCATTTTGAATCCCTCCCTTGGGAATGTAATGAAAAAAGGCCATCGGCTTTTGCAGCCGATGACCTGGAAAAGCTGTTGTCATTTGCCCTCAGGCAAAACTAACAGACCACAGGCGGCCGCAAAAAAGCGCAGAAACGCACAGCGAAAAGGACAGACTTCGCCCTTTGAACGTTCATACCCAGCTGGATGAAATACAGATTCATGGTCACCTTTGCGGCCTCCTTTCTTCTCAAATTTCAGGAACAGTATAAGGGATAACAGCTGCATTGTCAACCCATATTTCAGGATATTTTTGTATACATTTGCCGGCTCCGCCCAGTCTTTTTCGACCTTGTTTGCATCCGTTTTCGACGCCCGCGGAGGGCGCGCTGCTCTATACTTCGCATCGGAGGACAGGCAAAATGCGGGTGTATGGAGAAGCGTATCTGTTCATGAATTTCTGGATGGATTTTCTTTCGCTGCTGCTGGCGGCGCGGCTGCGGCGGGCGCGGTTTCACGGCCTGCGGGCGGTGCTTGGCGCGGCGCTGGGGGCGGCGTACGCACTGCTGGCCTGGACGGGAAGCGGGCTGCTTCGCGGGTTTCCGTTCCTGCTGGCTGCCATGCTGTGCGTCACGGTGCTGGCCTTTGGCAGGACAGGATTCGCGCTTTTTCCCTGGGTGTTTGCTTCGTCCCTGCTGCTGTGCGGCCTGGCGGATACCTTGCTGCATCAAGGCGCGTCCGCCGCCGCGGTGCTGTTTCTCAGCGGGTTCTGTGTACTGGGAATCTGCTTCCTGCGCGGCAGGCAAGCGGCAGGGAAGGACGGCGGCTGCGCTGTGCGGGTGATGTATCGGGGACGGCGGGCCGTGCTTCCCGCCCTCCGGGACAGCGGCAACCGTCTGTCCGACGGCATCGCGGGCCTGCCCGTGATCGTGGCCCCGGAAAAAAAGGTTGCGCGCCTGCTGCCGGAGGGCGTCCGGGCCGCTGATCTTGCCACGCTGCCCCCCGGCTGGCGGCTGCTGCCCATCCGCACGGCTGCGGGAGAAGGGACGCTCATGTGCTTCCGTCCCGACGCAGCGGAATTGGTGCAGGACGGGAAAGCGCGAAAGGTAGAGGCGACCATCGCCATATCGGATTTTGCGGAGAAATCGGCGCTGGTGCCGGAAGAACTGTTCATCCTATAGGAGGTTCAAACGCCTATGCAGGCAAAGGAAATGAAAAAATGGATGCTGCTGTTCTTCTCCCGTTTGGGATCGAAGGGCGTGCATTATATCGGCGGGGCCGACCCGCTGCCCAAGCCCCTGACCCCGGAGGAAGAATTGGAATTGGTTGCTCGGCTTCCCGGCGACGATGGAACCGTGCGTTCCGTGTTGATCGAGCGCAACCTGCGGCTGGTGGTGTTCATCGCTAAGAAGTTTGAGAACACGTCGGTGGGCATCGAGGACTTGATTTCCATCGGCACCATCGGGCTGATCAAGGCGGTGAACACCTTCGATCCCGGCAAGAAAATCAAGCTGGCGACGTATGCCAGCCGGTGCATCGAGAACGAGGTGCTCATGTTCCTGCGCCACACCAGCCGCCTGAAATACGAAGTGTCCCTGGACGAGCCGCTGAAAACCGACTGGGACGGCAACGAACTGCTGCTCTCCGACGTGCTGGGCACGGAAAGCGACCTGGTGTCCCGGGGGATCGAGGAGGACGCGGAAAAGCAGCTCTTGGGCAGCGCCCTGTCCCGCCTGTCCCCGCGGGAGCAGACCATCATGAAAATGCGCTTCGGCCTGGGCGGAGGCCGGGAGATGACCCAGAAGGAAGTGGCCGACCGGCTGGGCATCTCCCAGTCCTATATTTCACGCCTGGAAAAGCGCATCCTGTCCCGCTTGCAGAACGAAATGCTCCGGGCGTCGGGGTGATGCGGCTGCACCGCTGTGTTTATTCGGTTGATGCTTTTGGGCGCTTTAAGTTATTGATGAGGGATTAGGGAATAGGGATTAGGGATTAGTCATTTTGTCTTGCTTTTTAATGATCTTCCTATTATATTGCACACTATCTCTCTAATCCCTATTCCCTAATCCCTATTTCATCACTTAAAGCGCCCATGATTCCAAGCCAGAACAATTCCTGCCTTTTCTTTTCTCCCGACTGCTTGACCATTCCTCCATCCCGTGGTATAATGCGCCTATCGGCCGTGAAGGAGAACAACTTCCCCATCCGGCGCGCGAGACAAGAGAGGGCAGGCCACGGGCTGAAAGCCGCCCGGAACGCGCGGGGAACATTCGCTCCGGAGCCGCAATGCTGAAAACAAAAGTAGGCGTTGCCGTACAGACCCGCGTTAAGGGAACACGAGGGCGGTATCATGTTCCGATGCCGCTGAAATTGGGTGGTACAGCGTGCGCCTATCACGCCCCATGGCAGTTTTGCGCCATGGGCGTTTTTGATTACAGGAGGAAGATGCACATGGATATCCGGGAAAACCTTGCGCAGATCGGCGAGGAACTGAGAAAGGAACTGGAAAGCGCCGACGCGGTGCAGAGCTTGGAAGCGCTGCGGGTAAAGGTGCTGGGAAAGAAGGGCACTTTGACCGCCTTGCTGCGCGGCATGGGGGGCCTGAGCCCCGAAGAGCGCCCCAAGATGGGCCAGATGATCAACGAAGCCCGCGAAAAGCTGACCGCCCTGCTGGATGAAAAGCAGCGGGAACTGGCGGCGAAGGAAAAAGAAATCCGCCTGGCCGCCGAGGCCATCGACGTGACCGAGCCCCGGGAGCTGCCCGAGATCGGCGCGGAGCATCCCATGAACCTGGTGCTCAGCGAAGTGCTGGACTGCTTCACCTCCATGGGCTTCTCCGTGGTGGAAGGCCCCGAAGTGGAGCTGGATCTATACAACTTTGAACTGCTGAACGTGCCCAAGAACCATCCGGCCCGCGACGCCCAGGACACCTTCTATATCGACGACAACGTGGTGCTGCGCTCCCAGACCAGCCCGGTGCAGGCCCGCACTATGCTGACCCAGAAGCCGCCCATCCGCATCGTGTGCCCCGGCCGGGTGTTCCGCGCCGACGAAGTGGACGCCACCCACAGCCCCGTGTTCCACCAGATCGAGGGCCTGGTGATCGACAAGGACGTGACCATGGCCGACCTGAAAGGCACCCTGGATGCTTTCGCCAAGCGGCTCTACGGCCCGGACATCGACGTGCGCTTCCGCCCCTCCTTCTTCCCCTTCACCGAGCCCAGCGCCGAAGTGGACCTGACCTGCTTCAACTGCCACGGCAAGGGCTGCCGCGTCTGCAAGGGCACCGGCTGGATCGAAGTGCTGGGCTGCGGCATGGTGAATCCCAAGGTGCTGGAAATGTGCGGCATCGACAGCAAGGTGTATTCCGGCTTTGCCTTCGGCATCGGCGTGGAGCGCATCACCATGCTGCGCTACGGCATCAAGGACATGCGGCTGCTGTACGAAGGCGACCTGCGGTTCCTCAAACAGTTCCGTTGATCGAGGGAGGATATAGAATATGAAAGTATCCATGAAATGGTTAAAGCAATACGCGGATATTCCCGTGACCCCCGCGGAATACGAAAGCCGCATGGTGATGACCGGCACGGGCGTGGAGGGCGTGGAGCCCATCGCGCCGGAGCTGGAGGGCGTGGTGGTCGGCAAGGTGCTCACCTGCCGCGACCATGAGAACAGCGACCATCTCCACGTCTGCACCGTGGACGTTGGGGAAGGCGAACCGCTGCAAATCGTGTGCGGCGCGCCCAATGTAACCGAAGGCATCCTGGTGCCGGTGGCGAAGATCGGGGCGAAACTCCCCGGCGGCGTGACCATCAAGAAGGGCAAGCTGCGGGGCGTCGAATCGCAGGGCATGCTGTGCTCCGGCCCGGAAATCGGCGTGCCGGTGGAACTGTACCCCTCCGTGGGTACGGCGGGCCTGCTGATCTTCCGGGAGGATCACCCCTTAGGCGCGGACGTGAAGCCCATCTTCGGCCTGGACGACACGGTGATCGACTTTGAAATCCTCGCCAACCGGCCCGACTGCCTGTGCGTCTGGGGCGTGGCAAGGGAAACCGCCGTGGCCATGAACACAGAACTCAAACTGCCCGAAATCAAAGTCACCGAAGCGGGCGGCGACATTCACAACTACGCCAAAGTGGACGTGCAGGAAAGCGAGCTCTGCCCCCGGTACGCCGCCAAGGTCATCAAGAACGTACGCGTGGGCGAAAGCCCCTACTGGCTGCGGCAGTACCTGTACGCCGCGGGCATGCGCTCCATCAACAACATCGTGGACATCACCAACTTCATCATGCTGGAGACCGGACACCCCATGCACGCCTTTGACCTGAGCAAGGTCCGGGGCAGCCACATCATCGTGCGCAAGGCGGAGAAGGGCGAAAAGCTCACCACCCTGGACGGCAAGGAATACGCCCTCAACGGCACCGAGCTCATGATCTGCGACGAGCAGGGCCCCACCGGCCTGGCGGGCATCATGGGCGGCGAGGAAAGCGAAATCACCGAAACCACGAAGGACGTGCTGTTCGAGTGCGCCTCCTTTGACCGGGCCTGCGTGCGCGTCACCGCCCGGTCTCTCGGCATTCGCACCGAGTCCAGCGGACGCTTTGAGCGCGGCGTCTCCCCCGCCACCGTGATGGACGCCCTGAACCGGGCCTGCCAGATGGTCAACGAGCTGGACGCGGGCGACGTGGTCAGCGGCGTCATCGACATTTATCCCAAGCCCCTGCAGCCCGTGACCCTCACCGTGTCCTGCGCCCGGATGGCGCGGCGGGCGGGCGTGGACATCGCCCCTGAGGAAATGGAAGACATTCTGAAAAAGCTGCTGTTCAAGGTCACCCGGAACGGCGACGAAATGGTGGTCACCGCGCCCCTGTTCCGCCAGGACATGGAGCAGGAAGCGGATATCTGCGAGGAAGTGCTGCGCTACGCAGGCTATGACCGCATCCCCATTACCCACCTGCGGGGCGAGACCCCCATGGGCGGCCTGAACGACACCGGGCGGCGGGAATCCGTCATCCGGGGACAATTGACCGGCATGGGCTTCTATGAGAGCATGACCTTCTCCTTCATCTCGCCCAAGACCATCGCGGCTCTGGGCCTGCCGGAAAGCGACCCCCGCAACGCGCCGCTGATGATCCGCAACCCTCTGGGGGAGGACACCTCCTGCATGCGCACCACCGTGCTGCCGGGGCTGCTGAAAACCCTCGCCACCAACATCAAGAACGGCAACGAGAGCGGCAAGCTCTATGAACTGGGCACCATCTACGACGCCAAGAACCGCACAAAAGAGGGCCTGCCCACCGAGACCCACGAGCTGGCCCTGGGCATGTACGGCGGCAGCGCGGACTTCTACGCCATTCGCGGCGTGGTGGAAGCCCTCTGCAAGCAGGCGGGCATCCCCTGCGCCATCGCCTCCACCGACGCGCCCTACCTCCATCCCGGACGCCGGGCGGCCATCACTGTGGACGGCGAATGCCTGGCGGTGGTGGGCGAAATGCACCCCGACACCGCGGAAAAGTATGACCTGTCCGGACGTGTGTATGTGGCGGTGGTGAACCTGCCGCTGTTCTTCGCCAAGACCACGGCCATGGGCGAGGTGAAGTCCATCGCCCGCTTCCCCGCCGTGAACCGCGACCTGGCGCTGGTGATGAAGGAAAGCCAGCAGGTGGGCCCGCTGATGGACGCCATCAAGCAGGGCTGCGGCGCGATGCTGGAGGATATCCGCATGTTCGACGTGTTCCGGGGCGTGCAGGTCGGCCTGGGCAACAAGTCCGTGGCCTTCTCCCTCACCTACCGGGCCGCCGACCATACCCTCACCGACGAGGAAATCACCCGCCTGACCGAAAAAGCCCTCAAGATCAGCAAGGAACAGTTCAACGCAGTGCTGAGAGCATAAACCTCATAAAGCAAACCCCGCCGTGCCGATTGGGCGCAGCGGGGTTTGTTTTTTATGGATGGATCACACCTTGCAGGTCCACTGGTGGGTATCAGGCGCTTTGCCCCACTGGATGTCGGTGAGGGTGTCGTACAGCTTTTGGCTCAGCTTGCCGATGCCGCCGTCCGCCACCTGGAAGGAGGTGCCGTTAATGCGCAGCTCGCCGATGGGCGAAATGACCGCCGCGGTGCCGCAGCCCCAGGCTTCCTTGAGGGCGCCGGACTTCATGGCGTCTTCCAGCTCGTCCACGGACAGGAGGCGTTCTTCCACCTTCCAGCCCATTTCTTTCAGGAGTTCAATGCAGCTCTTGCGGGTGATGCCGGGCAGGATGGAGCCGGTGAGCTTGGGGGTCACCACGGTATCGTTGATGAGGAACATGACGTTCATCGCGCCCACTTCCTCAATGTACTTGCGCTCCACGCCGTCCAGCCACAGCACCTGGGAATAGCCCTCGGCGGCGGCCTTGTCGCCGGCGCGCATGGAGGCCGCGTAGTTACCGCCGCACTTGGTGTAGCCCGTGCCGCCGCGCACCGCACGCACGTCCTCGGTTTCGATCATGATCTTGACGGGGTTCAGGCCTTCGGCGTAGTACGCACCCACGGGGGAAGCGATGATGAGGAACTTGGCGTTGTGGATGGTGTGCACGCCCAGGGTTTCGTCATTGCCGAACAGGAAGGGGCGCAGGTACAGGCTGGTGCCGGGCAGGGAGGGCACCCAGTCCTTTTCCAGGGCCACGAACTTTTTGAGGGCGTCCAGGGTGAAGGCTTCGTCCACCTGAGGCAGGGAAAGACGTTCGGCGGAGGCGTTCAGGCGCTTGATGTTTTCCCAGGGACGGAACAGCTGCACGTCGCCGTCGGGGCGGCGGTAGGCTTTCAGGCCCTCGAAGATTTCCGCGCCGTAGTGGAACACCGTGGCGGCGGGATGCAGCACCAGCGGCCCGAAGGGCTCGATGCGGGCGTCGTACCAGCCCTTTTCGCTGTTCCAGTCCATCACGAACATGTGATCCGTGAAGATTTTGCCGAAGCCCAGCTTGTTCCAGTCCGGCTTCGCCTTGGGGAATTTCGTCAGGTTCATTTTGATTTCCATGGTGTACGCTTCCTTTCTGAGTAAGTTCTAAGTTCTAAGGGATAAGTTCTAAGCTTTCGTTGCAAATTCCAAGGCAATATTGGCTTAGAACTTGGAACTTAGAACTTAGAACTAACAACGATCAATGATTACGCCGTTTCAATAGAATTGGCCTTTTGCAGCTTGAGCAGCTCCACCGCGTCCTGGCGCATTTTGTATTTCAGGATCTTGCCCGCGGCGTTGGTGGGGAACTCCTGCACGAACTGGACGTAGCGGGGGGTCTTGTGGCGGGCCATATGGTCGCGCACAAATCCCTTTAATTCGTCGGCGGTCATGGATTGTCCTTCTTTCAGGATGACCACCGCCATAATTTCTTCGCCGTACTGTTCGTCGGGTACGCCGATCACCTGCACGTCGGAGACCTTGGGATGGGTATAGATGAACTCCTCAATTTCTTTCGGGTAGATGTTTTCGCCGCCGCGGATGATCATGTCCTTCAAGCGCCCGGTGATGCGGTAATTGCCCTCGGGCGTACGGCAGGCCAGGTCGCCAGTATGCAGCCAGCCGTCCTTGTCGATGGCTTCCTGGGTGGCGCGGGGCATTTTGTAGTAGCCCTTCATGATGTTGTAGCCCCGGGCCACGAACTCACCGGTCACGTTGTCGGGTAGTTCTTCCCCGGTTTCGGGGTCCACGATCTTGCACTCGATCTCCGGCATGGCCCGGCCCACGGTGGTGACGCGGACTTCCAGCGGGTCGTCGGTGGAGGACATGGTGCAGCCGGGGCTGGCCTCGGTCTGGCCGTAGACGATGGTAATTTCCGTCATGTGCATCTTTTCCACCACGTCCCGCATCACGGCAATCGGGCAGGGGGAACCCGCCATGATGCCGGTGCGCATGTGGGAAAAGTCGGTCTTGGGGAAGTCCGGGTGCTCCAGCAGGG
The DNA here is from genome assembly GCA_902793245.1 of uncultured Eubacteriales bacterium. Lineage (GTDB taxonomy): Bacteria > Bacillota > Clostridia > Christensenellales > Aristaeellaceae > RUG563. The sequence goes on along the minus strand of CADBCX010000086.1, from coordinate 108 downwards.
CAATAAACATGGTGGGCACCCCGTGGAACGCGGTGATCTTCTCCTGGTGGATGCAGGCCAGGGCGGGCTTGGGCGAAAAGTACGGCAGGGGGGACAGGCTGGTGCCGT
>CADBCX010000085.1 GCA_902793245.1 uncultured Eubacteriales bacterium | reverse complement strand
CTTCTCCGTGGCTTCCGGCGGCGGCACCGGCCGCACCCTGCATCCCGACAACATGGCCGCCGGCCCCGCCTCCTACGGCATGACCGACACCATGGGCCGTATGCACTCCGACGCGCAGTTCGCCGGTTCCTCCTCCGTGCCCGCCCACGTGGAAATGATGGGCTTCCTGGGCGCCGGCAACAACCCCATGGTCGGCATGACCGTGGCCGTCGCTGTGGCTGTCCAGCAGGCGATGAGCAAGTAATTCATTCAATCAAACAAGGCTCCCGAGGGCGACTTCGGGAGCCTTTGTTTCAACAGATTTCCATTGTGGCAAAAAGGAATACAGCCAATCAATGTCGAATGAGGAACGTGGACAACGCAATTGCGGAGGAAGAGGAATGCAAACCAGGCAGAGAAAGCCAGCCAAGGCGGGCAGGCAAAAGATCAGGATTCATGAAGTTACGGCTGAAAATGATATACGTTACCGGGGGCCGCTCTCTTTTCAGCATTTCATGGCGCTGGGCTGGGCGTGCATCGTGCTGGCTCAGGTGGTTGTCATTCTCAAGCTGGGCGGGCGTCTCGACCAGAGTATCGCGGAGGGTACGGCGGAGTTTCTGCCCACGCTGGACAGCATCGCTGACTTTTCCCTGCCGTTTCTGCTGATCGCCACCTTCGCGCAGATCCTGGACACCAGCAACGGCTACCGAAAACAGCTGATCAAAAACTTTGGCGCTGCCGCCGGGATCTGCGGGCTGTATTATCTTTTCTTTTACCATTACCTGATCGGCGGCATGGAGGCGCTCATTACCGATCCCAGCCAGGTGCTGCCCACCATCCAGTCCGCGCTGGATCGGGCGGTGCCGTACGGCTTTCTGTGTTTCAACCTCTTTGTCGACCTTCTCCTGTGCACGCTGGTGATGCTGTTCCTGAATTACAAACCGGTACACATTTTCAAAGGGAAATCCGTTGTGATCTTCCGGCTGCTGACGCTGCTGCCCATCGGATACGAAGTCGGCTGCATGGCGATGAAGATTCAGTCGGCAAGAGGCATAATCAGGATTCCCGCCTGGGCCTACCCGCTTCTTCCGGTGAAACCGCCCATGACCTTTGTGCTGTTCATCGCCCTGGCGGTGTACGTGAAAACAAGGGAGCTCCGCTTCCGCCGCCACGGAAAGACCCACGAGGAATATAAAGCCTTCCTCAAGACGAAGAGAAATTCCTGGAACTTTTCGGTATTCCTGGCGATCATGATGGTGATCGTCAGCATCCTGGATTTAGGCGTGGTTCTCGGTTTCTCTGTCAACGAAGGGGTGCATTTTGCGCTGGAAAAAGAAATGGAATCCGTCGCAGTCATGGAAACGGACGCACAGCCTGAAACGGAAACGGTGGAACAGGCTGCCCAGCCTGAAACGGAAAGCGATGAAACAGGCGAAGCCGCCATGACCGAGACAGACCAGGAGAATCCGTATGAGGAAGAGATGTATTCGGCGGTTGAAAAGGGCGCTTACATCTCGATTGCCGTGGGCTTTGGCGGCTCGATCGGCCTGGCTTTCCTGGCCCCGTTTGTGCTGTTGTTCTCGTATACCAGAAAGCCGAAGAATGAACTGATTGGCATGCTGATTCCCGCCGCGGGATGCGTCCTGATCGTTGCGCTTTACCTGGAGGGGATTCACCAGGCCCTGTTCTTCCTGCCGATCCCCAAGATTGATCTGGCGGAAATCAGGGAGTATGCGGAATTCATCCTGGTCTTGATGAGTGAACAGGGAATCATCCTATGATGGCCTTCAAGCTGAGGGGAATACAGACACACAGGAGGCGGAAAACTCATGGACACGTCCGCGGCAAAATATAAAAGAAAAACGAACCTGCACATTCTGGACAGTATTCTTTCGGGCTTCATCGTTTTATACGCGACCTACCTGATTCAGCATTTCACAGAGAATAAAGGGTTCCTGGTCGTCCTGTTTCTGCTGATGGCGGCAGAAAACGCCATTCGTCTGAACGAAGGAAAACGCACGAAGACGCAGCGTTTTTGCGTGATGGCTTTCTATCTGGTGGGCGCGGCGCTGATCCTGATCATCGATCCGTTCCATTCAAGTCTGCTGGCCGCGGCTGCTGTTGAGCTGACCGTGATTCTGTTTAACCGGGTCATGGCGATGATCAAAAAGCCGAAGGGCCGCACCATCCTGTTCAATGTGGTCTGCATCCTGATCGTGATCGTCGTCGGACTCTTTTGTGTCGCCGGGGATCAAGTGCTGAGCAAAACCGTCCAGATGGAGGATGTGGAGCCGCAGGCGAATCCTGGCTATACAGAACTCTCAGAACAGATCGGGGAATTGGAAGCCCTGGACGAGTCCATGGCGGGAAACGTGGTGGACGCAATTCTGTATATTTTCCTGATGCTGTTGATCCTTGCGCGGTTGATCCTGCATGTGGTCGGCATATCCATATCCCAGATGAAGCTGAATATCCTACTGAATATCATCCGGGAAACCTATGTGGTGGAGATTCTGCTTGGGCTGCTGCTGATGATCATCGCGTGCTCCAGTATCATGTCAACGCTGGAACCGAACATGTCCGACTATGGCGACGCGCTGTGGTACTGCTTCGCGCTGGTGACCACCATCGGCTTCGGCGATATTTCCGCCACCACCCTGGTGGGCAGGGTGCTTTCCGTTTTCCTGGGGATTTACGGCATCGTCGTGGTGGCGATTATCACGTCCGTCATTGTGAACTTCTATGGGGAAATGAAAAGGAATCATGCGGACGATCAGACCGCATGACGGTTAGCCCGGTCATATAAATACACTGGAGGCGAAGAAGCGTGGCTGTATTCACATCCTCTGCGCTGGCGCTGCGCAGGAAGCTGATCCTGCAGGCGCTCAGGGAAGCGGGCGCTGTCGGGCCGGAGTCGGCAAAGCCCCTGTCTGAAACGGATTTGATGAACCCGGATGATTTTCCGGAGTACACGATGCAGCTGGTAAGCCTGGGTGTGATCCATCGGACGCCCGATGGAAAATACTATGCAGACGGCGAAGGCGGCTGACAGAACGGAGGCTCCGATGAATCACGAAGAAGAAGCGAAACGGCTGTTCATGCAGGGCTACAACTGCGCCCAGGCGGTGTTCTGCGCGTTCTGCGACGAAACCGGGCTGGACATTGACACTGCGGCGCGAATGGCGTCGTCCTTCGGCGGCGGCATGGGACGGCTGCGGGAGGTGTGCGGCACGGTCAGCGGCGCGCTGCTGGCGCTGGGCATCCTGCGGGGATACGACGACCCCGCCGTCCCCCAGGCGAAGGCGGCTCACTATCAGCTGGTGCAGGAATACGCCCGGCGGTTCCGGGAAAGGAACGGCACCATCGTCTGCCGGGAATTGCTGAAAGATGTGCCCGTCACCCCCGGCGGCGTTCCAGAACCCCGCACGCCGGAGTTTTATGCCCGCCGTCCCTGCCTGCGCCTGGCGGGGGAGGCTGCCGCGATTCTGGAAGAAATGCTCTTGGAAACACAGCCGGTCAGGAAAGAAAAAGAATAAATACGATCACTCTTTCCATAACAAAAGAGCCACGGCGGAAACCCGCCGTGGCCCGATTTGTTCAGGCAGAGAAATCAGAACTGATTTTCGTAGTATTCGATGTCGATGATCTGGCCGGAACGGTTGTAGTAGACAACCCATTCGTCATCCTGCAGGGTAATGAAAGCGGCCTGCGCGCGGGTGGCAACATTGGTTGCCCAATACTGCGTCTTCGTCGTGGAATAAGCTCTCATTTCGCCATCCGTATAGACATAATGGCCTTTTTCATCAACCAACGGAACTTCGACCTCATTGCCCTCTTCGTCCGTGGTGGTTACAAACACCTGCTCGGGCATAATGATTTCGATTTCGTAGTCTTTATACTGCTTCCTGAACTTCGCGATGTTCTGGCCGAGTTTGGAATTGGCTTTCAAGGTCTGGATTTTCTTATAGGTAATGGTATCTCTTACGACCTCTTTGCCCGTAGCGGGATTAATCTGAATATCCTCGTACAGCGTTTCCCTGCCGTATTTGACCACGGTAGAATGGGCGTCGGAGAAAGAGCCTTCCACGCCGGCATTATACTTGTGTTCCGCCTTGAAAGCATAGGCGCGCAGATCCTCGTCGATCATCAGCTCCTGCAGTTCGTCGGTATCGGTCCAATTGACGAACAGGCGATCCACGGGTTTATCGAAAGAGATCGTGTAGCCCCTGTCATTGATTTTTACCTTCATTTTGGCAAAGGTGCTGACAGGAGGCGTGGGGTGCGTTTCGGCAAGGGCCGAAATGCCGGCCAATAACAGCGCAAAAGCCATCACCAGCGAAATAATCTTCTTCATGGCTTACCTCTCCTTTTTGTGTCCTTAGACGGAATCTTATCCTCCCAGATAACATGCTTATTATACTTTATGAGCATTCCGATGTCAATACGCGTTAATAAAATATAAACAAAATTTAAACTTTTTTAATCTAGATAAGTACTATAAGAATTGCTCATTCCCTTCGTCAAGAGCATACTCTATATATGTATGATCAATGAAAAATGATCCATATCATGTGCTTCTCCAAACAGCCGATCCGGCGTTCCATCAAAATGGGGCACAGACGGATGAAAATCAAGTCGAAAAAAGAAAAAATCCCGGCTTCCTATAAGCGTTAGCTATTATATATAATATAATATATAAATAATATATATAATGCAAATATATAAGTGTTCAATCGCCATCCTCTTTGTTTCACGTTCTAAGCTTCTGCCGGATTCAGGCTGAACAATCAGGAAAAATCAGCTCCGCGGCGTTGCGAAATGGTCTTTCTGCGTATATAATAAGCAAGGAATAACGGCGGGTTTTTTTCGCCGGGAATGGAGAAGGGTTCATGCGCACGTTCATACATTTTTCCGCGCTGGACAGCGCGCTTTGCCTATGGTGGGAACAGCCGGCGGAGGCAATGCGGAACGCAGTTTATACGGTGCTGCTGGACGGCAGGCCGGTGGCGGAGGTCAACCGCACCCATGTGACGGTGGAGCATTTGGCGCCTGGAACAAGCTACGACGTGCAGGTTTGCCTGGGCGGAGAACTGATCGGGGAAACGGCGGCGAAGACAGCCGCGGTCAAAAAGCCCATGGACGTGACCCTGCCGCCTTACAGCGCCGTGGGCGACGGGCAGACCCTGAACACCGCCGCGCTCCAGGCCGCGATCGACGACTGCGGGCCGGATCAGGAGGTGTACCTCCCCGCGGGCGTGTTCCGCACGGGCGGGCTGCGGCTGCACAGTGAAATGGCGCTGCATCTGGCAAAAGGCGCGGTATTGCAGGGCACCGACGACCCGGCGGATTACCTGCCCAAGATCGAAAGCCGCTTCGAAGGCATCCACCAGCAGTGCTACCAAAGCCTGCTGAATCTGGGCGAGCTCCACGCCGACGCAGGCCCCAACTGCCGCAACGTGCTGATTTACGGCGAGGGAATTCTCTGCGGCGGAGGCCAGCCGCTGGCGCTGAATATCATCAATCGGGAAACCGAACTGCTGAAAGACCAGCTGGCCGCCCTGGGGGATAAGATTAAGGAATACGAAAACGACCACACCATCCCCGGCCGGGCGCGTGGTCGCCTGATCAATCTGAGCAACTGCGAAAACGTGCGCATCACCGGCCTGACGCTGCAAAACGGAGCCAGCTGGAACGTGCACATGGTCTATTCCCGGAACATCGTCACCGACCACTGCGTTTTCCGCTCGGAGGACGTGTGGAACGGCGACGGCTGGGACCCGGACTCCAGCGAGGACTGCGTGCTTTTCGCCTGCGAATTCCACACCGGCGACGATTCCGTGGCCATCAAGAGCGGCAAGAACCCGGAGGGCAACCGCGTCAACCGCCCCACCCGGCGCATCCGTATTTTCGACTGCGTGAGCGAATACGGCCTGGGCATCGCCATCGGCAGCGAAATGAGCGGCGGCGTGGAGGATGTGAAAATCTGGGACTGCGACCTGCGCCATTCCCTCTACGGCGTGCAGATCAAGGCCACCAGGAAGCGCGGCGGATACGTGCGGAATGTCACCGTGCGGGACTGCGCCCTGTCCCGTTTCCTGGTGACGGCGGTGCTCTACAACGACGACGGGGAAGGCGCGCCAGAGCCGCCGGTATTCGAGTATTTCCGCTGTGACCGGGTGTCCTTCACCGGCTGGGCGCGGGACTACTGGGAAAAGGAAGACCACACCGTACCCGCCATCCAGCTGACCGGCTTTGACGCGCCCGGCCATGAGGTGCGGGACGCCGTGTTCACCAACTGCGTCTGTGAGGGCGAAGCGGACGTGCGGATGAAGCACTGCCGCAATGTGACCGTTGAAATCGAGCGGGCATAATATCAAGAACTGAAAGTGAGATCACCATGGAAATCAAATCCGCATCCTTTGTCACCAGCATGTCATCTTACGCCGCGCCCGGCCCGGCCCTGCCGGAAATCGCCGTGGCGGGAAAAAGCAATGTGGGCAAGTCCAGCCTGATCAACAATTTTTGCCGCAGGAAGGCGCTGGCGAAAACCAGCGCCACCCCCGGCAAGACCCGGCTGATCAACTTATTTCTGTTAAACGAAGCCTTTTATTTGGTCGATCTGCCGGGCTATGGCTTCGCCAAGGTGGACAAGCAGGAAAAGCTGCGCTGGGGCGGCATGATGGAGGGATACTTCCGCGAAACCAACCAGCTGCGGCTGACCCTGCATCTGGTGGACATCCGCCACGAACCCACCCAGGACGACGTGCAGATGAACGCTTTCCTGCGGGGAAGCGGGCTTCCCTTCCTGGTGATCGCCACGAAGGCTGACAAGATCTCCCGCGGCGCCCGGATGAAGAACCTGGCGCCTATCTGCCGCGCTTTGCAGGTGCAGCCCTGGCAGGTGATCTGCTATTCCAGCGAAACCGGCGACGGCCGCGACCAATTGCTGGAAGCCATCGAAAAAGCCCTCGCGGAACAGGCGGAATAATCCACGCCGCAAAAGAAATACCCGAACCGCTGACAACATATCGGTTCGGGTGTTTTTATTCTGATAAGATTAGCGACAGCCTCTTTTTATTGGCTGCTGGGGCTGAGAAACGGTTGGAGCCTCCTGCCTGCCCAGGGAGGAAGTATCCGGCGCGGCCTCCTGCTTTTTCTTCTGCACCCACTGCTGAACCAATGCGTAGATCGTAGCGGTGATCGGCACGGCGACCACCATGCCGCTGATACCGCCCAGTCCGCCGCCCACGCTGACCGCAGCCAGCACCCACAGGCTTGGCAGTCCCACGGAATTGCCCACCAGCCGGGGGTAGAGCAGGTTGCCCTGTACGGTTTGCAGGACGATGATGAAGATCAGGAACCAAAGCGCCATGCCGGGATTTGCGGTAAACACCAGGAATGTGCCCAGCACCGCGCCGATATAGCCGCCAATAATCGGCACCAGGGACGTCGTGCCGCTCAGGACGCCCACCATCAGCGCATAGGGCATGCCAATGATGCGCATGCCGATCCAGGTGAGAATCCCAAGAATCAGCCCGTTCACACTCTGCCCCACAATAAAGCCGGAAAAGCAGCGGTTGGCGGCGGTCAGCACCCGCATCACGCGCTCGTTCGTGCGTTCCGAAGCGGCTGCGTTCATCACGCTGTGGAATTGCCGGGTCAGGGTTTGCTTGCCCGCCAGCAGGAACAGGGCAAAGATGCAGGAAATAAAGAAATTGGCAATCCGGCCCGACACCGCGCCGATGACCGTAACCGTGGAGGACAGCAGCTCGCCGGCAATCACGCCGTTCAGAGCCCAGTTGACGATACGCTCCTGCACGGAATCCCATTCCAGATTCAAATCAATCAAATAGTCCGACACCTGGGGAACATTCCGGAAGACGTTCAGCAGCCATTCCTTCACATCGGCGAAGTAGTTGGGCAGTTCACGGCTCAGCAGGGTGAAAGCGTCCACCAGCCCGGGGATGACGGTGAAAACCAGCAGCACCACCAAAGAAACCAGCAGCAGGGCTGACAGCAGGATGCAGAGCCCGCGGCGGCTTTTTTTCAGCCAGCGGTTTTGGGTGTTGGGGAACACGGCTTTTTCCAGCCGCTTGATAATGATTTCCAGGACATAGGCAATCGCCGCGCCAATGATCAGCGGCCTTGCCACCCGCCACACCAGCTGCACCGAGCTGATAATAAATTCAATATGAATCACGCCCAGCGCCAACAGGGCCGCCAGCAGCATCAGCCGCACGATCCGGCGGTCACCGAACCATTTCATCAAGGGATGCTCACGATCCTGCATGGCTTTTTCCTCCGTTGATTTGGATTGGGCATTGACAAAAGCCTTCCCCTTGAGGGGAAGGTGTCAGGCGCGGAACCCGGTTGGCTCAATGTACCGAAGACAATTCGCGCCTGACGGATGAGGTGTAAAAGAATATATTCTACCAAACTGCTTTATTACTGTTCAAAAGGGACACCTCATCCGAGCCGCGCGAATGAACTTGTTCACTCTCTCCATATTGATTCCGCGCGGCCCACCTTCCCCTCAAGGGGAAGGCTTTTGGTTGGTCCCTTTAACCGTCCATGCAATGAACGACTGAACAGCTCCGTTGGGTTTGGTATGTTCCCGCTACGCAATCCCCTGCTCCCGGTGGCTGCGCATGATCCGCTCCACCTCGTCGCGGGCGTCCTCAAACGCTTTTACAATATTGGGATCGAAATGCGTGCCGCTGCCCTGGTGAATGATCTTCATGGCCTCCTCCATGGAGAGGCCCTCCTTATAGCTCCTGCGGGACACCAGCGCGTCGAACACGTCGGCCACGGCCATGATACGGGCGGACAGCGGGATCTCCTCGCCCTTCAGTCCCTTGGGATAGCCCATGCCGTTCCACTTTTCGTGGTGGTACAGCGCCAGGTTCTTGGCTTCCTTCAGGAAGCCCTCGTCGCCCTCGGAAACCATATCGATGGCGCGGGCAATGATCTCGCTGCCGGAGGTGGTGTGCAGCTTGATTTGGGCAAATTCTTCGTCCGTCAGCCGTCCCGGCTTGTTCAGCACGGAATCGGGCACATGGATTTTGCCCACGTCGTGCAGCGGCGCGGAATTCACCACGTCCTCCATAAAGCTGTCGGTCAGCTGATCGGCGTAGATGCCCTCTTTTTTCAACTGCCGCATAATCACGTCGGCATAGGCCGCTGTCTTGCGCACATGGTCGCCGGTGCATTTGTCGCGGCTTTCCACCATGTCAGCCAGCACCAGGATCAGGCCGTTCTGCAGCTTGCTGATCACTTCCTTCTGCCGCTCTACCTGCTCGATACTGCTCACCACGCCTTCCGTGGTTTTTACCACGGAGCGGTACAGGTTTTCAATTTCATCCCCGGTGTTAATATCCAGGTCCCTGATTTTTTTCACGGCGTCCGTCCGCGCCTCCTCTGTTTCAAAAGAATACTGGTCGGCGGTCAGCGCCATGGAGTTGATTGGCAGGATCACGCTGTACTCCGCCAGCCAGATGGCGATGGTCAGAATCATCACGAAAAAACCGAAGAACAGCGATACCACGCGGGCCAGGAACTGATAACCGCTCACGGCGATGCTGCCCATGTCGATATCCACCGCCACGTAGCACTGGCACACGCCCTGGCTGTCCTTCACCGGTTCATACACGGAAAGCAGCCAGCCGTAGGATTCGTTGGATTCCACCGGCGCGATTTTTTCCCCGGCCAGCAGGGCGGGCACATATTCCTGAAAGGCTTCGTCGAAGGGAATCACTTCGCCCGCCGCGGCGCCCGGGGTATCCTCAGTATCCGGGTCGAACACCACATGGCAGCCGTCCTCCAGAATCCGATAGGCGTACACGTAAGAAATATCGTCGGAAGCGTCCATCAACGTTTTCAGGCGGGCTTTGGTCTCCGCGTAGCCTTCCGCCGCTTCGCCCCGGGCAATGAATTCGTCGATCCTCTCGGCGTCAAGATAACTCTTCGCCGTCTGCACCACGCTTTCGGCTTTATTGACTTTTTCCCCGATGGCGGCGTCGCGGAAATGGATATAACTGATGCCCGTCACCGCTGCGGCGATCACGATCATCGCCGACGCGACCACCGCCACGATCTTGGTCTGCAGCGAGGTTTTCCGGGCCAGCCGCCTTTCCGCCGCCTGGCGGGTCGTGCGGCTCAGGGGCGTTTGCCGCCAGCCGCTGAACCGGCAGCGGTCCCTGAACGATTCGGGCAGCAGCCGCAGCACCAGCGCCACAATCAGCACGGTAATGGTTTTATCCAGCAGGTCGATGAGCATATCGGCGGAAAACTGGGACCAGAATTCGTTCAGCGCGCCGGATTCAAAAATGCGGTGAGCCAGCGGCGCGGAAATACCGGTACCGAAATCAAACCCGTACAGCGCCCACGTCAGCACCGACCCCAGCCCGCCGCCGATGAGGGCGAAGGTCAGAATGATGATCGGCAGGCGCGAAAGCCTGGAAAAATAGCCCTTGTCGGCGAAGTAAACCGCGCTCACGGCAATCAGCACAGTCAGCGAACCGTAATATGTGGTGGTATAATCCCCGATGCCGTTGATGAGGTTTGTTAAAAAGCCCACGATAATCGCCGGGACGTACCCGCCCAGCGCCGCCGCCAGCGCGCCGCCGATGTTGTCCAGATACAGGGGCAGGTTCAGCGCCAGTGCCAGCTTGACGCCCAGAAAATTGATGAGCAGGCCCGCCGCGCACAGCAGCAGGATAAACAGCCAGTTGTTTTTCCTCGATGAAGCCGCATGGTCGTTTTGCATTTCAGATCACCTCGGTCATCCGGTAAAAAGCCATATCTCAGACCGTTTGAAACGAACCGATGGCATCGTTTTCGTGCGGAAGGAACTTCCCGCACAGCCACATTATAGCATATTTTTCTCCGTGCAGGAAGATGCAAAAGCGTTCTGAGACGGGAAAAAGTTTGCTGAGGAGGTTCATCGTAGCCATAATACTTTTCTTTTTCTAAATTCTTAACAGCTTTGTTGTAAAGGACGAATATAGGACGAATATCCAACAAAAGGTTACGCTGGGGTTTCACCCCAGACCCCACCAGGGGGATGATCCCCCTGGACCCGCACCTGGCGAAATAACGCCGTTGGAATAAGCCAACAGCCTCCGCCTGCCGCGCTGGGGTTTGCGGAAGCTTGCGGGCTTCTGGCCCAAGAAAGCGAGGGAAAAGCGCTGGGGAAAGGAAAGCCTCCACCAAGTTGGTTTCCGCTTCGGCTTTACCATGTAAAGCCGAAGCGGAAGGAGCGTACAAAAGGCTTTCTTTTCCCCAGCGCTTTTTCCTTGCTTTCCCGGATGCTTTGCATCCGGATTGGCGGCTACGCCGCCGGGCCAGAAGCACAA
>CADBCX010000084.1 GCA_902793245.1 uncultured Eubacteriales bacterium | reverse complement strand
GGCGGGCATTTCGCTGCCCTGCCGCAGGCCGCCGATCAGCAGGGATGCGCCGGCCAGCAGCACCGTGGCGGCGCCGGCCAGCAGCACGATCCTGTCCCAGAATCTGAATTTCATACAGGCCCTCCCTTCTTTGCCGAAAATGAACCGGGAGCGTCAAAAGGAGAAACGCTCCGGGGCCGGGTATCCCCGGCGGTCAGGAACGAATCCGGGTCCGGGGAGGAAGCTTTTTCTTTTTATTCTGGGGCGCTGTTTCGGTTTTCTGTTCCTCCGCGGCGGGCGCGGCGGTTCCCTCCAGCTTTTCTTCCTCTGCCAGGGTTTCCGGGTCAAAGTCCTTCTGCTCGGCGGCAGCTTCGTCCTGCACGATTTCGTCGCTGCCTGCCGCGGGCTTTTCTTCCTGCTTCGGGGCTTCCGCGGGTTCGCTGGCTTCGGCCAGGACGGGCTTCTTGGAGGCTTCCAGCAGGTTTTCGTTGGCTTTCTTTTCCATTTCAAAGCTGACGCCCTGCACGTGCACGTCCACCTTCACCACATGCAGCCCGGTGAGCCCTTCCAGGGCCTTGCGCACGTTTTCCTGCACCTCGGCGGCCACCTTCTGGATGGGCTTGCCATATTCCACGATGATATAAAGGTCGACGGCGGCTTCCTGGCTGCCCACTTCCACCTTGACGCCCTTGGTAATATTCTTATTGCGGCTCCAGATATCACCGATGCCGCCGGTGACGCTCATGCCCGCCACGCCGTCCACCTCGTTGGCGGCGACGCCCGCGATGGTGGCGATCACTTCGTTGGCATAGGTGATGGTGCCGCCGTTGCTCAAATCCACGTCCACTTTGACGGGGAGGTTTTCTTTTTTGGGTTGTTTCTGCGCCATGCGAAAAACACCTCCTTACAAGGATACCTCAGTATAACAGATTTTTGGGCGTTTGGCAACTGAAATATGAGAACAGGCATTAGGCAATAGGCATTAGGCATTAGAAATAGTGTGCGATCAAAGTCAGCTGTTTATCGAACGACAATTCTCTAATACCTATTGCCTAATGCCTATTGCCTAATATCACGGCGTGATCCGGTTCGGCCCGCGGAACAGGAACATCACTTCCTTGATGCTCAGGCCCAGGAGCAGCATGGTCAGGCGGTCAACGCCCAGGCCGAAGCCGCCGTGGGGCGGGCAGCCGTAGCGGAAGAAGTCCATGTAGAACTTCACGTCCTCGCCCAGGCCCTTTTCGTCGGCCTGCTTGCGGAGCTGTTCGTAGCGGTGTTCGCGCTGGGCGCCGGTGGTGATTTCGGTGCCGCGCCAGATCAGGTCGTAGCCCAGGGGCATGCCGTGCTCATCGCGCATGTGGTAGAAGGCGCGCTTTTCTGGGCCGTAGTCGGTGACGAACAGGAATTCATGCCCGAACTTGTCCATGCTCAGCTTGGCGCACAGGTGCTCGGCGTCGGTGGTCAGGTCGTTCTTTTCGCTGTCCTCCACGGTGTAGCCGTAGCGTTCTTCCAGTTCCTTGTACACGTCGGCCAGCTTCATTTCGGGGAAGGGCAGGGCGGGCACGACGGTCTCCAGGCCGTAAAGCTCCTTGATCTGGTCGCCGTACTTTTCCTTCACGCGTTTGAGGGCGTATTGCAGCAGTTCCGCTTCAAAGGCCATCACGTCCCGGAAGGAGGTGATGTAGCTCATTTCCACGTCGAAGCCGGTGAACTCGGTGGCGTGCTTGTTGGTGAAGCTCTTTTCGGCGCGGAACACGGGGCCGACCTCAAAGATGCGGTCAAAGCCCGCGGCCATGGCCATCTGCTTGTAGAACTGGGGGCTCTGGCTGAGGTAGGCTTTCCGGTCGAAATATTTCAGCTCGAACACATCGCTGCCGCTTTCGCTGGCCGCGCCGATGAGCTTGGGGGTGTGGATTTCCATGAAGTTCTTGCTGAGGCAATATTCCCGCATGGCCCCCACCAGCTCGGTCTGGGCCTTGAAGATCAGGGTGTTCTTGTCCGACCGCAGGTCGATCCAACGATAGTCCATGCGGCTGTCGATGGCGGCGTCCTTGGTGAGCGGCAGCGGCTCGGCAATGGACAGGATCTCCATTTCCTCGGGCAGCATTTCCTTGCCGCCCATCTTCACGTATTCATTCTCCACCACGGGGCCGATGCAGGTGACGACGGATTCCACGGTCAATTGATCCACGATCGCCGCCAGGTCGGGGTGCTTTTCCTTTTCGATGGTCACTTGCAGGCGGCCAGAGTGGTCGCGGATTACCAGGAAAGCCATGGTGCGCTTGTTCCGCAGGTTCTCCACGAACCCCTGAATCTTGTTGTTTTCGCCGCAGACGACGTTGGCGATGAGGGTACGTTCCATGTTGATGCAACTCCTTTTTCTGTATGATGATTTTTTATTATCAGTCGATCAGTCAGTCCGTGCTATCGGTGTAAGCATAAATTAAATTGTTGTCTGTACAGTATTGCTCGGCGTAACTGTCCTTTGTCACGTTAAGCGTTAGGTTTTTACAGCCATCAAATGCATACTTTCCTATATTCTTCACACCATCCGGGATCGTCATGTCTGTCAGGTTTGAGCAATAGACAAATGCACTATCCCCGATGCTGGTCACGCTGTCCGGAATCATCACACTCGTCAAGCTGTCGCAATGGGCAAATGCACCATCCTCGATGCAGGTCACGCTGTCCGGGATATTCACACTTGTTAGGCTGTTGCAAGAGGAAAACATACTATCCCCAATGCTGGTCATGCTATGCGGGATCTTCACACTCATCAGACTGGAACAATTGTAAAACACGCCACGCCCGACACTCGTCATGCTATTTGGGAGCTTCACACTCACTAGACTTTTGCATTGAGAAAAGGCAAAATCCCCAATATGCGTGCTGCCCTCCGGGATCGTCACGCTTGTCAAACTGGAGCAACCAACAAACGAAACATCTCCAATGGTTGTGACGCTGTTTGGAATTGTTATGCTCGTTAAGCTGGAACAAAATTCAAACGCATTATCTCCGATAATTGTGACGCCGTTCGAGATTGTCACACTCGTTAGACTGGAGCAACTGGCAAACGTCGCATTCCGGATATTCGTCACATTTTCCGGGATCGTTACGCTCGTTAGGCTTGAGCAAAACCCAAATGCCTTATCACCAATGCTCGTTACACTTTTCGGGATCATCACGCTCACTAAGCTGGAGCAACCAGCAAATGCTGCATTCCCAATGCTGGTCAGGCTATCTGGCATGGTTATGCTTATCAGGTTGGTGCATTTGGCAAAGGCATAATCCCCGATATTCGTGATGCCCTCTGGGATCGTCACGCTCGTAAGGCTATTCGGGATCGCCATGCTAATAAAGCTAGTGCCTTTGCAAAATGCTTCATTCCCGATACTTGTCACCTTTTTCCCATCGAGCATATCCGGGATAGATAATTCTCTTGCTTCCCCGTTATATTTCGTGATTTCCGCCGTACCATCGGGAAGGAGAATATACTCATAGTCCCCGCTGGTGAAGGTTTCCGGTTCCGTTTCCTCGGCCATTGTAAAGGAAAAAAGCAAGGTAAAAAGAAGCACAAGGGCACAAAACAGAACAGCGCGTTTCATGGCGGGCTTCCTCCTTTTGGATGTCTGGGCATTTCCGGTAAGCATCGTTATAGAGCAACAAACACTACAGTCAGGCAACCAACAGTGTCATCCTGAGCGGAGTGGAGCGAGAGCGGAACGGAGTCGAAGGATCTGAGAGCAGCACATCAATCAAGACAATCCGATTCCATACGCTAAGATCCTTCGACTGCGCTTCGCCTCTGGCTCAGCTTCGCTCAGGATGACAATAAGGGCGTTCAAGCTTTACACAGCTTGTTTGCACACTCAATTTTTTAAACAAGAATACCTTTGATTTCCTCCGCCGCGGTTTCCAGCGGCAGTTCCTTTTCTTCCTTGGTCTGCATATCGCGCAGTTTGATCACGCCGCGCTCATATTCCTCGCCGCCGACGAGGACGACGTACTTCGCCCCGATCTTATCGGCAAATTTGAATTGCGCTTTCAGGCTCCGGCCCGCCAAATCGGAATCGGCTTTGACGCCCAAATCCCGCAGGCTTTGGGCGAAGGTGAACGCAGGAATCTTCATGTCCGCGCCCAGGTTCGCCACGTACACGTCGGTGGTGGTGGGCATGTCGGGCAGCAGGTTCTGGTTCCTCAGCTCCATCAGAATCCGTTCCGCGCCGATGCCGAAGCCCGCCGCGGGGGTGGCGGGGCCGCCCAGCTGCTCCACCAGGCCGTCGTACCGTCCGCCGCCGCACAGGGCCAGACCTTCGCGGCCCGCCTGCATGATGATCTCGAACACGGTCTTGGTGTAGTAGTCCAGGCCGCGCACGATGTGGGAGTCGATGGCAAAGGGGATGTTCCGGGCGTTCAGCAGCGCTTGCAGCTGTTCAAAGTGCTCTTTGCACTCGTCGCACAGGCAGTCCAGAATCACCGGCGCGTCCTTCACGATGGCCTTGCATTTTTCTTCCTTGCAGTCCAGGATGCGCAGGGGGTTCTTCTGGAACCGCTCCTGGCAGGTGGGGCACATCTGGTGGATGCGCTCGCCCAGGTAATCCTTCAACGCCTGGTGGTACTTGGGCCGGCACTCGGGGCAGCCGATGGAGTTGATGTGCACGCACAGGTTTTTCAGGCCCAGCCCGGTCAGGAAGCCGAACAGGGTGGAAATCAGTTCCGCTTCCACCGTGGGCTCCTTGCCGCCGAAGCACTCCATGCCGAACTGGTGATGCTCCCGCAGGCGTCCGCTTTGGGGATTCTCATAGCGGAAAATGGGCGCGTTCAGATAATACACCTTGCAGGGCAGCGCGTCCTGGAACAGGTGGTTTTCGATAAAGGCGCGCACGGCCCCGGCGGTGCCCTCGGGCTTCAGGGTGATGGAGCGTTCGCCCTTGTCCTTGAAGGTATACATTTCCTTCTGCACGATGTCCGTGGTGTCCCCCACGCCGCGCAGGAACAGCTCGGTGTGCTCGAACACGGGCGTCCTGATTTCCCGGTATCCGGCCTTGGCCGCGGCCTCCCGTTCCTTTTGCTCGATCCATTGCCACAGGTAGGCGTCCTGGGGAAGCATGTCCCTGGTGCCCTTGGGCGCTTGCGTCAGCATTGTTCTTTCCTCCTTAAAAAAATACGCCCATGCCATGCGCATGGGACGAAGAAATCTTCGCGGTACCACCCTGCTTGCGTTTTCACGCCGCTTTTACCCTTCTAACGCAGGGCCGCGCCCGGTTGCCCGGGAGGCTCGGGGGTGTCGCTTCCGTCCGTCCGGGGCGCGTTTTCCAGCCTTGAACGCGCTCTCTTGGCCCGGCGGGCTGGACGGAATCTGTCCCGTCATTGCCCGGATGCGCTTATTATAAAAGGAAATGCCTGTTCTGTCAACAAAAAAAGAACGGCGGCGATGAAATCCGGTTCAGGGCGCGCCGTCCGGGCCCGCCGGCGGTGTCTTTTTTGTGTATACATGAATGGAAACGCATTGACAAAGGATAGGAATTTATGTTATTATGGTATCGGTTCATTACAGTAAAGCAGTAAAGAATCAGATGAAAAAGAAAGAAGGAACACGGAATGAAAAAGCTGATGAAAATTTTCGCGCTGATGATGGCGGTCATGATGCTGCTGGGCAGCGCGGCGTTTGCCGAAACCGACATGGAATACGTGAAGGCCAAGGGCAAGCTGGTGGTCGGCATCACGGATTTCGCGCCCATGGACTACAAGGACGAATCCGGCGAGTGGGTCGGCTTTGACGCCGACGTGGCCCGGGCTTTCGCCGCCTCCCTGGGCGTGGAAGTGGAGTTCATCGAGATCGAATGGGACAACAAGATCCTGGAGCTGGACAGCAAGGCCATCGACTGCGTGTGGAACGGCATGACCCTGACCGACGAAGTGAAGAGCGCCATGGAAACCTCCGCCGCCTACTGCAACAACGCCCAGGTGGTGGTGCTGGCCGCGGACAAGGCCGCTGACTTCGCCGACGTGGCGTCCCTCGCCGGGCTGAACTTCGCCGTGGAAGCGGGCAGCGCGGGCGAAGCGGAAATCGACGCTCTGGGCTATAACAAAGTGGCCGTCACCTCCCAGGCCGCGGCGCTGATGGAAGTGGCGGGCGGCACCGCCGACGCCGCCGTGATCGACGCGCTGATGGCCGCCGCCATGGTGGGCGAAGGCACCAACTACGCGAACCTCACCTACACCCTGGCCCTCAACAGCGAGGAATACGGCGTGGGCTTCCGCAAGGGCAGCGACCTGGCCGCCGCGCTGAACGACTACCTCAAGGCCGCTTACGCCGACGGCAGCCTCATCGCCGTTGCCGAGGCCTATGGCGTGCAGGCCGCGCTGATCGCGCAGTAAGATATTCCAACCGAACACCCCGCAGCCGGGCCGTCTGTTTTGCGCGGCCCGGCTGTGATGTATTTACGGGGTGAAGGAGGGAATAGGGGATGAGGGATCAAACCCTCCATTGTCATTCTGAGCCGCCTCCATTGTCATCCTGAGCGGAGCGAAGCGGAGTCGAAGGACAGATGGAGGCGTGCGTTCGCTTGCGCCCGCCGTAGGCGGGTAGAACCTCCTTCGTTTATTGCCATAGAAGCGGGGGAGGTCCTTCGCTTCGCTCAGGATGACACAAAGAGGCCTATTGCCTAATGCCTATTGCCTATTGCCTAATCCCTACTCCCTTCCCCGCATATCCAAACAACTACAGCAAATGAGGAATGAACATGGAATTGATCCTGCAACAGATGCCCATCGTCATCAACTCCCTGAACGTCGGGTTCCTCCAGACCCTGCGGCTGTTTTTCGTGACGCTGCTGGGAGCGGCGCCGCTGGGGCTGGTGATCGCGTTCGGGTCCATGAGCAAATTCAAGCCGCTGAGCATATTTACCCGGGTGATCGTGTGGATCGTGCGCGGGTCGCCGCTGATGATCCAGCTCTTAATTATCTACTACTTCCCCGGCCTGGTGCTGCATAACCCCATCTGGGGCGGCGGCGAAAGCGGGCGGTTCCTGGCGGCGTCGGCGGCGTTCATCATCAACTACGCCTGCTACTTCTCCGAAATCTACCGGGGCGGCATCCAGAGCGTGCCGGTGGGCCAGATCGAGGCGGGCAAGGTGCTGGGCATGACCAAGGGCCAAATCTTCTGGCGCATTAAATTGATGCAGGTCGTCAAGGCCATCGTGCCGCCCATGTCCAACGAAATCATCACGCTGGTGAAGGACACGTCCCTGGCCCGCATCATCGCGCTCCAGGAAATCATCTGGGCGGGCCAGGCGTTCATGAAGGGCAGCCAGGGCATTTCCGGCGCCATCTGGCCCATGTTCTTTACCGGCGTGTACTACCTGATCTTCAACGGCGTGCTGACGCTGCTGCTGGGATGGGTGGAAAAGAAGCTGAATTATTACCGCTGAGGAGGGAGAAGCCATGCTGAACGCGAATCATCTGAAAAAGAGCTTTGACGGCCTGGGCGTGCTGCGGGACATCTCCCTGCAGGTGAACGAGGGCGAAGTGGTGGCCATCATCGGCAAGAGCGGCTCGGGCAAGAGCACGCTGCTGCGCTGCCTGAACAACTTAGAGCAGGTGGACGGCGGCACCATCGAGATCGACGGCCAGGCGCTGGTGAAGGACGGGGTTTACTGCCCGCCCAAGGAGCAGCGGGCCATCTGCCTGAAAATGGGCTATGTGTTCCAGAACTTCAACCTGTTCCCCCACATGAACGTGCTGCGGAACCTGACGGAGGCCCAGGTCTGCGTGCTGAAGCGCGACAAGGAAAAGGCCGCCGCCTACGCCCGGGAGCTGCTGCAAAAGGTGGGCCTGGCGGACAGGGAAGCCGCCTACCCCTACCAGCTTTCCGGCGGCCAGCAGCAGCGGGTGGCCATTGCCCGGGCGCTGGCGCTGGACCCGGAAATTCTCTGCTTCGACGAGCCCACCTCCGCCCTCGACCCGCTGCTGACCCAGGAGGTGCTGGGCGTCATCCGGGCGCTGTCCAAGGAAAAGCGCACCATGATCGTGGTGACCCATGAAATGAACTTCGCCCGCGAGGTCGCCGACCGGGTGGTGTTCATGGAGGAAGGCGTCATCGTGGCCGAAGGCACGCCCGGCGAAGTGTTCGACAGCGAGAAGGTCAAGGCGTTTGTGGGCCTGGGGGATTAACAAAAAGAGCTCAGCATTCTAATACTGTAAAATTGATACGAAAAACAAATATGTCATCCCGACCGAAGCGGAGCCAGAGGCGACGCGGAGTGGAGGGACCTAAGAGCTGGAAATAGCTTTTCTCGAATGAATATGCTTCTCTCAGGTCCCTCGTCCCTCGACTTCGCTCGGGATGACAGGGCTCGCTTCTGGCTCGGCTTCGCTCGGGACGACAAAAATGCTTGCTTTTTGCTGTACTGCTATGCTGATTTGATAATCTGATGATTTTGCCTGCCCAAGCAGGATTCTATTGTTGTATGACGAAATAAATCTATAAAATGCACTCTGTACTCTTTTTACTGACGATCACGGAGGAGGAACACCATGAGCGGATATTTGGACGCGGGGGATTTCAAGCTGGGCTTTGGTTTAATGCGCCTGCCCAAGAACCCGGACGGCAGCATCGACGTGCCGCAGACCGCGCAGATGGCGGACAAATTCATCGCCGCGGGCGGCACCTATTTTGACACGGCGTTCGTATACGACGGCGGGGCCAGCGAAGCGGCGTTCAAGGCGGCGGTGGCCGACCGCTATCCCCGCGGCGCTTACACCGTGGCGACCAAGCTGAACGCCTTCATGGCCCCGGAAAAGAACGAGCAGAGCGCCAAGCAGGAATTTTATACCAGCCTGGAACGCACCGGCGCGGGGTACTTCGACTATTACCTGCTGCACGCCATCCAGCGCTCCAACATCCGGCTGTACGACGATTACGGCATCTGGGACTTCGTGAAGGAACAGAAGGCCAAGGGCCTGATCCGGCACTGGGGCTTTTCCTTCCACGCCGACCCCGCCCTGCTGGAAGCGCTGCTCGCCGCCCACCCGGACGCGGAGTTCGTGCAATTGCAAATCAACTACGCCGACTGGGAGAACCCCGGCGTGGCGTCCCGGCGCAACTGGGAAATCTGCAAGGCCCACGGCAAGCCCGTCATCATCATGGAGCCGGTGAAGGGCGGCATCCTGGCCGAGCCCATCCCCGCGGTGAAGGACATCCTGAACGCGGCGAACCCCGACGCTTCCTGCGCAAGCTGGGCGCTGCGCTTCGCGGCGGGGCTGGACAACATCATGGTGACCCTCAGCGGCATGAGCAGCCTGGCCCAGATGGAGGACAACCTAAGCTTCATGACCGACTTCCGGCCCCTGTCCGACGCGGAACAGGCGGTCATCCAAAAGGCCCAGCAGGCCCTGGACGCGGACAAATCCATCCCCTGCACCGCCTGCCATTACTGCACCAAGGGCTGTCCCATGGGCATTCCCATTCCCGAAATCTTCAACGTGGAAAACCGAAAGAAGGGCAGCCCCCGGTTCCGCACCGTCCGGGAATACACCATCGTCACCCAGGACAAGGGCAAGGCCGGCGACTGCATCCAGTGCGGCCAGTGCGAAAGCGCCTGCCCCCAGCATCTGCCGATCATCCAGCTGCTGCGGCAGTGCAGGGAGCTGGAGGAGTGATTGCAAAGCAGCGTTCCGCCCCGCGGCGCTAAATCCTCTGTTGCACGCTTGACAGGAATATGATAAAATAAAGTCGCTGCGCGGGCATCCGCGCCTCAGTCCTATAAAAGGAGATACAGCCAATGGAGGAAAAGCACGCCCCGTGCGTGGTGTGCCTGGGCTTCTTCGACGGCGTGCACCTGGCCCACCAGGCGCTGCTGCGGGCCGCCCGGGCGGAAGGAGAGCGGCTTCATCTGCCGGTCTGCGTCCACACCTTCGACCGCGCGCCGGGGCAAAAGGAATTTGAACTGACCACGCTGGAGGAGCGGGAAGCGCTGCTGAATATCCGGGCGCAGCTTACGGATGGGGGCATTCTGACCTTCAACACCTTTGATCCCTCGCCGGTGATCCAGGCGCAGATGATGGCGACGACGACCAGCGCCACACCGAGGGCCAGCAGGGCCACGTTACCCGTATGTCCGCCCTGCTGCAGGGCGACGATATAGTTGTTGACCACACCGAGCACCAGCGCGATGCCGACCCCCAGCGGGAAAGCCACGGACATGCCGGCGATGGATGTGGACGCCGACAGGAGGATGTTGGACGCATTGAAGATCACGCCGCCGAGCAGGATCCAGCCGAAACTGGAAGCGGAAGCCTGTCCCAGGTCCTGGAGGAAGGGACGTCCCTGCGAACCGAAGCTGCCCAGGGTGAAGGCGAGCAGCAGCGCAAAGATGACCATGCCGATCACATAGTCCCAATAGAACAGTTCATACCGCCAGCTCTTGGCGGCCAGTTTCTGGGTATTGCCCCAGGAACCCCAGCAGAGCATCGTGACAAAGCACAGGATGACCGCGAGCGTGTAGCTATTGACAATAAACATAATGTATTGATTTTAAACTATTTCAGATTATTTACCCAAGAATGATTCCGCTTCCTGGCGGGTCGGCATCGCAGTCTGCGCCCCCATACGGGTCACGGAAAGGGCGGACGCGGCGGACGCGAAGCGGGCAGCCTCGTCAAGGGTGCGTCCCTCGGCGAGCGCGACGCACAGCGCCCCGCAGTACGTGTCCCCGGCCCCGGTGGTATCCACGGCATCCACCCGGAAGGCGGACACGGTCCGGGGTGCCCCGCCGTCCAGCAGGAGCGAACCCTTGCTGCCCATCGTCACGATCATCTTGCCGACCCCTTTCGCGAAGAGGACTTCCGCAGCGCGGACGGCGGAGGGGACATCGCCTACGGGCAGCCCCGAGAAGGCGGACAGTTCCGTCTCGTTCGGGATGAACAGGTCGATGTACGAGAATATCTCTTCCGGGAGCGCGGCGTAGGGCGCCGGATTCAGCACGACGGTCGCACCGGCTTCGTGCGCGATGCGGGCGGCCTGCAAGACCGCGGGTACGGGAATCTCCAGCTGCATCAGAAACATCCACTGATTCTCCATCCGAAGTCACCTCCATGATATCCGATCCTTCACCTATGGCAGAATTTTCTGTCGTATCCGCAATATCATCCTGTACTTCTG
>CADBCX010000083.1 GCA_902793245.1 uncultured Eubacteriales bacterium | reverse complement strand
GGGCGGGCAGTTCGGCTTCGGTGCGGCGGTAAATAATCGTCACGTCCGCACCCAGGCGCTTGGCGCAGCGGGCCGCGTCCATAGCCACGTTGCCGCCGCCCACCACGGCCACGTGCTTGCCGCGCTGGATGGGGGTGTCGCTGTTCGGCTTGTAGGCCTTCATCAAATTGATGCGGGTCAGGAATTCGTTGGCGGAGTAAACGCCCTTGAGGTTCTCCCCGGGGATGTTCATGAACTTGGGCAGGCCCGCGCCGGAGCCGATGAACACGGCCTCGAAGCCGTATTCCTGCATCAGCTCGTCGATGGTGATGGTCTTGCCGATAACCACGTTGGTTTCGATCTTCACGCCCAAGTCCGCCAGGGTGTCGATCTCCTTCTGCACGATGGTCTTGGGCAGGCGGAATTCGGGAATGCCGTACACCAGTACGCCGCCCGCCAGGTGCAGGGCCTCAAACACGGTGACCTCATAACCCTTCTTCGCCAGGTCGCCCGCGCAGGTGAGGCCGGAGGGGCCGGAGCCGATGACGGCGACCTTATGCCCGTTGGAGGCGGGCTTTACGGGCTTTTCGGTGCAGTGGGCGTTGTGCCAGTCGGCGGCGAAGCGCTCCAGGCGTCCAATGCCTACGGGTTCGCCCTTGATGCCGCGAACGCATTTGCTTTCGCACTGGCTCTCCTGGGGGCACACCCGGCCGCACACGGCGGGCAGGGAAGAGGACTGGGCGATCACCTGATAGGCTCCTTCAAAATCCCCTTCCGCCATCTTGGCAATAAACTCGGGGATGTGGATGCGCACGGGACAGCCCGCCACGCAGGGATGGTTTTTGCAGTGGAGGCAGCGCTTGGCCTCGTCGATGGCGGTTTCGGCGGAGTAGCCCAGGGCCACTTCCTGGAAATTCTGGTTCCGAACCTCGGGAGCCTGGGAGGGCATGGGGTTCTTTTTCAGGGACATGTTGGGCATCTTACTTCGCCTCCTTGAACAGATTGCAGGCTTCGGTATAGGCGTGGCGCTCGAAGTCCTGATAGGTGCGGCCCCGGGCCATGGCCTCGTCAAAGTCGATTTCGTGGCCGTCAAATTCCGGGCCGTCCACGCAGGCGAACTTCGTTTTGCCGCCCACCGTCAGGCGGCAGCCGCCGCACATGCCGGTGCCGTCGATCATGATGGGGTTCATGCTGGCGATGGTCTTGACGCCGTACTGCTTCGTCAGCTGGCACACGAATTTCATCATGATCAGCGGGCCGATGGTGATGACCTCATCATACTGCTCGCCGGACTCGATCAGCTTTTTCAGCGCGTCGGTCACCAGGCCCTTTTCGCCCCAGGAGCCGTCGTCGCTCATGCGGATGAATTTGGTGCTGGCGGCGGCGAACTCGTCCTCCAAAATCACCAGGTCTTTATTCCGGAAGCCTGCGATGGCGTGCACTTCCGCGCCCTGGTCAAACAGCTTTTTCGTCACGGGATACGCGATGGCGCAGCCCACGCCGCCGCCCACCACGGCGACCTTCTTTAAGCCCTCGGTGTGGGTCGCCCGGCCCAGGGGGCCGACAAAGTCGTGGATGTAATCGCCCTCGTTCAAATGGTTCAACTTTTCGGTAGTCGCGCCCACGATCTGGAAAATGATGGTCACGCTGCCCTTTTCCCGGTCATAAGCCGCCACCGTCAGGGGGATGCGCTCGCCCTCCGCGTCCACGCGCAGGATAATAAACTGCCCCGGCTCCGCTTTCCGGGCGACCAGCGGCGCGTCCACCTCCATCAGGGTCACGGTGGGATTCAGGCTTTTTTTCAACAGGATTTTATTCACAGACACATCCTCCTTGAAGTATCGGTTCTGTTTTGAAACATACGGCGAAGCTCAGCCGTATTGCAGCATTATAGCAGAAAAAAGCGCAAAAGGGAAACGGAATACAAAAGAAAAGCAATATTTCTTTCTCCTTGCTTGACGAAACGGGATTCAGGCGTTATCATGACAGAGAAAACACAAGCTGTTATGGAGAAGGGAGAAGCAGGATGAAATCTCCTTCCAGGCGGGACATCACCCGCCGCACCGCGTATTCCGGGCTGCTGCTGGCTACGATGCTGGTGTTGGGCTACGTGGAAAGCCTGCTGCCCGCCGTGGCCGGGGTGCCGGGCATCAAGCTGGGCCTGAGCAACTCCGTGCTGATTTTCGCGGTGTATATGCTGGACCTGCCCACGGCCTGGGTGCTGATGATTTTGAAGGTGCTGCTCAGCGGGCTTCTGTTCGGCGGGTTCAACACCATCATGTACGCCATGGCGGGCGGCGCGCTGAGCACGCTGTTCATGTCCGTGCTCAGCCGGGTCAAAAGCCTGCATCCGGTGGTGGTCAGCATGACCGGCGGCGTGATGCACAACGTGGGCCAGGTGACCGTGGCGATGCTGCTGCTGCACACCCCGCAGCTATTGTACTATATGGCCATCCTGATTTTCGTGGGCATGGCCTGCGGCGCGCTGACCGGCGTGTGCGCCACCAGCGTGATGAAGCATCTGAAATCCATCAAATAACATGTTCTCCGTCCCTTCCGCATAGGCTGAACAGAAAGCGGGGGAGACGGAGATGTTTTATTCCGCGGTGTTCGGCATCGTCAGCGCCATGGTGGGCGCGGGGTTCGCGTCGGGGCGGGAGATCATGCACTTTTTCAGCCGGTACGGGCCTTTGTCCTGGGGCTTCGCCATTTTGGCGGCGGTCACCATGGGCGGCATGATGAAGATGGTGATGGATGATGCCGCGGAAACAGGAGATTTATTGCCGCAGGGGAACCATCAAAGCGCCGGGAAAGCGCTGCTGCTTCTGCTGTTTGCCGCCTCCGGCGGAGCGATGGCCGCCGCTGCCGGGGAACTGGCGGCGCTGACGGTTCCGGTTGTTCATGCCCGATGCATGGGAACGCTTCTGACGCTGTGCGCCGGTGTGCTGGCGGCGCGGAATCCGGTGCATGCTCTGGGCGTGATCGGGAAAATCCTCGTACCGCTGATGATCGCGGCTTTCTTTTTTTGCTTTCGTCTGCCGGCGGAGAAAAGCGGTTCTGCGGCTTCTTCTTCCCCGGGCCTATTCGTCGCGCTTGTTCAGTTGCTTGGCTACTGCGGCCTGAACGTGATGCTTTCCGCAGGCGTCCTGTGCCGGGCGGGGCTGCGTCGCGAAAGCCGGGAGAGGAAACGAATAGCGGTATGCGCCGCCGCGGTGATCGGCGCATTGCTGCTTCTTGGCAACGCGGCGCTGCTTCCGCATACATGCGAATTGGAAAACGCGCCCTTGCCCTTTGTTCTGCTGCTGAAAGCCTATGGGAAAACGGGCTTTTATCTGTCCGCCCTTGTGCTGTATCTGGCGGTGTTTTCTACCCTCGCGGCCATCCTGTGTGGCATGCGGAACATGCTTCCCCGTAATTTAAGAACGCCCGGCCTGTGGGCGGGGCTGCTGTGCGCGGTCTCCTCCCTGTTAGGCTTTGAAGAAATCGTCGGCCTGGCCTATCCTGTCCTGGGCTGGCTGGGAATCCTGCTGATTTTCGGAAAAAAGTTTTGGAAACCCGGAACAATTCGCCGCGTTGCTTCGTCTATTGTGAGGACACCAAACAAGGAGGAAGACCACCCATGATGAAGCTCAAGGATTTTTTCTGCCTGATCGCGGGCGTGGCGCTGTTATTGCTGGCTTTTCAGTTCAAAGGATACGCGGAAATCCTGCCTGATGATCAAAACGCAAGGACGGAGGAAAAAGCAATTCATCTGGTCATCAATTCAACAAATATTTGTAATAAAATGGTAAAAATAGTTGACAATCCCGTAAAGAATCCGTTATAATCATTATGGGCATACATGCCCATATTATTGAATTTACGGTGAGAAACATGAAGACGGACGTTTTGATTGTGGGCGCAGGCCCGGCGGGTATTTTTACGGCACTGGAAATGCTGCGGCAGGGCAGCAAGAAGAAGATCATGATCGTGGAGAAGGGCGCGGCGATTGAGAACCGCCACTGCCCCAAGGTGAAAACCGGGCGCTGCATGAACTGCAAGCCCTACTGCCACATCACCACCGGTTTTTCCGGGGCGGGCGCGTTTTCGGACGGTAAGCTGAGCCTGTCCTATGAGGTGGGCGGGCAGCTGCCCGAGCTGATTGGCGAAAACTACGCCCAGCAGATGATCGACTATACGGATAAAATCTATCTGGATTTCGGCGCGGACACCCACGTGGAGGGCCTGGGCCAGGATGAGGAGATCAAAAAGATCAGGCTGCGGGCGATCCGCGCGGGCCTCAAGCTGGTGGACTGCCCCATCCGGCACCTGGGCACCGAAAAGGCGCAGATCCTGTACGGCGAGATCGAAAAATATCTTCTGGCCCAGGGCGTGGAGATCCTGTTTGGCTACAACTGCATGAACCTGATTCTGGACGGTCCCCACTGCATTGGCGTGGTGGTCGAAAAGAACGGGCAGCAGCAGGAAATTCGCGCGGAGCACACCGTGGTCGCCACGGGTCGCCGGGGCGCGGACTGGCTGGAAAAGCTGTGCGAGGAGCACGGCATCGCCCACCAGCCCGGCACGGTGGACATCGGCGTGCGCGTGGAAGTGCGCAACGAGGTCATGGAAACGGTCAACCGCGTGCTGTACGAAAGCAAGCTGGTGGGCTATCCCAAGCCCTTCAAGGACAAGGTGCGCACCTTCTGCCAGAACCCCGGCGGGTTTGTGAGCCAGGAAAACTACGACAACGACCTGGCGGTGGTCAACGGCCATTCCTATAAGGAACTGAAAACCGACAACACCAACCTGTCCATCCTCTGCTCCCACAACTTCACCCAGCCCTTCAACCAGCCCATCGCTTACGCCCAGAAGGTGGGCGAGCTGACCAACATGCTGGGCAGCGGGCATATCCTGGTGCAGCGCTTCGGGGACATTCTGGATGGCAAGCGCACCTGGCAGAAGGAACTGGTGCGCGCCAACGTGCGGCCCACGCTGACGGACGCCGTGGCGGGCGACATTACCGCCGCCATGCCCTACCGCGCCATGACCAACATCATCCACTTCATGCAGGCCATGGACGAGGTGGTGCCGGGATTCGCGGGGTATGAAACCCTGCTGTATTCGCCGGAATTGAAATTTTATTCCAACCGCATCAAGATGAACCGGGAATTGCAGACCAACATTGCCGGTCTCCACTGCCTGGGCGATTCCAGCGGCTGGACGCGGGGCCTGATGATGGCGTCCATGATGGGCGTGATCATGGGCCAGCAGCTGGCAAAGGAAGGCTGAAACACCAGCCATCTCCTATTGCTTCCGCGGCGGAAAAATTGTACGATAAAAGCGAAACCTTCCATAGATTCAAGAGAGGTGCTTTGCATGAGAAAAAGCGCTGCGATACTTTTAACCTTCTTCCTCTGCCTTTGCGCCGCGCTGGGCGCGGCGGAAGCCGCCGAATCCCTGAAGCCGGGGGACAGCGGCGACGCGGTGCTGGAACTGAATACCCGCCTGCGGCAATTGAACTACTCATCCACCCGGGCCAGCGACCAGTACGGCTCCGCCACCGAAGCGGCGGTGAAGGCTGTGCAGGCGGCTTACGGCCTGGAAGAAACCGGCATCGCCGACCCGGAAACCCTGAACATTATTTATGGCACTTGCTACCGGCCGCTGAAAAAAGGCGACATCGGCGCGGATGTGCAGCAATTGCAGGAACGGCTGCTGGAACTGGGCTACTATCACGGCAACATTACCGGCAGTTTCCAGGACGGCACCACCGCCGCCATCATGACCATGCAGGGGGAAAACAGTCTGACCATCACCGGCATTGCCGACGTGAAAACCCAGGAAAAGCTGTATTCCCTGGCGATCCGGCCCACGCCGACGCCCACGCCCGTTCCCACGCCCTCTCCCGTGCCTACCCCTTCGCCCACGCCGGGGCCTTACGTGGCGTTTACGAAAACCCTCAAATACGGCTCCAGCGGCAGCGACGTGCAGAAGGTGCAGCAGCGGCTGATGGATTTGGGCTTCTTCACCTATAAGAAAACCACCACCGGTTTTTATAAAAACACCCAGACCGCCGTGGAAGCGTTCCAGAAGCATAACGGCCTGGAGCCCAACGGCATCGTGGACAAGGATACCTGGAACATGCTGTTCAACGACGTGACCGTCGCCAGTGTCTCCGATCCCGCCAAACCCGCTTTTGAGCCCACGCCGCTGCCGTATTTCTTCGAGGTGGACGTGGCGAACCAGGCGGTGAAGGTGTGGAAATACAACCGCAGCACCAAGGACTATTCCGACCTGGACCGGGCGTTCATCTGCGCCACGGGAACGAAGAAGTATCCTTCGCCCCTGGGCGTCTTCACCCTCTCCGGACGCCGGGCAGCCCATTGCAAGTTCCCCACCTGGGGCGGCGGCGAAGCCCGCTGGTGGACGAAGATCACTGAGGAAATCGCCTTCCATTCCGTGCTCTACGGCGACAGCGGCAACGATATGACGCTGAAGGTTTCCTCCTTTAAGGGCCTTGGAAACCGCGGCTCCCACGGCTGCATCCGCCTGACGGTGGCCGACGCCCAATGGATTTATGAAAACGCCAAGGCGGGCATGAAGGTGTGGATCCACGACGACGCAGCCCCCGACCCGGAGCTGAAAGCCATCGTGAAGCCCGGCGCGCTGAACGAAAAAACCATGATGCCCTATATTACGCCTCCGCCGCCGGAAGAATACTGGTACGACAACCAGGTGGTGCCGGAGCAGGCCCGCAACGGCGGCATGACCAAAAAATCCGTCGGGGAAGCGGTCTACTGGCTGCAAATGGCTCTGCGGGAACTGGGCTACTATGGAGGCGCGCCCACCGGGCAAATGCTGGACGGCACGCTGAAAGCCCTGTGGAGCTACCAGAAGGCCAAAGGCTTCTCCATCAGCGATACCGTGGAAAAGCAGGTGGTGGAAGCCATCGCCCGGGATGTGCGCGCGCTCTACGCGACCCCCGCGCCGCAGCTGCTGTATACCCTGGCCCCGGAAACGGAAAAGCCCGCGGCCTCGGAAACTCCGGAGCCATAAAAGCAATGAAAAAAGAACCCTTCGTCTTCTGCCGGGACGAAGGATTTTTTGCGTTGGTTATTTCCGAAGCCACTTGCCGAGCACTGCTTCCTTGCTCTTCACGTTGAGGACGGTTGGGTGGCCGTCCTCCGCGCCTTCGGGAATCAGCTTGCGGCTTTCCGTGACCAGATCGACCAGGAGGGAGGTCAGCTGAGCAGTCACGTCCTTGGCCGAATCCATGCCGATGGACAGAATCTGCGGCACGAAGCCGAGGGTAGAGGCAGTGAAATCACTGCCGCTGAACCGGATGGCTTTGCCGTCTTTTTCCACCGGCGAATTGATCTTGTTGGTCAGGTAAGCAATCACCAGCTGGCGGGAGGGGTCGATCATCAGCAGCGTGCCCGTCCAGCCCTGATGCCCGATGGTAAAGGAGGGAGCCTGCGTGCCGAAATGCCAGGGCCGCTTGTCCTCGCCCTGCCGCCACCAGCCCAGGCCCCAGTTGCTCATCTCCGTGCTCTTGGGCGCGGTGAACAGGTCAATCACCGTCTGGGAGAAGAAGCGGTGTCCGCCCCAGCCGCCGGTCAGCATGAGCGAACCCAGCTTCGCCGCGTCCCGGGCGCAGGCGAACAGCCCGGCGTGGCCGCTGACGCCCGCCATGGCGTACCAGGCTTTTTCATCGTGCACCTGGCCCTGGAGGGTATCATCCCGGATACCGGGGAAGGAAATGCGCCCGTCGCGGGTGTTGCCGTTCAGCTCGGTGGCGGCGCAGTCGCTGGGCGCGAAGCCGTTTTCCAGGGGATTGAAGGCGACGCGGGTCAGGCCCATGGGCCGCCAGAAGGTTTCGCGTAAGTATTCGTCAAGCCTTTTCCCTGTGACCGCCTCCACGATGAAGCCCAGCAGGATATAGTCCGCGTCGGAATACACCGTTTCGGTGCCGGGCTTGTACATGAGCGGGGTCTTGCAGAGCATCCGGAAGGTGTTTTCCCGCGTTCGGAGGGAGTGGTCAGTCCCGGAATGCAAGGGATTGACCGCGTTCGGGTCATAGCCGCGGCGGGCGGCGTCAAAGCAAAGATTGTGATATTGCGGATCGGCGGGGAAGCCCGCCTGGTGGCACAGCACGTCCCGCACCGTGAGGCTGGCTTTCCAGGCTTTCACCGTGTCCAAACCGGGATACGGATACCCCGTGAAATGGATTTCGATGGCGTCCTCAGCAAACGCTGTTCCCAAAATATCCACGACGAGGGCGTTCACGTCCAGTTTTCCGTCCGTCACCAGCTTTTGCAGGGCCAGGTTGGCGGACAGCATCTTGGTGACGGAGGCCAGGTCGTACAGGGTGTCTGGCGTCACGGCGGGGCTGCCTTCGTTCGGCGTGCCGTCGGGAAGATAGGAATTCAATTTTCCCCAGGCGTTTTCGTACACCAGCCGCCCGTTGCGGATGATGGCCAGCTGTGCGCTGGGAAAGCCCTGGGCAATATCCGATGTGATCAAATCATTGACCAGCCGCATGGCTTCGGGACGGATGCCGGAAGAAGCGAAATTCCCGTCCAGCACAGTCGGGTACGGGATGTAAACCGTCACGGCGTCTTTCAGATGCGCGGGCCGGATTTCCGTGATTTGCAGGGTGTTGACGCCGTCCGCCGCCGATGCGGAATAATCCACCCGATGCGCGCCGGGGCCAAGGGCTGCTGTGTCGTAAGCGTCCGTGTTGATATACAGCTTGAAGCTTTCCACTGCCGGAGCCACGTCCAGCCACAGCGTTCCCTGGCCGTGATAGCCTAAAAAACTGATCATGCTGTTCATAGCAAGAGAATTGTCGGGTTCGCCCTTCCAGTCGGGAAAAGATACGGCCTTTTGCCATTCGGAATCGGGCAGCGGGGGCATAGAGGTCAGCTCCTTTTTTCGTTGCAGTTTTTTTCACAGTTTTTTAGAGTACAGAGTGCAGAGTACAGAGTTCAGATAATAGAGTGTATATGCTCTGGAAAACAAAATGAATCGAAAAGATCAATCTGCACTCTGTACTCTGTACTCTTCGTATCACTGATTCCCCATCATCTCATAATACTGTTCCCGGGAGATGATGGTTTTCCGGGGCTTGGAGCCTTCGCTCTGGCTGATGATGCCCCGCTTTTCCATTTCGTCGATGAGACGGCCAGCCCTCGCGTAGCCCACGCGCAAACGGCGCTGGAGCATACTGGTGGAGGTGGAGCCGTCCTCCACAGCCATTTCGATAGCCTGCTGCAAAAGATCCTGGAAGCTGCCTTCGCCGCCTGAGGAGGAACCGCCCAGGTCGTCGCCTGCGGTCACTTCGTCGGCCTCCCGGTCGTTGCCGGTGTTTTCCAAATGATCCACGATGTTGGGGTCGAAGTCGGTCTGGTAGCGCGCGCCGATGTATTCGGCGATGGCGTTTACCTCGTCGTCGGTCACTAAACAGCCCTGCACGCGCAGCGCCGAGGAACCGGCAGGCTTGTACAGCATATCGCCCTTGCCCATCAGCTTTTCCGCGCCGTTGATGTCGATAATGGTGCGGCTGTCGGTGCCGGAGGACACGGCGAAAGCGATGCGGCTGGGGATGTTGTTCTTGATGACGCCAGTGATAACGTCCACGGAAGGACGCTGGGTGGCAAGCACCATATAGATGCCCGCGGCGCGGGCCAGGGCGGCCAGGCGGCGGATGGATTCTTCCACGTCCTTGCGGCAGACCTCCATCAGGTCGGCCATTTCGTCGATGATCACCACGATGTTGGGCAGCACCTTGTCCGTGCCCTGGTTGGCCTTGTTGTAGCCCGCCAGGTTGCGCACGCCCTGAGCGCTGAACTTGCCGTAGCGCTCCAGCATTTCCTGCACCACCCAGGCCAGGGCCCCGGCGGCTTTCCGGGGATCGCTGATCACCGGCACCAGCAGGTGGGGAATGGTGTTGTATACGCTCAATTCCACCTGTTTGGGGTCGATCATGATGAGCCGCACCTGGTCGGGCGACGTGCGGTACAGCAGGCTGCACACGATGGAGTTGATGCACACGGATTTACCGCTGCCGGTGGCGCCGGCGATGAGCAGATGGGGCATCTTGCTCAGGTCGCACAGCACGGGGGAACCGGCGATGTCCTTGCCCAGCGCCACCACCAGGGGAGAGGGATTGTTCCGCATTTCGGGGCTGTCCAGCACTTCCCGCAGGGCTACGGTGCTGACCAGCTGGTTGGGCACTTCAATGCCGATATAGTTGGTGCCCTGGATGGGCGCTTCCACGCGGACGTGCTTGGTTTTGAGCTCCAGGGCCAGATTGTCAGCCGTGTTGGCGACGCGGCTGACCTTCACGCCGGGGGCGATCTGGATGGCGAAGCGGGTGATAGAGGGGCCGTGCATGATCTGCTTGACCTCGGACTCCACCGCGAAGGAGCGCAGGGTGCCTTCGATGATCATGGCCCGGCGCTCGTCCTCCTGGGCGGCGTCGGCCTGGGCGACATGGCGGCTCTCCTTCAGCAGGCGAATGGGCGGCGGCGCGTAAGGGATACTGTCCGCCATGCTGGTTTCCTTGACCTTGGGCGCGCTGGTGCCGTCCAGCTTGGCGTCCCTGCCCGGCGAGGCCTGGGGCGTGATGGCGATTTTTTCGCCGGTGATCGGCATCACCGGGTCGGTGTACACGGGCTTGGGCTCGTTCTTCCGGGTGGTATGGGCGGGCATGTCCAATTCCGCCTGCTTCTGGCTGACCTGGCTGGCCCAGGAGGAAGCGGCTACGGGCTTTTCGTCGGGAACCGGAACAGCGGGCTTTGTGGGAATCTGTTCCGCCGTTTTCCCGGCGTTTTTCCCGGCTGCGTGCCGGGGCGCGGGTTCTTCCTTCCGGGGCATGGCGTGGGGGACGGTGGTCTTCACGGGCATGGGCGCGGCGTGGGGCACCGCGCCGGTGGGAATCTCCCAGGGAAGATCGTCGTCGTCATCCAGCGCCTGGGTGGAACGGGGCGCTGTGCGGGGCGCGGGCTTGGGTTCGGGCCGGAGGGGCGGAATTTCTTCCTCCTCTGCCGTTTTTTTCGCTGCCGCAGGCTGAACCGGCGGCTGGGGTTCGGGCGCTTTCTTTTCCTGCCGAAGATGGGCAGGATGGTATTCATAGTCCCTGGCGCCGGACAGCAGGGTGTGCAGGTTATGCGTGTGCACGTGGGCGCCGGCGGGAATATCCTC
>CADBCX010000082.1:2693-13867 GCA_902793245.1 uncultured Eubacteriales bacterium | reverse complement strand
AAGATATGTTCTTTGAGACCCGGCATGTGGGCAGGCTGCTGGAGACGCTTTCCGATGAGCAGAAATCATAATCCTTGATGAAATCACGGCAATCCCCGGAAAGGCCCATTTTCATTTGCTCCTGTTGCAAGCCGCATGAAAAGAGGATTTATCGGGCTTGATGCAGAAGATACGATACCACCAATCTTTACACAAGGATGAGCGGAGGATGAAATCACCATGGCGAGTATAATGATCTGCATGCTGGTGTTGGTGCTGGCCTGTATCTGCCGGACTGCTGACGCGGAGGGCGCTGCTCCTTTGCAGGCGCTCATAGAGCGGATCGTGGCTGGCTATTGGGCATATGGCGCGAGAGACGAACGGGCGCTGGCGGAGCTGTCCGCGGCTGACCCCGCGCTGGCCGATCAGTGGACGCGCATCCTGGATTGCTGGGAAGCGCCGGTTACGGTGAACGCGGAGCTCCCGGACGGCTTGCCGGAAGACGACACCCTGTGCCTGGCTGCGCTGGGGTTCCAGCTGAATCCGGACGGAACCATGCGGGAGGAATTGATCGAACGGCTGAAGGTTCTTCGGGCGGCCTCTGAAAAGTATCCGAACGCCGTCATTGTCTGCACGGGCGGAGGCACGGCGGCCGACGCTCCCGCCGTCACAGAGGCGGGAAGGATGGCGGATTGGCTGGAAGCCAACGGCGTCCAGTCCTCCAGGATTCTTGTGGAAGACCGTTCCCTGACCACGGCGCAGAACGCCATGTACACCCTTGAACTGCTGGAGAAGCAGCGGCCCCAGGTCCGGCAGATTGCCATCATTTCCAGCAGTTACCACATCGCCACGGGCACGCTGCTGTTTGACGCGGAAGCCGTTCTCCGGAGCCGCCCTGTGACGGTTGTCAGCAACGCTTCCTGGCTCGCGCCCAACAGCACGCCGAACGTCAGGCTCCAGGCCGGCGCGCTGATCGAGCTTTCCGGCGACGTGGAAACGGCCCATAAAATCTACGGCGGGGCCTATGATATTCACCAACTGCCGAGCATGGAAATGTAGCGGAAGCCTGTCTGTGAATCCCTGAGACCGTAAAACGGAATTCGTTTTGATTTGTCGCCTGCCAAGCGACCAAATTCTTCCCGGTTCGCGGTACAATCATCCCGCGGGGTTGAGAAAAGCCCCGCGGGAATACAGCGAACGGGAGGTTTTGCAGATGAGGAAAGATTTGACGGAACTGGTTTTTATCCTGGATGCCAGCGGTTCTATGGCAGGGCTGGAAAAGGATACCATCGGCGGTTTTAACGGCATGATCGAAAAGCAGAAAAAGGAACCGGGCGAAGCCTGTGTGTCCACAGTGATTTTTTCCAGCCAGAGCCGTGTGGTCCATGACCGGGTGGCCCTGGCCAAGGTGGAACCGCTGACTGACCGCCAGTATTATGTCGGCGGCTGTACAGCCCTGCTGGACGCCATTGGCGGAGCAATCCATCACATCGGCAATGTGCACAAGTACGCCCGGGAAGAGGACGTGCCCGAGCATACGCTGTTTGTGATCACTACCGACGGAATGGAAAATGCCAGCCGCATGTACGGCGCGGACGAAGTGCGGCGGATGATCCAGCGGCAAAAGGAAAAGTACGGCTGGGAATTCCTGTTCCTCGCCGCCAACATCGACGCTGTGGAGACCGCAGGCCGCTTCGGCATCAGCGCTGACCGGGCGGTGGATTACTGTGCTGACTCCGCAGGCACCGAGCTGAATTATCGGGTGCTCAGTAAAGCCATCGGCAGCGTGCGGCGCGCCGCGCCTCTGTCCGCCCACTGGAAAGCGGAAATCGAGGAGGATTACAAACGCCGTAAATAACGGCCGGTATTGAAAAAGGGGCTGCCTTTTGCGGCAGCCTCTTTTTTA
Source organism: uncultured Eubacteriales bacterium (assembly GCA_902793245.1). Taxonomy (GTDB): domain Bacteria; phylum Bacillota; class Clostridia; order Christensenellales; family Aristaeellaceae; genus RUG563. Next base: position 11,982 of record CADBCX010000082.1, on the reverse strand, counting down.
TGCACGGAGCGGTTTACATTGTTACCAATTGAATTCAAAAAAACAAGAGACGGGAGAGCAATCCTTTCTCCTGCTTTCTGCGCCGAAGCGGTATCTTATGCCGCTTCCTCTGCCCGCGCTTTTTTTCTTCTGATCAGCAACGCGGCTGCCGCCCCGACACACAGCAGAACGGACAAAACCTGGCTGACGCGGAGGGGGCCGAGCATGAGGCTGTCGGTGCGCAGGCCCTCGATGAAGGCGCGGCCCAGGCCGTACCAGACGAGGTAGAGCAGGAACAGGTTCCCGTCGGCTGTGGTCTTTTTACGGTTCAGCCAGAGCACCCAGAAGCCGATAAAGTCCCACACCGACTCATAGAAGAAGGTGGCCATGTGCCATTCCCCGCCCACGTTCACCGCCAGCGGGAACCATTGCAGCGCCGGGTCTTCGATCAGCCGCCCGTAGGCTTCGCCGTTGAAGAAGTTTCCCCAGCGGCCAATGGCCTGGCTCAGAATCAGCGCCGGGGCGATCATGTCCGCCAGCTTGCCGAAGGGCGCTTTTTTTATGCGCGAGTACGCGAACACTGCCAGCGCCCCGCCGATGACCCCGCCGTAAATCGCCAGCCCGCCTTCCCAGATGTACAGGATGGACAGCGGATTTGTCCGGTACATCTCCCACTGGAAGGCCACGTAGTACAGCCGCGCGCCGATGACGCCCGCGGGAATCACCCACAGCGCCAGGTCGTAGGTCAGGTCCTTGGGCAGGCCCAGGCGCTTTTCCTGTCTGGAGCACAGGAACACGCTGAGCGCCATCCCGCAGGCAATCAGCAGGCCGTAGACGGAAATCACGCCAAATAAACGCTGGTGCATGAAAATGCTCCCTTGGTCTGATAACAGCTATGTTGTGAAGGGTAACGGAGCAGGGGCCTATGCGGCCCCTGAACCCCGGTACTCAGTACCCTGGTGGGGTCTGGGGTGAAACCCCAGCGTTGCCCATTTGTTTGATTTTCACCCTTAACAAGAAAGCTGTAGAAATACTTAATCGTAAATCTTCCGTCCCTGGGCGTCGTCCACGCCGCTGAAGCGGTGGAAGAAGGTATTGGTCACGTCGCGCCATTCGCGGGCGTTCTGCACCTGCGCTTCCATGCGGCGGGCAGCTTCTTCCCGGTCAGGCGAAGGAAGATCAAGGGCGGATAAATCCGCCGCCATGGCCTCCGCCTGTTCGCAGCCCAGGAAATGGTCGTCGTAAATGCGCTGGATCAGGGTGCGCCCGTCCTTCATCACGAAGCCGTAGTGCAGGCGGTGGAAGAACAGAAGCAGATTGTCCGGGCAGGTCTGCGGGTCGGCGTACAGGGAGCGCAGAGGTTCGGGGTACTGCTCCACATAGCCGGTGCCGTTCGCCGTGCGGTCAACGCCCACGGCATTCCGGTCCGCCCGGTTATAGGTTCCCCAAAGCTGGAATTCGTATCCGTAGGGGCTGGGGCCGTAATGGTTTTCGGGCCGTACCATCCAGCACAGGCCCAGGGGCGCGGTGTAGTTTTCGTACACGGCGCGGCTCTGCATCAGTAGGACGGCCAGCTTGTTTTCCTGACCGGCGGGCAGGGCGTAAGTGAGCTTCACCCATTGGCGCAGCACCGTTTCCGGGTCGGCGTCCGGGTTCCAGGCGAACAGGCCGAAGGCGAACAGGTTCGCGGCGGCGAAGGGATGGCCCGTCCAGCAGTCGTCCCGGCCCAGGTTGCTGACGGCGGCGATGAATTTTACCCGCTTCTTGCCCATCTGGTCGAAGAACTCGCGCCAGGCCGGGCCCATGTAATACAGGTCGATCTGGTGGCCGGTGTACTCCTGGGCCAGCTGCAGCTCCGCGGCCATGGGCGTTTTTTCCATGCCGAAGAACAGCGGCGACACCGGCTCCCGCACCTGGAAATCATAAGGCCCGTACTTCACCTGCAACACCACATTGCTGTCGAACGCGCCGTCCAGGGGCCTATACAGGTCGTAAGCCGCCCGGGGCCGGTCGGTGACCGTGTCGCGCCAGTCCTGCATACAGTTATACACGAACGCCCGCCACACCAGGCTGCCGCCGTAGGGCGCGATGGCCCGGGCCAGCATGTTGGCGCCTTCGGCATGGGTGCGGCCGTAGGTGTTGGGGCCGGGGCGGTGCTCGCTGTCGGCCTTCACCAGGAAGCCCGCCAGGTCGGGGATGGCCGTCCAGACGCGCTTCGCGGTGTCCGCCCACCAGCTTTGCACCCGTTCATCCAGCGGGTCGGCGGTGGGCACGCCGTTCTGCATGGGCTGGGAAAAGTCGATGCTCAGCATCAGCCGCACGCCGAAGGGCCGCAGCAGCGCGGCGAACGCGGCGGCGTCGGGCAGCAGGCTGTCCAGCAGGTGCTGGGCGGGCTGGTGCACGTTCACGTTGTTGATGCAGAACACATTGATGCCCACGCTGCCCAGCATCCGGCCTAATTGACGAATACGCGCGGGCTCGTAATCGAACCGGTTGCCCTCGAACCACATGGAGCGCCCGGCGTAGCCGCGTTCCACGGTGCCGTCCATGTTGTCCCAGCAGTTGATCATGCGCAGGCCGTAATAGGGTTTCTGCACCCCGACGGGGATTTCTTCGCCAGCCTCGCAGGCGCGGATCAGGGCGTAGGCCCCGTACAGCGCGCCGGTTTCCCCGCCGCGTACCAGCCAGCCGTTTTCCGTTTCAATGATTTCATAGCCTTCGCCCAGTTCCCGATCCAGGCGGATTTCCACCTTCCGCCCGCCGGAAAAATATGCCGCTGTTTCATACTTCGCCACCGCCAGGGGCGTGTCCAGTTCCTCCGGCACCGCGCCGTTCAGGCACCGCAGCCAGGCGCGGCGCTTTTCCCAATCAGCCATTCCTGTTCACCTCATGTTTCAATATTTGGGCGTATATTCGTCAGAACGATTCTTTCCTGTTCCATTCGATCGTTCAGAAGCCTGTCTCCTTATTCCGCCGCCAGCCATACGCGCATTTCGCCCTTGCCGCGGTTGTTCCAGGCAAAGTAGGGCACAAGGGTGATTTCCGCGTCTTCCGTTTTGGCAGGCGTCCAGGGCGCGTACAGCGGGGCGTTTTCATCGGGCGCGATGATCCGCCTGCCGGGAAGGACGACGGCGGGCAGGGTCAGTCCGTCGATGGCCATGGTTTTTTCCCGGGCTCCGGCTACCTGATCGGGCAGGGCGCGGAGCAGATGCAGGCCCTTCCCGTTGTCCGCTTCCTCGGCGCAGAACACCAGCGGGCCGCGCGTGAAGCACACCTGGTTCATCGTTTCCTTCACCATCGGATTCGCCTTCACGGCAATGACCGGCATGGTGAAATGGATGGTGATCTGGTCGCCCTGCTTCCACATGCCCTTGGCGTACAGATACCCGTTTTCGCTCCAGCTTTTCACGCCCGCGGGAATTTTCACCTGGGCGTTGCTGGCCCAAGCGGGATCGCGGAAGGCCAGCGTGCCCTGGGCTTCGCCGTCGGTGACGGACAGGCGCACATCGCCGTTTTTGAGCAGATCGGCTTCCAGGCGCAGCGTCATCTCTGACCCGCCCAGGTTCACGGTCATGTCGCTGCCGATATACAGGTGGAAGAACAGCGTGTCCTTGCTTTGGGTGACGATGTACTGGCCCAGGGAGGACACGATGCGGGCGATGTTGGGCGGGCAGCAGGCGCAGCCGAACCACTTCTGCCGCACGGCTTTTACATGGGAAAGCCGCTGGTCGGTCTCGCAGGCGTCGGGATCGACCTCCAGGGGATTCACGTAGAAGAAGCTCTGGCCGTCCAGCGCCATGCCGGACAGGACAGTGTTGTATAAAGCCTGCTCCATCACGTCGGCGTAATTGCTCAAGGGCTTCAATTGCAGCATCCTGCGGGCAAAGAAAGCCAGGCCAATGGCCGCGCAGGTTTCGGAATAAGCGGTGTCGGCGGGCAGGTCGTAAGGCCGGGAGAAGGCTTCGCCCACGTGGGTGGCGCCGATGCCGCCGGTGATGTACAGCTTCTGTTCCACCACCGAATGCCACAGCCTCTCGCAGGCATCCAGCATCTTCGCATCGTCGGCTACCCGCGCTTCGTCCGCCATGCCGCAGGCCAAATACATCTGCCGCACGGCGTGGCCGACGGCCTCCGTTATGTCCCGAACGGGCACATTGGCCTGGTGATACCGGTAGCGTTCCGAGGATACGGGCAGCTCGGGCAGGCCCTTTTCCGCCCGGCGGCGGTTTTCTTCCAATGCGAAGGTGTTGGGGTCGGTGCCGCGGACATCCAAAAAGAATTGGCTCAGGTCGCGCCACCGGATTTCGCCCGTTTCTTCGTACAGCCGCATCAGCGCCATTTCGGCGATTTCGTGGCCGGGACAGCCGCGCTCCTTATCCGGGCCGAACTTGTTGGCAATACACTCCGCGAAGCGCCGGGCGGCGTTCAGCAGGTCGTCTTTTCCCGTCGCCTGGTGCCAGGCTACCGCCGCTTCCGCCAGATGGCCAAAGCAGTACAGCTCGTGGTTGTCCCGCAGGTTGGTGAAGGCCCGGTCCCGGTCGGTGAGGGTGTAGAAGGTGTCCAGGTAGCCGTCCTCCTCCTGGGCGGCGCAGATCATGTCCACCGCCTCCTGGGCCTGGGCCTGGAGGGCAGCGTCGGGCCTGCTCATCAGCTGGTAAGCCACCGCCTCCAGCCATTTGTAGCCGTCGCTGTCCTGGAACACGAAGCCGTAGAAAGCGTCTTCCAGCGGCTTTTTTCCGTCTTCGGGCAGGGTTTCGATTTTCTCGGAATGGTGGGCGGGAACGAACAGCCCGCCCGCTTTCTTGGCTGCCACCGCCCGCGCCGCGGCGCGCATGTTGTGCGCCCACCAGCTAGGCGCGGCGTCGGGAATCTGATCATGCAGCGCTTTCCACTGGTAGGGGATGACAGCCTGGCGGATGAGCCCGATTTCCCGCGCCCAAAACGGGTCGGTCACATGGATCTTTTTCAGGGAAAGCGGCTGGGATACTTCGGAACGCATAGGTATTCCTCCATTTAGTCAGGTCATTTGTATGCGGAACGCCACCGGCATATCGCCATGAATGTGCGGCGCGGAAATATGCAGCCCGCCCTCGTCACGATGCCATTTCACCTTTCCATCATATCCCAGCGCTTCCGCTTTGTCAATGCCGCCGATGAACGCGGGCAGGGACAGGGAACGAATGGTCACTTCCCCGTCCTCCGGCCAGGCCATCACGATGGCGTACAGGCAGCCACCCTTGACGGTGAAGCGAATGTCCTGGGCGGTGTATTGCTTTTCCTTGCTTTCGGCAAACTGGCCTTCCTCCACGTTGGTGGGGCCTTCGCCGAACACGCGCCAGGGGCGGGTGCCGTAAATGGCCTCGCCGTTCCGCTTCAGCCACGCGCCGATGGCTTTCAACACCGCCGTATCCTCCGGGCCGATGGTGCCGTCCGCCTTGGGGCCCACGTTGAGCAGCAGCGTGCCGTTCTTGCTCACCACATCCACCAGCGTGCGTACCAAATCCTCAGGCTTTTTGAAGTCGTTCTGTTCCGTATAGCACCAGCTGTTCCTGGCGATGGCGGTGTCGGTCTGCCAGAAGAAGGGCTGGGTGGCGGCGAAGTGGCCGCGTTCCATGTCCGGCACGGCGGTGCCCAGCATGAAGGTGTCCTGCTTGTAGTTGATGGCGGGCTGAACGCCCCATTCCAGGGAACGGTTGTAATAGTAAGCGGCGAATTTCTTGATGTAAGGCTTCATCACGTTCTGCAGGATCCACCAGTCAAAGTAGAACACCGCCGGATGGAACCTGTCCACCAGCTCGCAGCAGCGCAGCAGCCAGTCCTCCATGAACTCCTCGCTGGGCGGGCATTCCGCGTCGCGGTTGAAATGGTCTTTGGGCTCGGGCATGGAAGGCCAGTAGAGGTCGTCCCGGTCGATGGGGTCGCAAATGTCGGAGTCAAATTCCTTGCCGTGGCCCAGGAAGAACCAATGCTCGATGCGGTGGCTGCTGACACCCATGGGAATACCGCGCCGGTTCAGGGCTTCTTTCAGCTCCGCCGTTGTATCCCGGCAGGGGCCCATTTCGGCGGCGTTCCAATGGCTGATCTCGCTTTTGTACATCTGGAACCCGTCGTGATGCTCCGCCACGGGGATCACGTACTTCGCTCCGGCTTCTTCAAAAAGCGCCGCCCAGGCCGCAGGGTCAAACCGTTCTGCTTTGAACATGGGAATAAAATCCTTGTAGCCGAACTGTTTATGGGGGCCGTAGGTTTCGATGTGGTGTTTATATTCGTCGCTGTCCCGGATATACATGTTCCGGGGATACCATTCGTTCCGGAAAGCGGGGACGGAATAGACGCCCCAATGGATAAAGATGCCGAATTTCGCGTCCTGATACCAATCCGGCGTGCGGAACCGGGACAGCGATTCCCAGGTGGCGCGGAATATTCCTTTCTCGATCACTCGGTCGATTTCCTGAAGCCTCGCGGCGCGTTCCATTGTATTGATAAGCCCGTCCTCCTTTGCGGTGAAATCCATATTGCTTATTTATTCGACGTTGTTTTCCAAAACCCTATGATGGAAGATATTTTTCTGTCCATCCTTTTTTCCGCCCGGGGCGCATGGATCGCAATACAATTGTCAGCGGGATACGGAAAAAACCGATTGTTCTTTGATTGTTCTGCCCCTTGACAAACGGGAAAACGCGGTATACAATGCCCTCATTCCAACAAGGCGCAAGGGTGTGCTGGACGCACCCCTGCGCTTTTTCTTATGGCTTTGTTGGAAATCTAAAACAGAAACGGAAGTGACAGGAATGGAAGAAACAGCATTGGAAGTAACGAAAATGGCGTTTTCTCCCGCGAACACGATTTGGGTGCTGCTGGGCGCGGCGCTGGTGTTCTTTATGCAGGCGGGCTTTGCCATGTGCGAAGCGGGCTTCACCCGGGCCAAGAACACGGGCAACATCCTGATGAAGAACCTGATGGACTTTTGCATCGGCACGCCGCTGTACTGGCTGATCGGTTTCGGCATCATGTTCGGCGCGGGCACGGGCCTGTTCGGCTGGATCGACCCCTTCATCATGAAGGATTACGGCGCGGTGCTGCCCGCGGGCGTGCCGCTCTGGGCCTACGCGATTTTCCAGACGGTGTTCTGCGCCACCTCCGCCACCATCGTTTCCGGGGCCATGGCGGAGCGCACCAAGTTCTCCGCTTACTGCCTGTACTCCGCCGCGATTTCCCTGTTCATCTATCCCGTGTCCGGGCATTGGATCTGGGGCGGCGGCTGGCTGGCGGAAATGGGCTTCCATGACTTCGCCGGTTCCACCGCCGTGCATATGGTGGGCGGCGTGTGCGCCTTGATCGGCGCGAAGATGCTGGGCCCCCGCATCGGCAAGTACGGCAAGGACGGCAAGCCCAAGGCCATCCTGGGCCATAACCTGTCCATCGCCGCCTTGGGCGTGTTCATCCTGTGGTTCTGCTGGTTCGGCTTCAACGGCGCTTCCACCGTAGGCATGGACAGCGACGAGCTGATTGAATCCGCCGGGCTGGTGTTCTTCAACACCAACTTAGCGGCGGCGGTCGCTACCCTGGTCACGATGATCTTCACCTGGGTGCGCTACGGCAAACCGGACGTGTCCATGACCTTCAACGCCGCTTTGGCGGGCCTGGTCGGCATCACGGCGGGCTGCGACGCGGTGAACCCCTTCGGGGCCGCTGTCATCGGCGCGGCCTGCGGCCTGGCGGTGGTGATGTCCATCAGCTTCTTTGATAAAGTGGTCAAGATCGACGACCCGGTAGGCGCGATTTCCGTGCATGGGGTCTGCGGCGCGCTGGGCACCGTCCTGACCGGCTTCTTCGCCACCGGCGTTTCCACCATGAAGGGCGTGTTCTACGGCGGCGGTTTCAAGTTCCTGGGCGTACAGTGCCTGGGCGTGCTTTCCACCATCGCCTGGACCGCCGTGGTTATCACCGTGGTCTTTGCCCTGATTAAAAAGACCATCGGCCTCCGCGCCGACGCGGCGGACGAGATCATGGGCCTGGACCGTTCCGAGCACGGCCTGCCCACCGCCTACGCGGGCTATGCCATGATGCCCGACAGCACTTACGAAGACGCGGAGCCTGCCGTGATTGCCGCGGTTGCTCCCGAAAAGGAAGAAGCGCCGCGCAAGGCGAAGGAAAAAGCCCCCGACGCGCCGGTCTATACCCGGGTGCAGATCATCTGCCGTCCCGGCAGCCTGGAGGGCCTGAAAGCCGCCATGAACAAGATCGGCATCACCGGCATGACCGTTACCAACGTGATGGGCTACGGCATGCAGAAGGGCAAGCCGGAATACTACCGCGGCACCCCCGTGGAAGTGACGCTGCTGCCCAAGGTGCAGGTGGATATCGTGGTCAGCAAGGTGCCTGTGCGCCAGGTGATCGACACCGCCCGCGCTGTGCTCCATACCGGCCATATCGGCGACGGCAAGATCTTTGTGTACGACGTGGAGAATGTCGTCCGCGTCCGCACCGGCGAAGAGGGCTACGACGCGCTGCAGGCCAATTGACAGACTGGCAGCATAGCAGGCCCCTGGAGACACCTACGGCAATTCGGGTTTTCTATAACTTCATCATTTCCGGAAGCCTTATGCATCAAGGCTTCCGGTTTTTTTGCAGGAAGCGTTTTCCTGTCCGCGCTTGCAGCGGCGGTAAATCAAGCGTCTTTGTCAGAAAAGAGCTCGTTTTCGGTCACGCATTCGTTTTTCAGCCTGCCGACCAACGCTTGCAGCGCGTCCACGGCATGGGGACGGATATCCGCGCCGATGAGGACGAACATAATGTCGTCCCCCACCTGGAGCGTGCCTTCGTTGACCCAGGCCCGGATATAATAAACGCCTTCCATGGCCTTGGCTGCTTCTATTGCCGTTTGGGCTTTCTCCCAGTCACAGGAGAACCGCATCCCGATGACCGGCTTGGCAGTTTCGTTCCCCTGCCGCACCTTGCTGCGGGCGGTGGCGCGCACCACGCCGTTGTGAACCAGGTACATGCCCACCTTGTCCGCGTCGGGATGGGCCTTGGCTTCCTTCATCCAGGCGTCCATGGAGGGCTTTTCCGGGGCTTTCTGAGCAGGCTTTTCCGGCGCGGCGCAGTCGGCGGAACCGGCGGATTGCAGCATTTCCACCCCGTGGCGGATGGGCTTGAGCACCGCCGCCAGGTTTTCCGTGCTGGCCTTTTTGCTGCCCGGCAGGTTGATGATCAGCGTGCGGCCCCGGATGCCCGCCGTTTCCCGGGACAGGCAGCCGTGGGGCGTGATTTTCATGCTCTCGGCGCGCATGGCTTCCGGGATGCCGGG
>CADBCX010000082.1:0-2639 GCA_902793245.1 uncultured Eubacteriales bacterium | reverse complement strand
TTCCGGGATGCCGGGGCACAGCCGTTCCACCACGGAGAGCGTCGCTTCGGGGGTCACGTCCCGGGGAGAGAAGCCCGTGCCGCCGGTGGTCAGCACCAGCGCCGCCTGCTTTTCGTCCGCGCAGGAAATCAGTTCCCGGCGGATCATGTCCTTTTCGTCCGGCATCATGGCGGTATAAACCACCTGCCAGCCCTGCTCTTGCAGCATCCCGCACAGGGCGGGGCCGCTGGTATCTTCCCGCTCGCCCCGGAAGCCTTTGTCGCTCACCGTGATGACGGCGGCGGTATATTTTATTTCGCTCATGTCAGTCGTCCTTTCTGCAATAGTCCCCATGCACCCCGCCGGTTTTGCTCAGCAGGCGGATATCCGCAATCACCATATCCCGCTGCACGGCCTTGCACATATCGTACACCGTCAGGGCTGCGCCGCTGACCGCGGTGAGGGCTTCCATTTCCACGCCGGTTTTGCCGTCACATTTTGCGGTGGCCTCGATCTCCACGGACAGCCGCGTTTCGTCCAGCCACAGCTTTAAGTCGATGCCGTTCAGGGGCACCGGATGGCACATGGGAATCCAGTCCGGGGTGTGCTTGGCGGCCATGATGCCCGCAATCTGCGCGACGGTTAGCACGTCGCCTTTTTTCATGCCGCCGGAACGGATCAAATCAAAGGTCTCCCGGTTCACCAGCACCCGCCCGGCGGCGACGGCGGTACGGTGGGTCGGCGCTTTCTCGCCCACGTCCACCATGCGGGCGCGGCCCTGGTCGTTGAAATGGGTGAAATCCTCCTGGGGCATTCTGCGCATCTCCTTCATGATGAAGTCGGCAAGCGCCGCTGTTTCCTCAAAAGCGAACCGGGGCACGGGCGCGCTGACGGTTTCATCGTCGGTGACAATGGCGATAAACCGGTCAAGGGGTTCGGTGAAGCCTTTTCCCGAGGCCTTGATGGTCTCGACAAGCTTTTTAGTCGTGTAATTCGATTGGCTGTAGGTACTGGTCATCAGATAGGCGCCGTAGGCAACCAGCGCGATACCCCAGAAATGGGAGAAGTTCATCGCGCCGATCACAACGACTGCAACACTCAGAAGGTTTCGCGCAATATAGTTCCGGATGCAAAACAGATCATACTGCATATGCGAAAGGGCTTTCAGGCTTTCTTCCGTATGGGTCATGGTCACTTCATATCTGTTCATACTGCTGTCCCTTCCCGGGGTCTCCCCGTGCTGCCGCGAATGACCAGGCGGCTGCGATACTCCAGGCGCGTAATCGGATAGTCCGCCATCTTCTCCGGACGCTCTTCCATTCTCTCCCGGAGGAGATGAAAGGCACTCGCGCCGTGATCCTGGGTGGAGTGGTCCACCGTCGTCAGGTCCATCCGACGGAAGCCGGACGGAAACACATTGTCAAAGCCGCACAGGCTGTAGTCCTCCGGCACCCGAAAGCCCTTCTCCAGGAGGCCGTCCAGCACGCCGTAGCCAACCATGTCATTGATGGCGACAATGCCGGTAATCTTCGGGTTCTGGATACACTCATAGGCAAGTTCTCTGCCGGAATCCATCTCAATCGTAACGGACTGGATTTCCTGCTCATAGCCGTTATCCTTGCAGTATACCGTCACGCTGCCCTCCGGGCACAGGCGACGGTACGCGGCCTGCAGCCCGTCGCAGCGGCGCACACGGGAGATGTGATGCGCATTCAGAGACGTGGTCAGATAGGCGATGTGTTTGTGGCCAAGGCCGATCAGATACTCGGCGACCATCTCCCCCGCCTGAAAATTATTGACATCCACCGTGTCGATTCCAAGCTCGTTCACGATGTCTCCGATCGCAACAATCGGGATGCTTCTGTCGATTTCCCTCGCCCGCTCTGCCTGCAGCGGATTCATCAGGTAGATAATGCCGGCGACATTCTGCTGTGCAAGCATATTGAGGATCGTGAGTTCCGTGAGCGGATTCCAGTATGTGTTATAGATCTGCGCTACATAGCCGCTCGCAAGCGCAGCACGGTCGATCCCCATCATGATCGTCGTATGATAGGCATTGTTGACAGACGGACTGATCACGGCAATCTGCCTGGTCTTGTTCCGGGCAGACGGCGGAACATACTGCAGTTCCTGGGCCGCTTCCAGGACCCGGGCGACAAGTTCCGGCGTAAAACGCGAGAGATTCTTCCGATTCAGGATCATGGAGACACTGGCCGTCGTGACGCCGGTGGCCTCCGCAATATCTTTTAATGTCACCTTTTTACTCAATCCGGCACCTTCTTTGCGCAGCAGGGATTTTTCGCAAATTTTCTGTTTAATTTAATCATAGAATTAAGCAATACGCAATCGTCAAAATTCACAAAATTCAGTTAAATGTTCTGGTGAAAGCGCCGATTTTTAGTCGTATTGCCCGTCAAACATCTGCCATTTGTTGACTTCAGGTTCATCGTGTGTTAACATTTAAAGCGTAAATTGCTTCGCAATTGAAAAATTTAAACAGTCTCCGATTGATCATAACCGGAGCAGGAAAGGAAGAGCCACATGAAAAAGTATCTCGCATTACTCCTTACGCTTGTGATGGTCGGCGCGCTCTGCAGCGTCGGAACCACCGCTTCCGCTGCCAACGATGATTATCACATCACCCTCAAGCTCAGCCACGT
>CADBCX010000081.1 GCA_902793245.1 uncultured Eubacteriales bacterium | reverse complement strand
TAAGTCATTTATCCAAATATGCGGGCCGCATATACAGTCCCAGGGGACGCAGGGGCGCAAGGCCCTTGATGTCCTCCGGGGCGATGATGCCCGCGGGATAACAGGTGAATAATAAGGGAATCTGCATTTCCCGGGACAGGGCTTCCGCTTTTTCATGACCCTCCCGCATGATGTCGGGGGTGGTCTCCCGCAGCAGCTGGGTGTTGTTCACCAGGCCGGTGACGGGAATCTGCAATTCATTCTGAATGGATTCCACATGTTCCCGGCTGCTTTCCACATCCCGCGTTTCATACCGCCGGAAGTTCACCACGGCCCACAGCTCGTGGTCGTCCCCCTGAAAATACTTCCCGAACTGCCGCAGCACCCGGGCCCCGGCGTCGTTGCCGCCCAGGTCGATGAGGACCTGGCAGCCTTCGTCCTCCAGGGGCGCGCGCAACGCGGCGGTGAGGGCGGGCAGCTCGGCGGTAGCGCCGGTGGAATTGTAGGCGTCGCCGTACAGCGTCACGCCGTGCTCCTCCAAAAGCGCCTTGCGTTCCCGGGAACGGAAGTAGGGGTTGGCCACATCCAGGTCAACGACCGCCAGACGGGGATAATCCCGGCTTTCCTGTTTCGCTAAATCCATCGCCAGGCTCACCGCCAGCTCGGTTTTCCCGCTGCCGTAGTGTCCGGCAATGACGATCATTCGTTTCAGAACGATCCCTCCTTTTTACGGAAAAACGTTCATTTGTCATTATGACGCCGTATGCGAAAAATGTCAACCCAAAAAAGATGTATTTCTTTTGTATAGCTGCCAAATGTAACAATCTTTTGGCTGTCTTGACTTTATTTTCAGCGGCCGGTATAATGAATGTGAAATCATTCTAAAGAGGGGGGCGTGCTTCATGAAAAAAGGTTTATCTGTCCTATCGCTGCTTCTTGTATGCATACTTGCCTTTGGCTGTTTTTCCCCTGCCCACGCCGAAACCGTTACCGGCAGCACAAAACAAGCAAAGCTGTTTTATGTGAACTCCAGTTATAAAAATTCATACATCGTTCTGAGTTCTTCCTCCGGCGTAGCGAATGTGAGCCAGCATAACCTGGTGGGCGCCTATAAGCAGGACGGGAATGAAGTGCAGCATGGCTTTTACCGGGTAACCCAGCAGGGCCAGGGGGGAAACCGTTCGTTCATCTGGGCGCCCTCCGCCACATACAACAAAAGCAGCGTAAACACCTGTGAGGAAGTGAAAATCTCTTTTCCCGGCACGGGATACTATACCGTCACGGTTGCGCCGCTCAATTCTTCGGAAGCCGCAAGGTACTGGAAATTCGATTCGATCAATTACTGGGTCTATGAAGCCGCCTGGATGACCACGATCGAATCGGGGTGCCGCATCATATCCCCCAGTCCTTTCGGCGGCGGCAATTCCGGGTCTTCATCCACCGGCAACTCCCAGGCCGGCGGCGGAACCTCCGGCGGCAGCCCGCGCAATGCAATTGTCTATCCTTCTAGCTGGGATACCCAATTCAAGCCCGCGCTGAGCAGCGGCATGAATTCGGAACAATACCTGAATCTGAACAATCTTTCCGATAACAACCGCTATACCACGTTCTGGTGGGTGATCTGGTACAGTGAACGCACGGACAGCTATCCTGAACTCACAGCGTACTTTAACAACGAAACCGTCAGTTCCATAGGGATTCGGAACGGCCACCCCTATCAATACTACGAGTATGCCCGTTTGAAGCGTTTCCGGGTGGAAATCTATACCTATGGCGCTTACGCGGGCTCCACGTACATTTACCTGGATGATATCAATTCCGGCAATTACCAGAATTGTTCTCTGGGCAGAACCTATTCCGGTGTGACAAAAATGGATTTCTTCCTCGACGGCGGAACAAACGAAGGGTTCTATGCAGGAAATACGGAAAAGTATATCATCTATATCGCGGATATGCAGTTTTACCGGTAAGCAGAACACAGCTTTTTTCCCTGACGCCTTCGTTTTATTGACGGGGGCGTCAGCCGTTTTATTCATTGTTTTTCCCCATTGCTTTGGATAAACTGGGATTCCATGCAAAAAAGCTTGACAGGCTGTTATTTGCCTGTATAATTTGTATGGTAAGGGAATACCGGTTCACAAAAGAGGAACGGAAGTTTACCGACGGAAGGGAGCGTAGCGGAACTTGTTCAGAACGAGCACAAGCCGGGTGGAGCATTGGTGCGATAAGACGATGAGCGTGATGCGGGAGCGTCAGCTGGAAGCATGCCAGGACAGGCTGTACCGCTGCCCGGCCCAGGGTATCTTCGGAAAACTTTGCGCTGATGAAGCACAGGATTTATTCTATATATCGTTTTATTCCCAGGAAATCAAAACCCGCGTGCCCAGCCAGGAGGATCTGAAACGCCTGGTGCTGGAACGCGCGGAACAGGAAACCTGCTTTCTCTCGCCCAGAGAGGACGATCTGGTGAAGCGCATGCTGATGGACGGCGGGGAAACCTTTCTGGATGATTGGGACGAAATCACCGCTACGGAAGCGCTGATCTCCCGGCTGTGGTGCACGCTGCAGGTGGTGGACGAGGACAGCGCCCGGGTCTGCCTTGCGCCGGAACTCATCGAGCCCATCACGAGAGCGATGCAGTCCGAACGCTACGCGGAAACGCGCAAGCGCCTGTTTTCCTTTGACGCCACGCTGCACAGCCTGCTTTATCTGTCCGGATTCCTGCACGCCTCGGTGCCGCTGACGCATTTTTATCAGAACATGAGCAAGGACACCGACGCGGTGGCGGCGCTGCTGATTGCCCGCTACCTGCGCGCCGCGTTTGACTATACCAAAACCCCGGAAGGAGAAATGCTGCTCCTGCATCCCGGCTTGGCCGACCCGGAGCATCTGCTGTCCGTCCTTTCCAAGATGCCGGCCACCGAAGTGTCCATCACCCGGGAAATGATGCTGGGCGGGCTCAACGGCCTGCTGCCCGAGGAAACCGCCTCTTGCGAAACCATGCGCGGGGCGCTGACCGGGGCCGTCCGTCCGGAGTACGATGAAGAAGAAGCCCTGGAAGACCTGCGCATGATGGCGAAGCAGGGCGCCAGCCTGAAGGAGATGCGGGAAGTGATGGAAAGCATGCTCTGCGTGCTGCCCACACCCCGGATGCTGGAAGCGCTGTCCCAGCTGCATTTACAGACCGTGCGCTGGATCGGCATGCCCCCGGCGGTGCTGAACTGATGCGCATTTATGAGGCCGTCGTGCCGGGCCGGGCGGAGGGAATGCGGCTGGATAAATACATTTCTCTGGCCTTTTCCCTGCTGCCCGCCGCTGTGACGCGGGATGCCTTTTCCCATCGGGACGTGAAGGTGGACGGAAAGCGAAGCGGCAAAGAAACCCCGGTGCTTTCCGGCCAGCGAATTCAGCTGTATACGGGCTATGCGCCGGAATTGCCCGTGGTGTATGAGGACGATCGTATCCTGCTTCTGAACAAGCCCGCCGGGATCAGCTGCGACGAGGACGAATGGGGCGGTATGACCGTGCTTTCCCTGATGGCGGAACGGGCAAAAGGAGCCTATACGCCCCGCCTGTGCCACCGCCTGGACCATCCCACCTGCGGGCTGCTGCTACTGTGCAAGGACGATGAGAGCGAAAGCGTTCTGCTGGAGGCGTTCAAAAACCGCGCGCTGGACAAAAAATACCAGTGCCTGGTGCGGGGTGAAATGCGGCCCCCGGCGGCGTTAAAGGAAGCCTATCTGATCAAAAACGCGGAGACGGCCACCGTGCGCATCGCGACCCATGAAACGCCCGGCGCGCTGCCCATTGCCACCCAATACGAAACGCTGGACTTTGACGGCGCAATCTCCCGGCTGCTGGTCACGCTGCTGACCGGACGCACCCACCAGATCCGGGCGCATCTTGCCTTCCTCGCCCATCCGATTCTGGGCGACGACAAGTATGGCGACCGGGCGTTCAACAAGCGGTACAAAACGACTTCATTGCGCCTCTGCGCCACGGAACTGACGCTGCATGTAAGCGGCTGCCTGGCTGATCTGGATGGAAAGGCTTTTGCCATCGACCCGCCGTTTTAATGGAATATTTTTATCTGAGCTATGCTGTAAAGGGTGGTTTGAAAACCACCCTTTACAGCATAGCTGGATGACTCATCTGTGACAAGCATCATATTTGCCTGAGGAAGACAAAGCGCCAATCAGGAAGTAACATTCGTCGCTCATACACGGCTTTGTTCAATCGAATTATCCGAAATCGCCCCTGCTCCGTTCTTTTCGGAGCTTTTCTTTGTTCAGAATCCCGTCCCGAATTCCGTAATGACATACGCAGGCTCTCCCTCCGCATTCGGACGGAGAATACCAACCGCAGTCTTATCCTTCACCCAGCCGGATTCTTCGTCATATTCCCCGGTGCCGGCCAGGAATTCATGGATATCGACGCCCTCGGCAGGGTGCAGCTCATAACAGACCGCAAAAGCCACCTCATCCAAACCAAGATTCAGTGATTTCAGCAGTACATCCGCCTGCTCTTCCTCGGAAGTATACACCTTTTCCACATATATGCGGGCATCGTTGACCTTGTCACCCCAGGCTTTCTCCAGCAGATATTGCATAGCGACCTTGATCTGGTATTCCGCTTCCTCCGCGTTATCCTTGAGTGGGATATTGCTGCCCGCCGTACCGGGCTGCGCGGAGTAGAATTCCGTCTTCGTGGGGTTGGCCTGAATCAGCACAGAGCTCTGGCGGAAGGTCTCGATCATCTCATCCGCCGCCGCGTGAACCGCGTCCAGGGTGGTGTCGCTCAGATAAATCACAAGCGTGTATTCCTGATACTCGATACCATTGTCAATCCAGCCGCCGTGCGCTTCCTGAATGGTGTAGCCGCCGAAGTGCTTCAGAAGGATTTCTTTCGTCCGCTGGATGGCTTCCGCCTGGGTGAACACAGGCTTGTTGGTATCCTTGTCATTGGTGCCCAGATACAGGACATACTGAACGCTGCCGGTTTCTTCGGATGATTCCATCTCCGCTTCCGGCGCGGCATTTTCTTCAGCGTTCACCGGCGCCGGCACCTCCGGCTGGTGGAATTCACCGGTCTTCGCCACATCTTCCCCATAGATTGTTTTCCAGTCGTTAGCCATGGAGATCACATGGCAGCCCAGGCTTTCCCATTTTTCCCGCAGCCCCTCGGCCTTTTCGGCATTGCCGTAATCCCGAACCTCATCGTCCGCAGCCACCATAAACGCCGCGCTTCTGTAAGGATTATTGGAAATGGTATAGATTTCCATAGCCAAATCGCCGGAGGAATTGCCGAACGCCAGCACCGGCTGCTGCCCGATCTCGCGCACAATGGCATCCACCTTGCTCATCTTGGCATTTTCACCGTAGTAATTTCCGTCGAAAACCACCTGATCCGAGGGCTGGAAGGTGTAGTCGGTGTCGGCTGTGCCGCCCTGGTTCGTGGAGGTGTAGCCATACTCCGTGCCGATCACATGGGACGGCGGGATGTCCAGCGTGCCTTCGATCACCGCCCGGACGATGTTGCGCTCGGTAGCCGTGACGATATAGACGGTGAAGTCGTTGGCCAGCAGCGCGTCGAACACCTCCAGCATCGGCTTGTAGTACGCCTCGCCACGCTTCATGCCGGTGAAGCCCCAGGCTTCGCTGTCCTTGAAGTCCCGCACGATCTGCGCAAGCTGATCCATGGTCATGCCCTGATAGGCGACAGCGGCCGCCGCGGCCTGCCGGGTGCTCATGCCATCCGGCTTCGCTTTGCCCGCGGCGTCCACGATCTCCTGCGCCACCGCCAGCACATCCGCGGGCATCTGATCCGCATGTTTCAGCGCGTAGTCCGCGAATACCATATATTCAAAACAGAAGGGATAGGTCTCGCACATCAGCGTGCCGTCCAGATCGAACACAGCGATGCGGTCTTCTTTCGGAATATAGTCCGGGGAGTTCTCGTCGGTCACCGCTTCCACATAGCTGATCAGCGCGTTCAGCGCCGGGGCATCCTCGTTCCAATGCTGAAACACCGCTTCTTCCGTTTTGGCTGCTTCTTCCGCCAGCGCAAAAGCGGGCATCAGGGACAGCGCCAAAGTGACCGCCATGACCAGGACCGTCATTTTTTGAAACACAGACTTTTTCTGCGCCATTTTTGTTCTCCTCCTGCTTCCTTTTAGTTTTCTGTTTTCGGCCGGGATTTCCGCGGCGCGGGGAACGCTTCGTCTTCCTGGCTTGCGCTCAGGGTCGTCAGCGCGGGCTGAATGTCCGCCAGATTGGCCGTCGGCAGTTCAATGGCCGCGCCGCCCTCGACGCGATAGAATACCAGGCTCAGCGCGTCGTCCAGGCTCTGGATATTGCTTATCCCCGCGATAAACCGATTCACCAGCGCGTCCACTTCGGGAGGAACATCCTGCGTCTTTGTTTCCGATTCTTCCGTCTGATTGCTCAGGAAGTTCAAATCGATCCACTGGCCGCCCAGGAAAAACAGAATGCCGTTGTCCTCCAGCGCACTGGTTTGGTTATTATAAATCCCATGCATCAGAATCGGAACCGTATATCCGGGAATGCCGACGATCCGCATGGTTTGTCCGTCCTGCCCCGCGTTGGTGGAGGAGGTGTAAAACACGCCCCGCACCTGCTCCCTGATCCAGTCCTTCAGATCCTGGCGGATTTTCTCTTTTTCCTCCAAACGCTGTGTCTCCGGCTGATTCATTTTCTGAAGTTCTTTTGTGAACTCTTCCAGGAAGATCTCCCAGAATCCCTTTTTCTCCGCCTGATTTTCCGGAGATTCCACATTCAGCGCGGCCGCCTGCCGCTGTATGTACTCCGGCAGCACGCTGATGTCGCCGGATTTCAGGCTGCTGAAAAGGCCCATCACGTTTTCCATCAGCCTGTCGGTGTTGACCGTGTAAACGCTCATGATCCACTGGCCGTCGGAATAGATTTCATTCTCCGGCAGCCGCAGCGTCAGCAGCGCCCGGTCCGGGTCGAAGGTATCCGGAATGCTCTCCATGCCCAGGCGCGTGGCGTCCAGCGCCCGCTGGAGTTCCGTCTCGAACTGGGTCAGTCCCGTGGCCCGCAGCGCCCAGGGCAGCAGCTCCGCCAGCTGGGGATAATCCGTGCCCGGCACCATGGCGCAGTCAACCGTGAACCAGAAGGCGCGGCCTTCTTCCGGCGTCATGCCGCCCTTTTCATAAAGCCGCCAGGCCAGACGATTCAGCAGGGAAGAGTTGCGATGCACGCCGCCCCGGTCATTCAGGGTCGTCGGCGTCTTCACATTCGGCACATAGTATGCGTCCCAGGTAAATTCCGGCTGGGAAAAGCGATGGGGTTCCGCCATGTCGCGGACCGGCATCATGCTGTGGTCGCCCAAGATCCAGCTGGTATTCTCCGCGCCCTCCGTCAGCATCTGGCAGGTCTTGCCCTGAATGTCGGACATGGCCTCGTTGATCGCGCCGTAATCGTTCATGTACGCGTTGTAGGTCATCACGCTTCCGGTCACGCAGTGGGTAAATTCATGGCCCAGAACGTCCAGGCACTGGGAGAAATCATTGCCGTTGCTGGCCAGGAAAAGCTGCCAGCCCAGATAATATCCCGCGTAGCAGGCATTATTTACCGGCTTGCGGTTCTTGTCGCAATAATTGTTCAGCACCAGGATCGGGGTGCCCAGTCCGTCGCCTCCGATCCAGCCGATGGCCCGATAATAGTCATACGCCCGGCAGTAGTTATACAGTGTGAGCAGCCCCGTCTGATCCCATTCCAGATTATCCGGGCTGTATTCCAGCACAACCCGGCCGCCGCCATAGAGAAAATCCCAGCAGTCCGCCACCACGATGCGCCGTTCCAGATTGCCCAGGTAATACATGCCGGTCCGCTGATCCCGCATCACCGTGACGGAGATTTCCATTTCCTCGCCGCTGGAAAGATCCACATATCCCGTATAATCCACGGGCTCCATGAACTCAAACACATAGCTGGCGTCAAATCCGCTGGCGCCCGCCTCGTCGCCGGGGATGATGGTGGGCAGGCTGTACAGGTATTCGCCGTCCATCGTCACATAATGGGCCAGATACGGCAGATCGGAAGAACGCGCCTGGCCATTGTCCGGATTGTCGGTATACACCACCCAGACATACCGGCTGCCCTCCTCGTCCTCTTCCACCGGATCAATCTCCAGCGTGATGGGCAGGATCATTTGTTCCGTGCGGCCTTCGATCACTTCCAGAACCTGCTCCTTTACTTCCGCGGCATGGGCCAGCACGATCTCCTGCGCCCGCTCTCCGGTAATGCTTTCTCCCGCGGCTTCTTCCGATGGATTCGGTTCCAGGGAGGCCGTCAAGCCCAGCATATCCCCCGCGCTGTTGGTGATCACCTTGACCGCGCCGCCCAGCACGGTGGTATGGTTATACATTTGCTGGAACACGTAATATCGGTTTCCGAAGGCATCCGTCAGATCGCGCCAGGGGGTCAGCTGGGTCTGCTCCGTCCCGCCCAGCTGGGGCAGCACAGCGCCGATCACAGCCGCCGCGTCCTCGAATCCAAGAACCGGCGTATCCACGGTGGAGCCGTCCATCAGTGTTACGCGCCCGTTATGGGTATAAACCTTCTGCTCCTCGGCGGATGCCGGGGTTTCCAAAATGTTGATGCTTCCGAAAAGCAGACATACCGCCAGAAGCAGAGCCAACCATTTCATTCTTTTCATCTTGTTTCCCTCTCCCGTTTATATCTTGCCCTTTTCCGCCTTTTTCGCCAGTCTTGTCAGTCTGATCAGGAACTTGATGGCCTTCCATGCGCCCACTTTCTGGGTCTGCGCCTTTATCGCGGCGGCATATTCTTCCGTGCTGATTTCGTAGCCGAGCTGCCGGGCTGCCCTGGCCATCATTTCGTCTGTTTCCGTTTCCGTTGTCTTGTGGCCCTTCGGCACGTCATTGATACCGGAAGCCTTGATCACAGAGATCAGGAAACTGTCATCGCTGTAGAGCCTTTCAACGAATGATTCCGCGACACTCATATGCTTATCACCCTCCTTTCCATGCCATTAAAAGGGTATCACGGAATGTACATAAAATGTCCAGCAGAAGTCAGTCATGCAGCTGATTATGATGGCAAGCGTCAAAAACGTAATGGGCTGACTGAACACACCTACCGATCCATCCAGCAGAATACCTGCCAGAATCAGCAGAATCACCAGGATCAGCAGCATGCCTTCCCGCCGGATGTTTGAACGAAAAATCAGCAGCGTCCAGATCAGGAGCTGGAACAGGAGGATCCCGCTGATGATCAGACACAGATTGGTCAGCGGCCCGCTTAAATAATGGTTGTCCGCTGAAATACGGAAGCAGATATTCACATTGGGCAAAAGCGCGG
This sequence comes from uncultured Eubacteriales bacterium, assembly GCA_902793245.1. GTDB lineage: Bacteria > Bacillota > Clostridia > Christensenellales > Aristaeellaceae > RUG563. Next base: position 1,948 of record CADBCX010000081.1, on the reverse strand, counting down.
TCAGATGAAGCGCCGCGTTTACCCCGATCAGCACCCATACCCCGCTCATTTTCTTTTCCGGCGCGATCAATCGCAAAAAAAGCGCGAGAATCACCGGGCGCGCCGCATACCCGTAGATGTCCGCCAGGGTTCTCATCAGCCAATGGCCGGGGCCGATGGACAGCCGGTAGTCCAGAAAGTTCTGGAGAATCAGGCTGGCAACCACAAGAATAATGAGCCGAAGCGTTTTCCGCTGCCCCGGACGGAGCGTCTCATCCATATGCACAATGACGGCCAGCAGCGCCATCAGCGCGGTGACGGGCAAAAAGGACAGGATTTCCAGATAATGCGTGGACATAAAGCCCGCATCCATCAACGCCGGAAAGCCAGCCAGGATTTGTTCCGTCACTTTCTCGTCCCTCCATGCGGATCATCGGTATCCTTTACGGGGATAATCGCCTATATAAACATTATAATCATTTTTTTCGAAAGTGTCCAGTAAATGTCCAGTATTATTCAGGGTTTACGCATGGATGAACAAACTGTGAAAAAACAGCAGGCAATCCAAAAGCCTTCCCCTTGAGGGGAAGGTGGGCCGTGCGGAACCAAGATGGAGAGAGTAGTCAAGTCAATTCGCACGGCTCGGATGAGGTGAACTCCTCCGTTGCAACACAAAACTGTAGTTTGGGGTTACACCTCATCCGTCAGGCGCGAATTGTCTCCGGTGCATTGAGCCGTTTTGGTTCCGCGCCTGACACCTTCCCCTCAAGGGGAAGGCTTTGGGTTGGATTTGTTCATACGATCGTAATTCGTGCGTAAGCCCTGCAGGATTATTCCTGACCCACCGCCTGGGTGAAAATCACATTGGTTCCGTCCGCCTTCTGCCAGACCATTTCTTTCGTGATAAAGTTATAATAGAAGGCGGCCTGTCCATGATCTTCCTGCGTTTTCGTCAGTTCCTCGTCCCCTGTGCCAATGCCGGTCAGGCAGGAGAACATGGCTTCCGCAGCCTCGTCGATATAATCGCCGTATTCGCAGAGATACACCCATTTTTCCTCGCCGTTTTCCGTCACGACGGCCTTATAGTATCCATCCTGCCAAACGATGGTCAGATGCAGATTGCCGCTTTCCCACTCCGTACCGTTAAAGATTTCGTCGATCATGAACCCTTCCTCGCCGGTGTCGCCTTCCACGGCAATTCCATCCATCAGCATAGATTCATCCCCTATGCGGATGATCACCCACTGATAATCTTCACGGGGATCGTCGATGATTTCCCGAACGGCTTCTTCCTGGGTGTTCACCGTCACGGTGTACTTGTCCGTTTCAGCATCCTTGAGCTCATGGTAATTCGCAGCAAAGTCTTCCCATCCCCGGGGCTGCAGAATGTTCATGGCGTTCATGATGGACTGATAAGCCAATTCGTCCAGTCCGCCGTATTCGCCCAGCAGGATCGTCGCATAGTTCATGCTGCCATTGACGACCATCACGATCTTCCCGGAATGAGCGGACATGCTGTTGTAATCCGCAGTCAGCGGGCCGAAGGGCAGCGCAGTTTCGTTGATCACCATCTGATCCAGCTCTGCCATGTCATAGGCGCCGGCCGCGTAGATTTTCATCGTCCTCGTTCCCGCGGTTTCATCGTCTTCCATGATAAAATACTTGTTCTCCAGCCCCATGTTGCCCAGGCCGGCGATATAACCGGTAAGCAGGGACGTGTTCATCCCATAATATTCGCCAACTGCCAGCAGCACGACTTGGGCCATACCGAAGCCGTTGTAGTCGTCAGCCGGAAAGGTGAAGGTGAAATAATCCCCATCGAGGGTGAACGTCCAGCTGCCATCCATGTATTCGCTCCCGCTGATGGCAAGGGTGAAGCTGTCGTCCGCCAGCGTTTCTTCAAATTTGATCTCCGGATACCATTCCATACTGGCAGCCTTGCTCTGCTGATAGTCAGAGCCTTCCGCCA
>CADBCX010000080.1 GCA_902793245.1 uncultured Eubacteriales bacterium | reverse complement strand
CGTTTTCTGCACAAAAATATGGTTCTTCACGGAAAGTCCGGGTATGCGTTCCAACAATCCACCTCATCACCGGATGAGGGAACTGTTATGCGGAATACCCTAAGAAAACGTGAAGAACCATAATTATTTTAACAGCCGTTTTTCTTGCATTTTTGGATGCTCTCGCTTCCGGCTGCATTTTAAGCCCGGTCAGGGTCGCCTCTGCCGACGTGATCTTGGAATGATCATCCGGATGCGCATACGGTCACCTGTCGAAGGTGCGCACACCCAGGGACGCGCCGCAGCTTTCCCGCACAATCAGGCTGCTTTCAAAGGATTGATTGAAAGAAATGGGATGGCCTGCGTTGATGGACATGATCAATTCCGCCACGGCGGCCCGGCCATGCTCGGAGGGATGCAGGTCCACGGTGGTGAGGGACGGCGTCAGGTAGGGGGCGAAAAAGGCGTTATCACAGCCCACCAGCGCAATATCCCGGGGCACGTTCAGGCCGCTGCGCTGCAATTCCCGCATCGCCCCCAACGCCACCAGATCGTTGATGGCGAAAATGGCGGTAGGATAATCCTGAGGCCGATGGTTGCCCAGCAGGATGCTGACGCCCAATTCTCCCGCCTGGGCGTTGCAGCCGGTGAGCATCACGTAGGTGGAGTCGCGGACGCAGCCCAAGCGTTCCGCCTCCTCATAATAGGCGTTTTCACGGATCACGCTGAAACGGGCGCTGCGGTCACCGCCCACGAAAGCGATCTTTCTGTGGCCCATCATGGACAGGTGGGCCATGGCCTTGCGCACGCATTGTGAAGGATCGGAGGTGAGCCGAGCGCACTCGATGCCCTCGATCGGCGGGCCGATGGCCACCAGCGGCATAGCCTGCTGAATGCGCTGCAGGCAGGAGCGGGTCACATCCTGAGATACGCTGCTTTCCACCGCGAAGCCGGCCAGCAGCGCGCCCTCCGGCTGCAAATCCATCAGATCCGCCGTCACCGTTTCGCAGCCCGTACCCTCCGGATAGGAAAGCACCAGCAGCCGATACCCGCTGCGCGCGGCCTCCGCCGTGATGCCTTCGCACATGGCGGCGTAATACGGGCTGGTCTGCGAAGAAAGCACCGCCGCAATGCACCGGTCCCCGCCCTTTTTCTGGCCGGAGCGGGCCGCGCCGGGGCGATAGCGCAGGCGCTTCATCGCGGCCTCCACTTTTTCCCGGGTCGCGGCGGATATGCTGCCGCCGGTCATCGCACGGCTGACTGTGGCGATGGATACGCTCGCCTCTCTGGCCACGTCCACAATGGTGGGCTGTTTTTCACTCATTGCTTTTCCTCCCGATTGCCCGGACGGGTGCGCTGCATTTCCGGGTTTCTCCGTTTCTTCCTGTATTATTATAGCACGCCCGTCGGTTGATTTCAATAGAACAATGAAAATAGTTTCAACTATTTACGCTTATTTTCAATAATATATTTGATAAATTCACATTTCAGGGCTTGACATATGGGAAAGTTGGTATATAATTGATCACGTAAGACAATTTTCGTATTTTATTGTTGCAGCAGCTTGTAAATGTTTCCAACCCACCCGAGAATCAAAACGGCGCGTCCGTTTCGATAACAAAAAAAGGAGGATCCCATCATGAAAAAGACATTGGCTCTTGTGCTTGCGGCGATGATGATGCTTTCGCTGCTGGCCGTTCCCGCCCTGGCGGAAGATCAGGTGCTCAAGATCGTCACCTGGGACGCCACCACCACCCCGTACCTCGACGCTCAGAAAGCCGCGTTCGAGGCGACCCACCCCGGCGTCACCATCGAGTATATCGACGTTGCCTCCCAGGACTTCTTTGTGAAGACCACCACCATGCTGGAAGGCGGAGACAAGAGCGACATCTTCATGGTCAAGGAAGTTCCGGACCTGATCAACTGGGTTGCCCAGGGTTTCGCCGCTCCCCTGAACGAATATGTTGCAGCCGGCAATTATGACCTGGCCGGTTTCGCCGGTACCGAGCAGAACTACGCCGTGGACGGCGAGCTCTACGCCATCCCCTTCCGCAGCGACTTCTGGGTCCTGTTCTACAACAAGGATCTGTTCGACGCCGCACAGGTGGAATACCCCACCAACGACATCACCTGGGACGCCTACGCCGAACTGGCGAAGAAGCTGGCCGATCCCGAAAAGGATATCTACGGCACCTACTATCACACCTGGCTGTCCGCGGTCGCCAACTGGACCGTGGCCGACGCCAAGAATACCCTGGCTGACGGCGAGTACAGCGACCTGCTCTACTTCTACAAGCTCTACCAGGATCTGGAAGACGCCGGCGCCTGCCCCGCTTTCGCTGAGCAGAAAGCCGCCAACCTCCACTACAAAAGCTCCTTCTATAAGGGAAATATCGCCATGCTGCCCATGGGCTACTGGTTCGTATCCTCCCTGATCAATGATATGGCTTCCGGCGAATGCACCCCCTTCAACTGGGGCATCGTATCCGTCCCGCACCTGGATGGCGTGCCTGCCGGTTCTTCCTTCGGCAACCTGACCGGCGCCATGATCAACGCGAAGTCCGAAAACAAGGACCTGGCCTGGGAGTACATCTCCTGGCTGGGCGGTGAGGAAGGCTCCGCCGCCACCGCTTCCACCGGCACCCGCCCCGCCCTGGCGACCGACAGCGTCGTTTCCGTACTCGCCTCCGTGGAAGGCTTCCCGGCTGACGACAACAGCAAGGCTGCCCTGAAGCCCGTCTTCGTCGGCATGGAATGGCCGGTCGTGGACAAGGTCAACGACATCAAGAGCATCGTGAATGAAGTGCACACCCAGATCATGACCCGTGAACTGACGCCCGAAGAAGGCGTGGAAGAAATGAACGAACGTGTGGGAGACCTCTTCAAGTAAGAAGCGGTAATCTCTTCCGCGGGCAGGAAAGGCTCTGCCGTTTCTGCCCGCTTTGTCTTTTTTCAGGTCCGCGCCGCCGGCGCGGACCTGAAAAGGGACAGAGCGCGTCCCCTCTTTGAAGCAACACAGAGAAAGGGCTGAACCGAACCATGACCACCGCAGCACGGACAGGGAAAAGTGCCGTCACGCGCAGGAGCCGGCGCAGAAAGACGCTGGTCGCCTATTCCTTCCTGGCGCCCAACTTCCTGGGATTCGCCATCTTTACTCTGGTGCCCGTCCTTCTTGCCGTCGCCCTCTCCTTCTTTGAATGGAACGGCGGGGATATCTCCCGGATCCGGTTCGTCGGATTCGATAACTACGCCAATATTTTCAACGTCTCCAAGGTGGCGGAAAAGGGAATTGGGTATTTCTTCAACCGGGTGGACCTGGGAATCGCCCTGAAGAACACGGTGTTTTACACCGCGGTAACCGTTCCACTGACCATCGCCTGCGCCCTGGCCCTGGCGATCCTGCTGAACAAAGTCCGCGGTGCCGTGGTTCTCCGGGCCGTCTTTTTCTTCCCTTACGTCGCCTCCATGGTGGCCATATGCGTCTGCTGGTCCTTCATGCTGATGAAGAACGGCCCGATCAACCAGATGCTCATGGCCCTGGGCGTCAATTACAACAAATCCTGGACCGCCGACAGCGCCATGGCGATCTGGTCCATCATTCTCGTCAGCGTCTGGCGGAACATGGGCTACTACATGGTCATCTACCTGGCGGCCCTCCAGGGCGTACCGCGTGAGCTGCTGGAAGCTGCCACGGTGGACGGCGCCGGAAGGTGGAAGCAGTTCATCCACGTGACCCTTCCCCAGCTGCGGCCCACCACCTTCTTCGTTTCCGTCATGATGGTCATCTCCTGCTTCAAAATTTACGACGTGGTAGCCATTATGACCGACGGAGGCCCCGGCCGCGCCACCAAGATGCTGGTTACGTATATCTATGACGAAGCCTTCGCGAAGATCCGTTACGGGCAGGCAAGCGCCATCGCCATGATCCTGCTGATCATCGTTCTTGCCGTCACTATTATCCAGTTCCGGTCCGAGAAGAAATTCTCTGCCGACTGAGAAAGGAGGAAAGCGTTTATGGATCAGGCTCTCCACACAAAATCGATCCGCCGGGACAACCCGGTGGCCCACCGGATCCTGAAGGCCGTTGTCTATATCCTGCTGCTGGCCATGGCGGTCTTCACGCTGATTCCCTTTGCCTGGATGCTCTTCTCCTCCTTCAAGCTGGAGCGGGAAGTCTTCTCCTATCCCATGACCTGGCTGCCGGAAACCTGGCACTGGGAAAACTATTCCCTGATCTGGCAGAAGGTTTCCCTGCTGACGTATTTCAAAAACACCGCCTTCATCGCCCTCGTTGTCACCTTCCTGCAGACCCTGACCTCCTCCTTTGCCGCCTACGCCTTCGCGAAGCTGGAGTTCCGCGGGCGGGATGCCCTTTTTCTGGCCTATATCGGCACCATCGCGATCCCGTGGCAGGCCTACATGCTGCCCCAGTTCATCATGATGCGTTCCGTCGGGCTGTATGACACCCTGTGGGCCATGGTGGTCCTGCAAGCCTTCTCCGCCTTCGGCGTCTTCCTGATGCGTCAGTTCTACCGCGGAATCCCCACCGACCTGTGCGAAGCCGCCCGGCTGGACGGTCTGAGCGAGTACGGCATCTGGCTGCGGATCATGCTGCCCCTGTCCAAGGCCGCCATCGCCACCCTGGTCATCTTCACCTTCGTCAATACCTGGAACGACTTCATGGGACCCATGATCTACCTGACCCGGGATGAAAACAAGACCATCCAGGTCGGCCTGCGCCGCTTCATCCAGCAGTACTCCGCCGACTACCACCTGATCATGGCCGCCTCCCTCTGCTCCCTGGTTCCGGTTTCCATCGTATTCTTCTGCCTGCAGCGGTACTTCATCGAAGGCATCGCCACCAGCGGCTTGAAGGGCTGATTCTTTCCGCCGCGTCACCATTCCCGTCAAAAGCCTTTCTTTCCCGGAAAGGCTTTTGATCGGCACGGGAGGATGTATGTTTTCTGAATATCTGGATCGGCACCCCCTCCGGGAACTGCTGGTTTCCGGCGGGATCATCCCGTTTCCGCCAGCGAGTGAGCGAACGGCCTGGGAACGCCTTCCGGCGGGCTATGCCCGCGAAATCGATGATATGGCGAAAGCCTGGGCAAACCAGCCCTATCCCATGCGAAAAGCCACGGATTTCCTGGCCTTCGTGCGAAGCGGCAGCCGAGAGGCGGATGAAGGGCCTTATTTCCTCAGGAGGCGAAAGCTGTGCGCCGCGGCGCTGCGCTGCTGCACAGATGAAAACGCCCCGACGGACGACGTGATCGACGGCGTCTGGTGCATCTGCGAGGAAAGCAGCTGGGTGATTTCCGCCCATAACGTGAATCCCATTCCCGGTGCGCCCGCGGCCCGGGATTATCCCCTGCCGGACACTGAAAAGCCATACATCGACTTGTTTTCCGCGCAGACGGGCATGATCCTCTCCCTGGTGCGGCATTTGCTGAAAACCCGGCTGGACGCGGAAACGCCCGAGATCTGCCGCCGGATGAAGCGGGAAATCGCCCGCCGGATTCTCAGGCCCTTCATGGAAACGGACGATTTCTGGTGGATGGGCGTCCGCCGGAAGGATTTGTGCAACTGGACGCCCTGGATCATATCCAATGTGATGCTGTGCGCCTGCGCGTGGCTTGAGGATCGGAACGCCCTGGCGGCGCTGCTGGACCGGGCCTGCCGGATGCTGGACCGCTGGCTGGACACAGTGCCTGCGGACGGCGGATGCGACGAGGGCGCGGGTTATTGGAACATGTCGGGCGGCGCGCTGCTGGACTGTCTGGAGCTGCTGGATTGGGCGACAGGCGGAAAAATGACCTTCTGGCAGGAGGAAAAGCTCCACAATATCCTGTCGTTTCCCCTGAAGGCGGAAATCGGCGGCGGGTGGTTTGCCAACTTTGCCGACTGTGATGCCCGGCCTTTCCTTTCCGGCGAACGGCTGCAATACGCCGGCGAGCGGCTGGGCGACGCGTCGCTGGCAGCTATGGGCAATTGCATGCGGGGAACGCTCTGGGATCAGCTGAACGACGTGCCCCATTTCAGCAGGGTGTTGCAGCTTCTGTTCCATCCCGCCGGTGAAGCGGCGGCGCGGGAAGCGCCGCGGGATGTGTGGCTGCCCGATCTGCAATTGCGCCTGGTACGCAGGGGCGGCATGACGCTGTGCTGCAAAGGCGGCCACAACGGCGAAAGCCACAATCACAACGACGTGGGCTCCTTCATGCTCTATGTTGGGGAGCAGCCCCAAATCGTGGACGCCGGCAACATGACCTACACAGCCAAAACCTTTTCCCACCAGCGATATACCCTGTGGAACGTGCGGAGCGCTTATCATAATCTGCCCCTTATCGGCGGCCTGGAACAGCAGCCGGGAAGGGAACACGCGGCAAAGAACGTGGAAGGCCTTCCGAACGGGCTGGCCCTGGATATGGCGGACGCGTACGGAAAAGACGCCGGGGTGAAAACGCTTCACCGGGAAATGACGATGGATCAGGCCTGCTTTTCCCTCCGGGATCGGATCATCCTGGAAAAGCCGGCCAGGGTTTCCTGGGTCTTTATGCTGAGGCAGAAGCCGGATATTTTAGCGGATGGATTCACGGCAGGAGGCATTCGGGTGCAATGCCCGCCGGGGCTTGCGTTTTCCGTGGAGGAAATCCCGGTGGAGGACGCCCGTATGGCCCGGAGTTTCCCCGGCAGCCTGTGGCGGCTGATTTGCGAAGCCCCCGCGGGCAGAGCCTTTGACGCGGCGTTTACCGTGATCGGATTGAATGGATAAAGGAGCGATTGGCATGAACGAGGCGCGGAATAACCCGCTGCGTACCCGCCGGGATATGGCCCGGGCGGCGGCGCAGATGATCCGGCCCCTGGCGGACTGCCTGACGCCGGGCAAGGCCCGTTTGATCGTGGGAGAGGGCTCTGCCCACTATCCCGAGGACGTGGCGGGCATGGAGGGCTTTTCCCGGGTGCTGTGGGCGCTGGTGCCCATGCTGGCGGGAAAGTGCGAAGAGGCGGAGGAATTCTGGCCCCTGTGGAGGGAAGGCATCATCCACGGCACCGATCCCGATCATCCGGAATACTGGGGAACCATCGGGGATTACGACCAGCGGATGGTGGAAATGGCGGTCATCGGCACGGGCCTGTGCTTTGTGCCGGATCGGTTTTATGGGGAATTGACGCTGATGCAGCGGGACAACCTGTGCCGCTGGCTCAACCAGATCAACCAATTCGACATGCCGAAAAACAACTGGCGCTTTTTCCGCATCCTGGTGAACATTGGCTTTCTCAAGGTGGGGCGCCCGGTGGATGAAAACAGGCTCCGGGAAGACCTGGATATGATGGAGAGCCACTATGTGGGCGACGGCTGGTACTTCGATTATCCCACCAAGCGGGATTACTACACGCTTTGGGGCTTCCATTATTACAGCCTGATCTACGCCGCCGCTATGCGGGACGCCGATCCCCAGCGCTGCCATCGCTTTATCCAGCGGGCGCAGACCATCGCACCGCGCTTTGCCTGCTGGTTTGACCGGGAAGGCCGGGGCCTGCCCTACGGCCGCAGCCTCACCTATCGCTTTGCCCAGGGCGCGTTCTTTTCCGCCATGGCCTTTGCCGGCGTCACCGGCCAGCGCATGGATTGGGGCGAAACGAAGGGCATTTTGCTTCGCAATCTGCGCTGGTGGCTGGGCATGCCCATCTTTGACCGGGGCGGGGCCCTGACGGTAGGCTACGGATATCCCAATCTTTGCGTGGCGGAGGGATATAACGCCCCCGGCTCGCCCTACTGGGGCATGAAGGTTTTTCTCGCCCTGGCCCTGCCGGAAAGCCATCCCTTTTGGCAGGCGGAGGAAAAGCCCTATACGCCGCCTGAAATATTCCTGGATCAGCAGGTGCGCCTGCTTTTGACAAGAGACAGGGAAAACCGTCAGGTCATAGCCTATACCGCCGGGAACCACGCCTGGGAGCATACCCACGAAGACGAAAAATACGAAAAATTCGCGTATTCCACCCAGTTCGCTTTTTCCACGGTCAAGGAAGCCACCACCCTGCAAAAAGGCGCTTACGATTCCATGCTGGCGGTGAAGCGGGCGGGCAAATGCCTGTGGCACGAAAGAAGCGGCTGCGACGAATTCCAGCTGACCGATCAGCGGATCTCCTTCACCTGGCAGCCCCTGGAGGGCGTGCGGATCGAAACGGTGATCGCGCCCGTTGGCATGTGGCATGTGCGCAGGCACACGATCCGGGCGGATTTTGACCTGGAAATTGCCGAAGGCGCCTTCGCCGTGAAAAAGGATTGGGCGGGTGCGCGGCCCTGCGACCGGATCGCTTCCGCCCTGACCCAGGAGGCGGATCGCGCCATGGCCAATGGAGCATACGGCACCAGCGCCATTTTCGCCCTGAAGGGATATGAAGCGGGCGAGGTGATCCACGCCGAGCCCAACACCAATCTGATGCATCCCCGCACGGTGATCCCCATGCTGCGCTCTCATCTCCCGGCGGGAGAAAGCGTGCTGATCTGCGCCGTTTTTGCCGACGCAGGGGATTGCCCCGTTCAATCTGTGCCACAGGAGGTATTGCGCGTTGCGGAATCGTTATGAGGAGGCTTTTCAAAAAGCCGCGGATAAATACTGCCGGGGCGCCCGGATCGCGGCGCGGGAGGGCATCATCCCCTATAAGAGCGAGAAAGGGGCCTGGATCCCCTCTCCCTTTGATGGCAACGGCTGGTGGACGGGGGGCTTTTATCCCGCCATCCTGTGGCAAATCTACGCCGCAGACAAGCCGGAATGGTGTCTTATGGAGGCGCGGCGGGTGGAAAGCCTGCTGACGGAGGAATTCCGGATCTTTTCCCATCTGAACCACGACGTGGGCTTTATGTACTTGCTTTCCTGCGGCGCGGATCACAAACTGACCGGGGACGGGCAGGCCGCCCTGGACACCCTGCACGCAGCCAGCCTGCTGATGGGCAGGTTCAATCCCGCGGGCTATATCCGGGCGTGGAACCAGCCTGCCCAGGCAGGGTTTGCCATCATCGACTGCATGATGAACCTGTCACTGCTCTATTGGGCCTCCCGGAAAACGGGGGATCCCCGCTTTGCGCACGCGGCCGACGTGCACGCCCACACCGCGCTCAGGGAATTCCTGCGGCCGGACGGCTCGGTGAGCCACATCATCGAATTCGACCCCGAAACCGGGGCGCGGGTCAAGGAGCATCCAGGCCAGGGCTATGCCCTGGGCTCCCAGTGGAGCCGGGGCCAGGCCTGGGGCCTGTATGGGTTCACGCTGGCCTATCTGAATACGGAAAAGCCGGAATACCTGGACGCCGCCAGACGGATCGCCGCCAATTTCATGGCCCATATCCGGCCCGATGGGCTGACGGACTGCGATTTTTGCCAGCCGAACACGGAAGAACGCATCGACAATATCGCCGGCGCCATCGCCGCATGCGGCCTGATGGAATTGGAAAAGGCGACGGGGGATGCGGCATACCGCCATGACGCGCTGCGTCTGACAGACGGCTTGCTGGATCATTGCTGCGATTGGACGGACCAGCGTTTGGGCGTGCTGACCCACTGCACCGCCAGCTACCATGACGACGGCGCGGGACGGCATACCAATATCGTGTACGGCGATTATTTCCTGATGGAGGCCCTGGCGAAACTGAACGGCACGGACCTCATGCCGTGGCTGTGAGGCGGATATGATCGATATTCAAGTGATAGCGAACGACGGGCAGCTCATCGCCCACGCGTCCCATGAAACGGAAGCCATGCTGTGCGTGAACCGGGCGTACCAGCCGGGGGACCGGATCGTCATTTCCGGCGGGGTGCACCTGCTGGCACAGATGGATCAGGCGCTGATGCAGGGCGAAGTGTATCTGCCGCAAAAAACAATGACCTGGATCGTTCCCGTCGGGGAGCACAGGCTGGCTTACGCACCCGGGACGTTTGAAGCCGGGCGGCATGTGATCCTTGCGCGGGCGATGGAGGAAAAGGAGGTTTTTTCGCGACGGAATGTGGCGCTGAATCCCGCCGATCTGCGGGGAGATACTGATTTTTATCCCCACTGCACCGCCAACGTGGAAACGCGGAACGAGGCGTGCTTTTGCGCCCGGAACGTGATCGATGGCATGCGGCTGAACACATTTCACGGCGAATGGCCTTTCCAAAGCTGGGGCATCGGCGCCAGGGAGGACGCCTGGTGCCGCCTGGATTTTGGCCGGGACGTTGAGGTGGATGAAATGGCTTTGACCCTGCGGGCGGATTTCCCCCATGATGCCTATTGGGTGGCCGGCCACGCGGTGCTGTCCGACGGCGCTGATATTTCTTTTTCTCTCAGCAAAACCGGCGATCGGCAGCGCATCCCCTTGGGCCGCCATATGGTGCGCTGGATGCGTCTGGAAAGAATGCAAAAAAGCGACGATTTCTCCGCTTTCCCCGCCCTGACGGAATGGGAAGTATTCGGAAAAGACTGCCGCTGAAGGAATTTTCGCGCGCCTTTTCAGGAAACAATTCTCATATTCAAATGAAAACAAGCGTGTTGATATCATTTCCGGCAAAAAATGTGACTGTCCGCAAAAAAGCGTGACTGGTCACATGGGTTCAAAGCTTGCACTCTCTGCCATGGCCCCAACCCGCATGAACCCCAATGTTCATGCGGGTTTTCTGAATCAGGGCATTTCGCAGGAATCATGCATGAACGAAGCAGGATAAAGGCACTTCCTGGTGGAAATATAGTTTTGTTTCATGGAGAATCAAATTGGCAAAGAAAGCAGTAAAAAAGATCTAAATACCTAACGTACATATAATTGAAGCGGGAATCCCGGAGGAAACGCGGGAAATCCGATAGGTGACCGCTAAGTGGCTCTGAGAGCCGTTTTCATCCGTGCGGATGGAAGGAAATTTTGCGGGGATTAAACCCATTTACACCCGCACCAAACCGCGCCAAAAAACAAATGATGCCGTGATGCCGGAAAGTGCTTTGGGAAAAGGCCTTTCCGACATTTTGTTTATGTGTATTCAAATGCTTTTATCATCCTCTCAAGCAGCATCTCAGCCGGTCTGGAAAACACCTGGTATTTTTTCCAAATCAACACAATTCCTGCTTCCAGCGGCGGATCGAAGGGGCGAAAACAGAGATCAGAGGTCTCGGTGGTGTTGATGATCTGATCCAGGCCGACTGCACAGCCAATGCCGGATTTGACCATCAGCGCGCCGTTATACATTAAATTGTAACCGGCAACGATGTTCAGCGACTCATAGGTTTTCCCGAACCAGTCGAGATAGTCGTTGCCGGCTTTTTGCGATGCCATATCCTGGCGGGACATGATCAGGGGAATGCCGGTCAGATCTTCTCTCCGGATATGCTTTTTCTGAGCAAGCGGATGATCCCGGCGCAAGACC
>CADBCX010000079.1:3210-14632 GCA_902793245.1 uncultured Eubacteriales bacterium | reverse complement strand
GCGACGATTGAGGCTGCGGAAACTCAGTACCCTGGTGGGGTGCGGGGCAACGCCCCGCCGTTCTCCTTCTTTTTACCCTTCGCAACATAGCTGTTAAGAATATAGAAAAGGAAAAGAATAAAAAGCTTTCATACGAGCGAAAGGCCATGGCAGTTGACACTGCTATGGCCTTTCTCAGCCGCCCCGGCAACGGAGGCGGGCGAATCAGTAGAGGTCAATGATGACCAGTTCGGGAGGATTATTGAAGCGGGGGAGTTTGGAATGGTTGCCCAGCCCGCGGCTGGTGACCACGAGCGTATCGCCTACGCGCTCATAACCGCCTGCCAGTTCAGGCCGGAACCCGCCCTGCGGGTGATACAGCGGCCCGATAATGGGAATGACAATCTGCCCGCCGTGGTAGTGGCCGCACAGCGCCAAATCAATGTTTTTTTCGCGCAGTTTTCCCATGCCGCTGCGGAAATATCCCGGGTCATGCACCAGCAGCAGCCGGTAGTTTTTCGCGCCTTCGTCATACTTTTTCCAGAATTTGATGCCGTATTGATCAAACTGATCCATGGTTTCGCTCAGCCCGCCAATGTCAATCAAGTTGCCGTTTACCTGGATGGTCATGTACTTGTTGCTCAGCACGTTGACGCCCAGGGCGGACAGGTCGGCGATAATGGTGGAACTGCGGAACAGCACGTCGTCATATTCATGGTTGCCCATGCCGTAATACACAGGCGCGATCTCTACCAGTTGGCGGCACAGGGTCAGCACGATGGAAGTGTCCGGGTTTTTCATCATGTTCATGTCGCCGCCGACAATGATCAGATCCGGTTTCAGCTCTGCGATGGTGTTCACCAGCTCGATGTTGTCCTCTCCGAACTCATTCAGGTGCAGATCGGAAAGAAAAGCCATCCGGATCGGAGAAGTGATTTTTTGTTCATCGAAGCTGTAAAAAGAAATCACAAAATCGCTGATATCTGTTAATCGCTGATAGACGAAAAACAGACCTGCGAAAACCATCAATACCACCAGAATCCGCAGCGGCCAGTTCCGTTTTACTTTCGGCACCCCTTTGGGGCGGGGATTCAGCTTTTTTTCATTTTCAGGCTTTTCCGGTTTTGCGGGCGCAGCCAGTTTTTCCGTGATTTCAGCTTCGGGTGCCGTTTCCGGCGCGGAAGGCTTTTTTTTCCGGAAAGGGAAAAAAGCAGGCTTTTTTGCGGGCTTTTCCGGTTTGCCTGGGTTTTGTTTATCCGGCGTCTCCTTGGCGGGTTCAGGGTTGGACGGCTGCGCCGAAACGGGAGGCTTTTTGAACTCGGGCAATTGATCGGACATGGTTATGCATTCCTCCTGGTCAGATAATCGGCTTTTTCTTCAGGGTTGCCTGGAAAGCGTCTTTTGTTTCCAGCAGATCCTCGATCTTTTTTTGGTGCGCATAGACATAACAAATGGGAAGGGCGCGCAGAACCAGGTTGATATGGTAATAGGACACGGTATTGTCTGTAAAATACGTGATATAACAAAACAGCAGCAGGACGTAATATACGATGCCGGCATGGCTGGACTGGTGTCTGGCAATATAGTAGTACGTGTAAATATAAGTCAGGGCAGACCAAAGAATATTTCCGAAGAATCCCAGCTCAATATAGCGGGCGAGGATATCGCTGTGGATGCTCAGCTCATGGTTCAGAGCGGCGCGGCCCTGTTCGATGGCTTCGCGCATGACCTCGGTAATAAATCCAATGCCCTGGCCCATAAAGCTGGGGCTGAATTGATAGTATTTTCCAATCCAGGCATACATTTCGTTGCGGCCCATCATGTCAATATCATAGGTTTTTGAAAACCATTCCACGATCCCTTCATGGACGATATAAATATACAGATAGGCCAACAGGATCATGAACAGGCCGGCGGTAACGATCAGGCGGATCGTTTTCCTGGATGACATTTTCATGCAAACATAGGCAACCCCGACAGCGAGCATTGCTCCGGGAATGGCGCTGCGTTTCCAACCGAGCAGGAAAAAGCCGCTTGTCAGCAGCAGGAGCAGCGTGCGCCGCGGACTTTTTTTTTCAAAAACGAAGTAGTATATCACCAACTCTCCCATGGCAAAGGTCAGATCGTGCACCTCCAGACCGCGGGAAGTCAGGTTATCGTCGGCGCCCATACTGCCGTAGAAGGCGATCATTTCCGACACGCCTACCGCGGGGCCGCGATTCACCAGCACGCTGGCCAGAATGGCGGCGTTGCCCAGAATGAGCCCGACGGACATGTACCAGGCAAAATCTTCTCCCAGCATGATACAAGCGCAGCCGATGGAGATGATTTGCAGAATCTGATACGATATGGGCACCACGCCGCGGCGAACCAACGCCATGGATTTGCGGTTGATCATCCAGATCAGCATGGAATCCAGCAGCATCAGCACGTAGGGCAGCAGGTAGATGGTGGTAAATTTCACCGCCGTCCCCACGCGGCTGGTTTCGCCGGTGAAGAATAACCACAGCATGGAGAGCCCGATGATGCCGATGTACCCAAACTGCACGATGAACCAGGGAATATTTCCGATGAGGAAATACTTATACAGGGTAGTCAGCATGATCATGAAGCTGCATGCATAGCCCAATATAGCGGGCGCTTTGGCGGGCAGCAGGCGGGAGCGGCTCATGCTTTGCCCTCCGAAGCGGCGGATGCGGCCTGGCTTTCACGCGCCGGTTCTTTGTTGGTGATGGGATTGGTTCTCAGCTTGCCCAGGGTGGTGGAAATCATTTCGCGGATACCGACAGCGCTGCCCTGGGGCCGCGTGGAGTAAGCCAGAGCGTAGTAGATATCCACGCCTTCGTGGCTGATGTTAAAGTCCTCCACCTCGCGCCGCAGGTGGTCGCAGAACTGCATCGCGCGGTCCGTATCGTAATTCGGCAGGAAGCACATGAATTGGATGCCGCCGTTGTAGCCGACAAAGTCCTGCTTGGTGGCGCCGCTTTGCAGGAATGAAGCAAAGGCGCGCATCACCTGGTTGCCGCCATCGCGGCCTACGACACGGTTGATATCGTTGATGTTGATCAGATTGACGATCACGCAGGCGAACTGGGCGGGCAGACCGGATTCCGCATAGCTGTTGATGCATTGGTCGCAGCGCATACGGTTGGGCAGGTTGGTGGTATGGTCAACGTAGAAAATATAGTCCACAAAATCCAGGCCGCGGCCAATCGCGATCACGCCCAGACAGCCGCCGATAAAGAACACGGCCAGGGCGATGACCAGATACAGCTTGACATTCACCGTGGCGTATACGTTGATGGTGGAAACGGAAGCCACGTTTTGCGCCGCCTCATATTCGCTGTGCTCAGCGGCGGTGCGGGTCATGCGCTGATCCAAATCCTCCAGGCGGTTCAGGATAATCTCTATGATGCTTTCCACGGCGGACACATATCTTTGCCCGGTCTCGAACTGCACGCCGCGGTAGGCGTCCAGAACATAATTGCAGTAATCGTTGTCGTTCTCCAGCTCGGCGATGTGGGATTTGTATTCGATATAGCGGTCAAGCAGCTTATCATACGTGATTTCCTCAAAATGGGAGCCGGCGCTGTCGTGGGAGAAATCATACACCTGATGAAGCACGTAACTGTCGCCGCCCACGCGCGTGCTGTCAGTTGCGGAGCCGGAACTGCTCTGGCCGCTGGATTCCCAGTGGTACTCCATGTTTTCAAGGTTTTTGTTGCTGAACACCGCGATCATTTCCTCGGTGTCCTTGAGCAGCACTTTGAAGTTGGCGATTTTCAGGTTGTTGTTTTCGATTCGGTGCTGGTATTTTAATTGCAGCACTTCGCCGTCATTAGTCACGTGGTTCTTCAGGATCCGGGCGTACAGGGAGGGGATATATACATCGTAGAGAATGTTGGTTTCTTCCAGCAGGTCGCTGAAGCTGCAGCCGGTGGCGGTGGAACGGAAGCTGGGCCAGAAGCTGCTGGCCTTGATCAGGTATTCCCGGTTGCCGCTGACAAAATTATTCAATACCTCGGCATATTCGATATAGTCGTAGTCCAGCTTTTGCAGGGAACTGAAGTTGTACGGAATCTTCATCAGGTTCACGTATTTCTGGCCATAGAGGTTGAGATAGTTGTCGATCACAGCGTCGAGCACGCTCATGGCATCGTTGCGGGAGGAATCCTTGCCGGTGGTATAGGTGATGATATATTCCACGGGGTTGTATTCATATTCCAAACCGTCGGAGTTGGCGGCTTTTTGAATGGCGGCCACATCATCGGGAACCACTTCGCGCAGATCCAGCCGGGCGCGGATATCGTCCACGCTTTCGTCGCTGCCAAGCTCTGTGAGCGCGGCAAAAATAACCTCGGAGGAACGGATTTCCTCCGCGTTTATTTTTGTGCCGTCAGGGTTCAGGCCTTGTTCGGCATCCTTGCCGGTGTAGGCGATCATGCTCTCCGCCCGGTATGTCTGCGTACCGGCCATTCTGACGTAGAAAACCACGCCGCCGATGATGGAAAGCAGCGCAATCAGCCACCACCATTGCCGGATGTAGCGGAAAATCTGGAATTGCTTCATTCTTTCTTATCCCCACGACGATATTGATCCCATACCACGAAGAAAAGGCAGAGGGCGACAGCGAAGCCGCCGGCATAGATCACATTCTTTTTTACGTTGAAATACTGCATGGTCGACAGAGCTTTTACCTGATAGCGCAGGTCGGTCTTGGAACGGTACTGCTCATAACGCGCCGTCGCGTCGCGGATGCGCTGGATCAGATTGTCCATCTGGGTATGAATGGTGGAAATCATCTGATCCGCCTTCGCCTTATCGGCGGCGGAGTTGACCGCCATGCGCGTGCGCTCGATATTGGCGTCGATTTCGTCGATGGATTTTGCCAGCGCGCCGCTGGAAATGCTGTACGTGTTGGCGTTCACGGTATAAGTATCGATACCGATCTTGGTTCTGGACATATACAGGCCGTTCTTTGCGTCGAACATGGGCACCATGACAAACGCGATCATGTACTTGTCGTACATCTTGGTCACGTCCCTGCGGATCTCGTATTCCGCCTTGGCCTGCTTGTAGTTTTGGTTCAGCAGCATCCGCTGATACACCAGTTTGTTGTAATATTCATCCACGTCGCGGAACAAATGCTTTTCCTGAACGAAAGCGATGTACTTGTCCAGGTAAATCTGCTGGAAATTATTCACCGACAGCAGCAGGGCACGGAAGCTCTCACCCTCGATGCGGTATTGCGCCATGCCGCTTTCCTCGATCAGGTTGTCCAGATAGTGGGTCAGGTTTTTCAGGTGGGATTGCAGGATGGTGCCCAGTTCAAAGTATTCCAGGTTCGTCACCACGTTCCAGTCCATGTCCAGCGAAGAATCGTCCAGTCCATAACGGGCGACGAAATCATCGTGGTACAGCCTGAGCAGGTATTCCAGCACGGTGGAAGCGGTGATGCCGTGGGGCAGATTCTTTTTCAGGTTCAGGGACGCGCCGTAGCCGGAAGCGATGTAGCGCTTGTCCACGCTCTGGCTGTAAAGGGGATACAGTGACAGGGAGCTGAACAGATCCTCCACCGCCAGGCTTTTTTCCAGCCCCAATTGCTGAATCACGCTCTCCAGCAGTTCGTCCTTGGCCGCGTCATGGATACTGAAGCGGGTGCGGTTGGGATTCAGGCCCTCCGTGGCGCCTTCATAGTTCAGGGAAATCTGGCCGGAAGCGCGTCGGCACGCGGTGTATCCGGAATAAAGCACCAGCCCCGCGAAGACGCACAACGTGATGAAGATGATCCAGAATTTGCGATACCATACGCTGATAAAGTATTCCTTCCATTTGATTTCCACTTGCCGTTTTCACCTCCCTGGGGGTATGAAAGAATCACGCTTTGTTTTCCCCGTTGATCCATTGGATATAACGGATGATTTCCTGCTGGTTGCCGTAATGCCGCTTGCCCAGCGCGGCCGAAATGGCGCCGGCTTTTCCGCTGTCCTCCAGCAGGGTGCGGATGCCTGCCGCCACCTCCTCCGCCGTCATGCCGGTGATCACCGCTTCATCAGGCAGCAGCTGGTCGCCCACGGTGGGATAGCAGGTAGCGACGATGGGACGGCACAAAATCTTTACTTCGTCCAGCACCATGGATTTTCCTTCATAGGCTGAGTTCTGCACAAAAACGCTGCAGGCGCGGATGTAGGGGTAAGGATTCTTGCGCAGACCCAGCAGGCGGAAGCAGTCCGTCACCTGCGCCTGGACGGCTGCTTCCTCTACCTGTTTGCACAGCTCGCCCGTGCCGATCCAGTACCAGCGGAAGGAAACCCCCGCTTCCTTGAGCAGCTTCGCTGCCTGGACGGACAGGAGGGGCTGCTTTTGTTCGGAAAGCCGTCCGATCGTCAGCACACAGGGAATGTCAGGGTCGATGTCCTCCGGGACAAATTCCTGGCTCTGCCGCCGCACTTCTTCCTCGGAAAGCAGATTGGGGAGCAGAATGAACTTTTCCTTTTCCTGGGGAAACGTTTTCGCCAGCGTCTGCACGCAGGAAGCGGAGATACTGGCAATGCCGTCCAGCCGGGAAAAATAAGCCTGGTCGAAAGCGGCGTTCTGTCCGATCTTGCCGTAATCGTTGTGCACCCAGGCCAGCTTGCGGTCCGCGTTCACCTTGTCCGCCACGAAGTAGGTGGGTTCCCCGTGGGCATAGGCCATGGCCACGTCGTAGTGTCCGGGAACGGGAGGAATCAGGCGGCTGTACAGCGATTTCCAGCGGTATTGCTTTTCCTGCTTGCTCGCTTTCCCGGAGCGCAGCCGTCCCAGGCCCGTGCCGACATAACGGGCCAGGCGGTACTTTGCCCAGGACAGCCCGGAGGCGTGGGGGAGAAGGCTGTTTTCATTATGATACAGGTTCAGCAGCGCGGGGGAGGGGTCCAGCAGGTTAACGAAGGACGGCAGATCCTGCAAATAATGCCCTTCCCGGCGGAACAAAAGCAAATCCACATCGAAAACGTCCGGCGGAAGCATCCGCAGGAAATTGATGAGGCTTCTTTCCGCGCCGCCATGATACAGGCTGATGTGTACGATCAATAAGCGTTTCTTCATACTGACCTCATTTCAGATTCTGTTTTCCGCTTTTGTATGAACATAGAACGTCGTTGAACAAGTCCATCATGCGTGTGTAATATTTTTCCGGATTGTATTCCCTCTCGCAGGTTTCACGGGCGGCCCGGCCCATCCGTTCGGCGTCTTCGGGATGGTCAAGCAGGGAATCCATCGCTTCAGCCAGCGCCTTGGCGTCGCCCGGCGGACAGAGCAGGCCGGTTTTTCCCGCTTCCACCACGTCCGGCATGGAGCCGATATCGGAGGTGATAACGGGCTTCCCGTAAGCGTAGCTTTCCAGGACGGCGTTTGGCAGGTTTTCAAACCACAGCACCGGCAGCATGATGGCAATGGCTCCGCGGATGGTGGCTTCCAGCGCCGCGCCTTTCTGGAATCCGCGGAACTCCACCCGGTTCCCCAGCCCCAGGCGTTCCGCCTGGGCGTGCCAGGCCTCCAGGTCGCCCCCGGTATGGTTTCCCGCCAGCACGAGCCGGGCGTTTTTATGCTTCGTCAGGCTCATGGCGTCGATCAGCGGCGTAATGCCTTTTTCAGGGGACAGGCGGCCAAAGAACAGGAAGTATTCGCCTCCGCCAAAGGACGGCGTGATGGCGGATGCGTTCACGAAAGTCGGCATGCAGGCGATCTTTTCCGCGGGAATACCGGATTCCCGCAGCAGCCTGCCGGTAAACTGGGTAGGAACCACGAAACGGCTCACGCACCGGAACAGGTGGAACAGATGATGGTACTTCATGGAAGCCGCGCGCACCAGCGTTGCGGGCAGCGACCCCTTCACGCAGCGGTGTTTCAGCGCGGCGGCGTATTTGCCGTGGATGCATTCGGTGCAGGGCGCGCCGTCCCGCATGCAGTCATACCGGGGACAGATCATATTAAAGTCGCTGAGCCGGTGAATGACCGGTACGCCTTCTTTCTTCGCCGCCTGGAACACGCTGGGCGACAGGGCGTTCATCTGCTGCAGCACGAAAACCAGGTCGGGCTTTTCTTCCCGCAGCAGCCGGCGCAGGCATTTTTCCGCTTCGGGATTATAAAACGCCCCGGCGAGCATCCGATAGATATTTCCCGGCGTTTTCGGGATCTTGGAATACAGCACCTGCCCTTCGCTGGAGCGGCCCGCGGCAAAATATTTTTCGTACGGCGTGTCTGCGTTCTGGCTGTTCTTCGTGGAAAAAGGGATGACCGTGTGCCCGTGGGCCTCCAGCAGCGCTTTGAATTTAAACATAAAGGTCTCCGCGCCGCTGGACATGAAATAGCGATAATTCACCAGAACGATTTTCATTCGGCAGTTCCCCTTCTCATTCCGTATCGTCTGCTTTTTTTGTCAAACGAGCAGTTTCCAATCCTTTGAAAGCGCTTCCACCCGGTGAAGGTCGCGGCTTTCTATGGCTTTGAGCGCTTGCTTCTGGGCAAATGGCAGCTGCTTTTTCCAGGCCGGGAAATCCTTCGCCGCAGCGTAGCGCTCCGTCAGCCGGCAGGCCAGCAGGAAAGCGTCCCGCCGGATCTGTTCGTCAAAGGGTTTCAGGCGCGGCAGCATCACAGAACAAATCTGCTGCAGCAAAATGGCAAGGCCCAGCAGGTCCGGCGCGCGGCCCGACAGCCGTTCCATTTCCTCCACGACCCAATAAGCCTGGATCGTTTTAGGCGCGAATCTGGAGGTGGCTGTCAGCCCGGTGGGATTATTCCGCAGCCAGGCATAAGCCACGCAGCCGCACAGTCCGACCCGCCGGCAACGGGGCAGCAGCAGGCACTTGATGATGGAATCCTCAAAGCAATTGAAGCCTTCGGGAAAGCGGATGCCCTGAAACAGGCTGCGGCGAATCAGCTTCGCCCAGGGCATGCCGGGCATTTCCGCCATGGGCAGAAGATGTCCTTCCGGTAATATTTCATCCTGGAGGCGCTGAATGGGCCCGTCCATGTAGCGCCAGGCGGACTGCACAAAATCCAGGCTGTGCTGTTCGGCCATGCGGGTCATGCGCTGGATGGCATCGGGACACACCAGATCGTCCGCATCGGCAAAGAAAATGTATTTTCCGCCCGCCGCGTCCAGCCCGGCGTTCCGGGCGGCGGCGGCTCCGCCATTGGGCTGACGGATCACCTTCAGCCGCGGTTCTGTTTTTGCCCGGGTTTCCAGGATTTCACCGGAAGCATCGGCCGAGCCGTCGTCTACGGCGATCACTTCAAAGCGGTATTCCGTTTCCTGGGAAAACAGCGAATCCAGCAGGGCGTTTACACACGCTTCCGCGTTATAGACCGGTACGATCACGGACACATCCATACCGTTTTCCGGCGCCATTTCGCCTGCGGGGCGAACCGTGGCGGGCTGGGGATAAATCGCGCTGAGCCGTTCCCTGCATCCGTCCAGGTCCGCGTCGGAAAGGGAAACGGGCTTTCCGGGACGGGGCTGTATCAGCTGCTTTCCCTCCGCAAGTACCTTTGCGCATCCGGCGGCCAGCCGCGCCAGAAAAGGCGCATGAAGTTTGTCCAGCGCGAACTGGTACACCCGATTCATCTGGTTCACGGGAAAGTCTCCTCTCTTTTCGCGGTTCCGCTTTATTTTGTCTTGCTCCCATTCGTCACGTTTCCTGCGGGCGCGGAGGTGCTGGCGGGCAAAGGCGTCATCACACCCATCGGTACGGCGCCTTCCGCCTGGTCTTCCTTCTCTTGCTGTTCAATCTGTATGACTGGCTCAGCGGTCGTGGCATGCAGCGAGGAGGCAATGGAAACAAAGTGTTCGTGATCGTCGGTGATCCCCATTTGTATATCCGTTGCAAAAACATACATGGAAAAGCTGAACAGCACGATGATGCAGATGGTCGCCGTCACCACCAGCCACCGACGGAACTTTTCCGGCGCTTCCTGCTGCAAAAGAAAGTAGCGGAACAGGAAACGCAAAATTCTTTTCTTTCGCTTGCTCATACGCGTTTCTTATTCGCCCTGCGCTTTTTTACGGTGCCCAGCCACATGGCGGTGGCATACATTCCTCCCCGCAGGAGCAGGAACAGGATTTGCAGAGATTTCTGCCGCATGTCGCCCAGGGTCCCGGCCTTCAGCGCGGCGGCGGTGCGTTCCCTCCGGCAGTAATCCTTCAGGATGCCCGTCTTTTGGGCAAAGGAAAGCTCGGGCGATTCAGCCATGTTATTCATCACCATGGTGATGGAGATCATGTATTGGCGGCTGATGAAGCCCCGCATCCAGGGAAAATCGCCTTTCTCCCGGCGCAGGATATCCTCGGAGTACACCATGCCGGCGTACATGTCCTCGGCGTACTGAGGCCGGTATTTGTGAGAAAGGGATTCGCTCCGGCGGATATAATGATAGTATGCTTTCTGGTTGAAAGCGATAGCGCGGAAGGGCGCTGCGTATACGTCGTATACCACGTGCGCGTCTTCGTTGACGATCCAGGAAGGAGAGCGGATGCCGTTTTCCACCAGGAATTCCCGGCGGAACAGCCGTGTCCAGATCATGGTCAGCACGCCCTGATCCGGCAGGATGCGCCAGAGCGCTTCCCGCGTATACGCGCCGGACAGCTTGGGAACCGTGGTGGATTCCAGGATGGTTTTGCCTTCGGGCGTGACGGTTTCAAAGAAAGCGCCAAACACCACCACGTCAGCCTGTGTCTCCTTCGCCAGGCTGTAGTTATCTGACAGCAGATCGGGCTCCATCAGGTCGTCGGCGTCGCAGAAATACAGGTATTCGCCTTTAGCCGCGTCCAGGCCTGCGTTCCGGGCGGGACCCAGGCCGCAGTTGGGCTGGTGGATGACGCGGACGCGATTGTCCTTGCGCGCAATGGCTTCGCAGATATCCCCGCTGCCATCGGTGGAACCGTCGTCCACCAGGATGATTTCGATGTCCCTGAGAAGCTGCCGCTGCATGGAAGCAACGGAGGCTTCAAGGTATTTTTTGGCCTGGTAAATGGGGATGATAACTGATACTGCCGGCATGGTTCCGCCTTCTTTCGCATATATTCTGAGCAGGATGCATGTGGCGCAATTGGATTCAAACGTGAAAAAGCGAACAAATACTCGTTTTTCCCCTATTAACATTATAGCATAGATTTATCTGGATGTATATTTTTTTTTGCTTTTTTAAGATTTTCTTTTTTGATTTTTTTCCCGGCGCTGCAAAATACTTGCGTGCGCCGGGCCTGCTATGCTATAATCCGTTTATCAGGAAACAAAAGGAGGAATCGTTTTGATCACCGCAGTGGTTTCCGTATATAACGTCGGGCAATATCTTCCCAAGTGCGTGGACAGCCTGCTGGGGCAGACCTGTCAGGACTTTGAAATCATCATTGTGGACGACGGCTCCACCGACGGAAGCGACAAGGTCTGCGACGAGCAGGCCA
>CADBCX010000079.1:0-3163 GCA_902793245.1 uncultured Eubacteriales bacterium | reverse complement strand
TAAGCCCAATGGCGGCCTGTCCAGCGCGCGCAATTTTGGCATCGGAAAGGCCAGGGGCGAGTGGATCATTTTTCCCGACCCGGACGACTGGGTAGCGCCGGATTATCTGCAGGGATTGATCGATATCCGGGAAAAACATCACGCCGATCTGAGCATCTGCGGGCATTATTGCTATGGCCGGGGGCGGAGCGACGTGTGGAACCCTTCCGCCCGGGAGACTGTGATGGATCAGGAGGAAGCGCTTGTTTACCTGATGAAGCCCGGTTCTTTCTGCGGGTATGCCTGGAATAAACTGTACAGCATGCAGGTGATCCGGGAGCACGGGCTTTTGTTCGATGAAGAATTGCTGATGGTTCAGGACCTGCATTTTGCTTATCGTTATTTTCAGTATTGCCACAAAATCGCCTATGATCCCCGGCCGCTGTATTACTACAATCGGGACAGCGGCGGCGTAACGGCTTCCCGTTCACCGCTCACAAAGCGGAAGCTGAACGGCTTGCAGACATATGTAAAAATCGCCGACCTGGCGCATGAGCCTCATCCCGTGATCGAGAAAATGGCTTACAGCACCATCAGCGATACCTGTCTGGACTATATATTCCTTTATTACCGCAGCCATATGAACGCTCCGGAAACGCTGGAAATGCTCAAAAACACCTTTGTCAAATACAGCGAATACTTTTATGCCAGCAAGGAATACAATGACCGCCGGAAAAAAACAGCGCGGCTGATTCCCGCGCATCCCAGGCTGTATTATGCCGCGGTCAGCATGAAACGAGCGGCAGCCAATTTCTTCACTGATTTCAAAAAAAAGATTGGGAAACGCTGAGAGACGGCGTTTCCCAATCTTTTCATTCAGCCTTTTTTCAGGCGTTTGAGAAAGGGTATTTTTCCCTTTGTGATTCGCTGCGCCACCTCCAGCGCCATATTGAATTCATTCGTTTTGAAATACAGAAGCAGGAACAGAGCGTTCGGCAGGATAAAGGAAATCACGAACCGGACTGCCAGGGTCGGAAACAGGCCCATGGAAGGCATGAGCGCACATACGCCATAGGTGGCGGCGCAAACCCCGGCTGTGACAATGGCGTACAGAACATGTTTTTTTACGTAAGGAAGGCAGAACTCCCGCGGGAAAATCAGCCTGAACAGATTGTGCATCAGCCAGGGAAACTGGACGAACAGCACGGAAATGACCGTAGAAAAAATGACGCCGAAGAAACGAAAATGTGTGATTGTCAGCGCATTAAGGGCGATGTTTACGATGGATGCCACCAGCGGGCGGAACCGGTCCTCATGCCAGATACCCGCCGCGTCCTTGTAGATATTCGTGACTCTGTTGATTTCATATACGTACAGGTAGATCACGAAGCTGACCACCACCGGCATGGTCAACAGTAAATCTTTGCCCACCCATAATTCCATGAAAGGCTGGTACAGGCATAGCAGCATAGCGCAGCACAGGCCGCTGAGCCAGCAGAACAGAAACGTCAGCTTCCTGAAATCATGATAATTCTTTTCTTTGGTTTCCAGCACCAAACTGTTGCCGATGCCCGCCGTGCAGGCGGAAAGCACAATTTCCAGCGTAGCCCGCAGGGAGGAAATAATGAAGAAATAGTTCTGGTAGATCGCCAGGTCGCGGATGCCCAGGAAAGCGGAAATCATGATGGCGTCGGAGGAATTCATCACCACACCGCCCAATTGCGCGGTGAATAGATCCTTTACTCGCCGAACGATGACCTTCTTCTCCGCGTCACTCACGTCGCCGCCGGCCTCGTAATCGGGGTACATCCTCGTGACAATGCGCGATATGGTGATGTTGCAAACCACCTGAAAAACGATTTTCGTGGCCAGGTACATATAGTAATTATGGAAAACAAAAATCAACAGGATGGCAGTGCCGTATTGCAGGGTGTCCAGCACCAGATGCACCTTATGGCCGACGTCTGAACGCTGGGTGGCGTAGAGCAGGGAGTTTTTATAGGCAAACAGCCAATAGGACAGCACGGTGGCAGCCAGATTCATGAAATAAAGGGCATATAAACTGATCCCTTCCGGCACGCCGCTGTGCACAAGGGATGGCAGGAAGGGCGTGATGGCAAGGCCGAGAGTCAGGATGATCAGCCCGATGATGCGGTACACCTTTTTGTACAGGTTCATCAGGGCGCAAATGGTGGCTGTGTCATCTTCGGCGATGGGCTTGTACATGCTGAACACCATCACGCCGCCGATGCCCAGCTCCGCCAGGTTCAGCACCTGCAGAATGGAGGCGAACAGGCTGTCCAGCCCCAGGTAGTTGACGCCCAGCTGATACAGGATCACCGTGCGCATCAGGAAGGGCACCAGCATACTGTAGACCCTCAGCAGCCCGCCGAACAGCACGTTCCGGGCTGCGTTTTTTGTGCGTTCGATTTTCATGAAAACTGACTCCTTACCTGTTGTGAGCGGCGGAAAAATACATGCCCGCCGTGTCGTCGGCCATGCTGTGGATATCGTAACCCGCGGCGCGGACGATGGCTGAATAGTCCTTCCGCGTCTCTGCGGAAAAACGTTCAATGGCCTGCGCCCATGTATCTGCCGGCGCATCGAGGCTTAGGAATACGGCGCGGTTTTCCACGTTGATATCCCGGGGCACCCTGTCGGAGGCTACCACGGCCAGGCCCGCCGTGATGGCTTCAATGGCCGCGATGCCGAAGCCTTCAAACAGCGAGGGGAAAACAAACACGTCCATTGCCTGCAAATAATCCGGTACGTTGGGCACGCTCCCGGTGAAAATCACGCGGTTTTCCAGGCGCTTTTCCTTCACCATGGTTTTGATGGCGTCCATGTCCCGGCCGTCGCCCACCAGCAGCAGCCACGCATCCGGCCGGTGCGCCGCCACAGCTTCAAACGCTTCGATCAGCTTCGGATGGTTTTTCTCCTGGGAAAAACGGCCTACATTGCCCACCACGAAAGCATTGTCCGGAATATTCAGCTTTTGCCGGTATTCCTTGCGGCGCACGGGATCAAACCGGAATTGATCCACCAGGATGCCATTCTTGATGATTTTCGTCCGTTTTGCAATCCTGGGGCCGAATTTCCATTCCGCCGCCGCCATGGAGCAGGCGCAGAATCGGTTCACATGGCGGCGCATGGAAAGCGCGCCAAGGCACTGGAAAACCTTGTG
>CADBCX010000078.1 GCA_902793245.1 uncultured Eubacteriales bacterium | reverse complement strand
ATGCCCGCTTTCAGGCGGCAGTCGCTGTCCTGGGGAATACCCAGGGACAGGGCAATGCGGTCGGCGGTCAGGAAGCCCACGCCCTCGATGTCGTCGATCAGCCGGTAGGGGTTTTCCCGGATCTTCTGCTGGGCGCTGGCGCCGTAGCGCTTGCTGATCTTCACAGCCAGGCTGGGCGATACCCCATAGGACTGCAAAAAAATCATGGCTTCCCGGGCGCCGTACTGTTCCAGGAAGGATTTGGCGATTTGCTGGGCGCGCTTCTTGCCGATACCGGGCACTTCGGTCAGGCGCTCGGGGGCCTCCGAGAGAACGTCCAGGGTGTTCTTGCCAAACTCCTGCACCAGCAGCCTGGCTGTGGAGGGGCCAACGCCATGGATGAGCCCGGAGGCGAGATAGCGCTCGATGCCCAGCAGTGTGGTGGGCTTGCGCACTTCGCAGGATACGGCTTTCCATTGCTTTCCATACTGCGGATGCTCCACCCAGCCTCCTGTGAGCGCCACCTGTTCCCCCGCGGCCAGGGCGGGCAGCGTGCCCACGACGGTGATTTTGTCCCGGCCCATGCGGGCTTCCACCACGGAATAGCCGTTTTCATCGTTGCGGAAAATGGTATCCTCGATCACAGCCTCGATCTGTTCCTCATTTTCCCCCGCCATCACGCTCCCCCCTTCCCGCTTTTTATAACAGTATTATAACGGATTTAACGGGATTTAGCAAGAGAGGGGAATTTGGGAACGAGGAGTTTCTCCGCTTGCTCTGTTTTTCTCTCTTCGCCGGCAGTTCATAACTCCCTGCTCATCCGCATACGGTAGAGCGACAGCAACATAAAGGGGGCGCAGCGATGGCGAAGACTTGGCATTTATTCCCAGGTGGAAACACGGCGGCGGGGTTCGTGGGATTTTTTGAGGACCTGCGGAAGCAGGCAAAGCGCACGGTGATTTTAAAAGGCGGGCCCGGCGTGGGCAAAAGCACGCTGATGGCGAAGGTGGGGAAGCAGTATGAAAAGCGCGGTCTGGCCGTGGGCTATTACCACTGCTCGGGCGACCCGGACAGCCTGGACGCGGTACTGGTGCCCGAAGCGGGCTTCCTGGTGCTGGACGGCACCGCGCCGCACATCGTCGATCCCATCGCGCCGGGGGCAAAAGACGGCATTCTGAATCTGGGGGTATGCCTGGATGAAGAGGCGCTCTCCGGACAGGCGGAGGAAATCACCTCCCTGAATGAAGAAATATCCGCCTGCTACGCCCAGGCATACCGATATCTGCGGGCGGCGAAAGCGCTGCGGGAGGACGCGGCGGCGGTATACGCCGGCGCGCTGCCCCTGCGGCAGCTGCGGATGCTGGAGCGCCAATGGGTATCGCTGCTGCCCAGCGCGGAAGCGGGCGAAGAAACGCATGCCTTTGCCCAGGCAATCACCTGGAAGGGCGTGCTGCAGCAATGGGACGCGGTGCTGACGGGTACGGTATTCTGCCTGGACGCGCCCTGGGGCTTTGACGCGGACTGCCTGCTGCGTCCGGTCTGGGAAGCCGCGGCCCGGCGGGACGCGGGCCGGACGGCCTTCCATGACCCGCTGGAGGCGGAAAAGCTTGCCCATGTGACCGTGGGCGGAGCGACGTTCATTACCGCTGTCATCCCGAACGCCATGACCTTCACGCCCGCTTTCGACCCCGAAACACTGCGGCGGGAGGCGTCCCGGCTGGCCTTTGACCGGGCGGCCTTTGACCTGATGCGCAACCAGGCGGTGGAAGCGCTGGCCCAGGCCAAGGCCCGCCACGACGCGCTGGAGCGCTTTTACATCGACGCCATGGACTACGACCGCCTGGACGAAATCAAGGCCGCGTTTCTGGAAGCGCTGCCGTAAGTAGCAGTACATTTCCTGTGTTTTCTTCTCTTTTGCGAGCATTTATGATATAGTGGATATATTATTCCAGATGGACGGTGAAGCCGGTATGGATGCTCTTTGGCGCGTTTCTTCCCCTCTGGGCGGGATCACCCTGGCCGGCGACGGCGAAGCGCTGACCGGGCTGTGGTTTGACGGCCAGAAATTCTTTCCGACCCAGTTGACTGCGAACCATGCGATCCGGCATCTGCCCGTTTTCAGCGAGGCCGAACGCTGGCTGAACCTGTATTTCAGCGGGAGCGCGCCGGACTTTCTGCCGCCGCTGCTGCTTCGGGGCACCGCCTTTCAGCGGATGGTATGGGAGTTTCTGCTTGCCATCCCCTATGGCGGCACTGTCACGTATGGCGAAATCGCCGATGCCGTGGCGCGAAAGATGGGCAAGCCGCGCATGTCCGCCCAGGCCGTGGGCGGTGCGGTGGGGCGCAACCCCGTTTCCATTATCGTTCCCTGCCATCGGGTGATCGGCGCGGACGGCAGCCTGACCGGTTACGCAGGGGGCGTAGAAAGAAAACGTTACCTGCTGCAATTGGAGCAAAACCGCAAGTAGTTACGATTCAGGGAACGCTGGGGGAAACCATTTTTTTCCTTTCCGGCCCGGCCTCTGCTGTAAATATGCCAAAGGGCAGGTTTTCCGGGCGCTTCGGCCCCAAAGAAGTCTTCCCCAGACCCCCTTCCAAGAAAGCAAAAATATAGGATTTTGCATAACCTGAATCCTTGCCGGAAAATGTGCTTTTTATCGTCTTTCTCGGAAGGGGTCTGGGGGAACCGCTCTTTGGACGCCAAAGAGCGGTTCCCCCAGAAATACCCAAGCAGGAAAACAAGTAACCAAAATGTAACGAGAAACCACAATCATCTCTTGCGGATTCGGGCAATCCGCGTTACAATAAAAAAGCCCGTTTCGGCGGGAAATGACAGCACGCATGAATGTACGAGAGGAGGCTGCCCGGATGCAGAGCAAAGCGCCGGAAAAAAACGCTGGGAGCAGCTTCATGGGGATCAATATCTTTTTAACTTCTTGCTTATCTTTTTCTTTTTGTTTGCTGGTTTCAGGCGCCATCCTGTCCCGGCCCATGACCGGCGGGGCGCTGTATCTGGCGTTTGAAGGAGCGCTGTTGTTTGCCTTTCTCCGGAAACCTGGCAGCGCCGCCCGCAAAGCCGTTCAATGGATTGGCGCGGCGCTGGCCGTGGCGGTGGTGGGTCTGGCGCTCACCATGGCGTATACCGCCGAATGGAAGAGCGCCGCGTTCTGGCAGACGGCGGGCATCGCGCTGTGCGCCGCGGCCCGGTTCGCCCTGACGGATGGGATTCTGCGTTCTTCCCGGCGTCAAAAACTGCCCGGCGTGATTATCACGCAGGCGCTGTTTCTGCTGCTCGGCGGGCTGCTGCTGTTCTCCTGCCCGCTTTCCCGGTCTGACGTTTGGGTGCTGCTGGCTGGATATGCCGCCTGCGGCCTCCTGGAATGCCTTCCCCCGCGCCGGGCGGACAGGGCGGATCTGGAAGCCCTGCGGGGCGTGCATTCCCTGAAAATCTACCGCTGGATGGTTCTGACCGCCGCGGCGGCTTCCTGGGCTGCCCTCCTCATGATCTGCGCCTGCATCGCTTTGGGGGCCAAATCGCCCGCCATGCAAATGCTGCTTTCGCTGCTGTGCATGTACGCGGTATCCGCCGCGGCCGGGCTTTTCCTGAACCGGCCGAAGGCTGTAGAAGCCGACCCCAACAAACTGCTCCCGCTGGGCCTGGCGGCCTGGCTGTGCGGGCTGCTGCTGTTCCTGCGCTTTTTAGGAAGCTCCTCGTACTTTGGCGGCTTCGCGGCGCTGGCGCTGTGCTCCATTGGGCAGACAATCTGCCTCCGGGTGCTGGCGGGTTTGCTCCCGGACATGCGCCGGGCGGCAGCGTTTGCCCTGGGGCATGAACCCGGCGAAGCTGTGGATGCGGCGCTGGAACGGGGCATTCGGCTTTCCTTCTTGGCGGAACAGGCGGCTGCCCTGGCGGGGCTGACGCTGATCTGTGTTTTCACCCGCGGCGCTTCCTCTGACCTGTGGATTTCCTTCGCTCCCTTCCTGACGCTGCCTGCCCTGGGCCTGCTTTGCGCGGTCATCGTATTGTTCGTCCTCTTTCCGCTGCGAAACCTGCACCTGCAAAAGCTGCGCCGGTACGCGGAGCTTCAGAAAGAGGGCGTTGAAAACAAGCCCCTGCGCGACCAGCTGGAGCCGGTGGTCATTCAAAGAAGCGTCAAGAACTACGGTATCCGGGCGGTGGAATGCGTGCTGCGCCCCTTCTTCTTCCAGCGGGTCAAGGGCGCGGAAAGCGTTCAGCTGGACAAGGACATTCCCTGCGTGTTCGTGTGCAATCACGGGGAGATTTTGGGGCCGGTGGTCTGCACGCTGTTTTCCCCGTTCCCTTTCCGGGCCTGGTCAGCCTATGAAATGCTGGACCGGAACGCCGTGATCGACCGCACCATGAACGGCACCTTCCAGGACATCCAGGGCGGAAAGCGCAAGCTGCTGCAAGGACTGATGGAGCACGTGGGCGCGCCGTTCCTGACCTGGCTGCTCAGATCCGAAGGCTGCATCGCGGTGTTCCACGACAACCCCCGGAAGCTGATGCAGTCCTTCCGCGAAACCATCACCGCCATGCAGGCGGGCGACAACATCCTGGTGTTTCCGGAAAACGCCGCCACCTCCGCCGACGGGCGCTACGTGAAGGAAGGCGTCAGCGAGTTTTTCACGGGCTTTACCATGATCGGCCAAATGTATGCCAATAAAACGGGCAAGTGCCCTCTCTTCGTGCCGATGTACACCGACAAGAAAAAGCGGCTGATTACCTTCGGCGTGCCGACCCGCTATGACGCCGACGCTCCCGTGAACGAGGAAAAGGAACGGCTGTGCGATTACCTGCGGGGCGAAATCCTGCGGCTGGCGGGAATGGAGAAACAAAAGAAATGAAAAAAGTCAGAATCACGGTCATGCGCGTGGCCGAATACAGGGATTTGATGGCGCAGTACGAAAACCCCATCGAGCACGCCTGCTCCATGCGGGAAGGGATGGCCTTCACCGCCAACGGCTGGGAAAGACCCGCGGGCTTCTGCCCCAGCGCCTGGGACACCCTTTCGCCCTTCGTGCTGGCCCTGAGCCACGGGGCCGAAAACTTCTACGACGGCTGGATGAAAAACAAAAAAGCCGCCATGCTTTCCTGCAACGACGGCTTCCGCCCCGTCAGCTTCCTGGTGGAAGCTCTGGACGAGGACGCGGAATAAAAACCTCTTACCGCAGGATACGGCTTCCTGCGGTTTTTTCTGTCACAGCGCCTTTTCATACTGGCGGTAGACCCGATACAGGTGGGAAGCCAGCTTTTCCGTGTTGGCGATGGAAGGGATGCTGGTTTCGTCCACGGTGGAGCCCTCCGCCCACTGGATGCCCAGCTGCTTTCCGCCCAGGTAGGCTTCGTACAGCATGGCGGTGCTGACGCCCTTGTGCTGGTACTCCGGCACCACGAACTGCATGCTGCACCGGGCGCCGTGGATTTTGCTTTTCCCCAGCAGGTATTTGAGCCACCCGAAGGGCAGAATGCGGCCCTTCATTTTTTTGAGCACCTGGTTGTAATCCGGCACGGCGAACACCAGGCCGATGGGCCGCGTGCCCGCGTAGGCCATCACCGCGGTTTCCGGGCGGTAGAAGCGGCGGATGCGCCTGGACTGGCGCACCAGGTCGCCGTAAACCGGCACGTTCCATTCCCATTCCGGCGGGAAGGATTCCCGCAGGATGCGCGCCACGTTGCGCAGCACCCGTTCCTGGTTTTCCTTGGTGAGCTGCACGTGCTCCACCCGGAAGCCGAAGCGCTTCTTCGCCCGGGGCACGATTTCCTCCATGGCATGGGCGTCGAACTCGTCCATCCGCATGAAGTAAGCCAGGAAATCCCGGTGCTTGGTAAAGCCGCACTTCTCAAAATAATCGGCGTAGTAGGAGGGATTGTAAGGGTTGAACAGCACCGGCGGGCCGTCGAAGCCCTGCACCAGCAGGCCTTTGCTGAATTCGTCCATGCCCACGGTGGCGGGGCCGATGGCCTTTTCCATGCCTTCTTCCCGCAGATACGCGCAGGCGGCGTCCAGGGCGGTGCGGGCATAGTCCGGGCGCTGGGCGGATTCAAACAGGCCGATATAGCCATACTTCCGGTTCAGCCGTTCGTTGAGCCGCTCGTTGATGCCCGCCATCACGCGGGCAACCGGCTTCTCCCCGTCATACACCAGAAAAAAGCGCCGCGGCCCGTCCGACGGGCGGCAAAGGGAACGCAGCTGTTCTCTGATCAGCGGGGCCACCCAGTTGGGGTCGTCCTTGTATAAGGAAAAAGGCAGCATTACAAAAGGCCGCAAAGCGGACCGGGTCTGCGCCAGAATCTCCACTCGTATCATCTATACACCTTCTCCCGGCGGTCATTTTTACAAATTATATCATGACAGCCGCCGTTTGTCAAAGGATGCGGAATTTGGTGAGGGGCTCTTGCCGCTTCCGGTTTTGGGTTATTCTTTTCCCGTGGTGCGCACCCGCAGTATATAGCGGGAGGAAAATAACATGTCCGAATACATTGACAACGTAAAACTGAATGGCGTCAGCATTCCCATTCGGGACAGCGACGCCCAGCAAAAGATTGCCCAGATGGAACAGCAGAGCGGCGGGAACGGCATTGAAAGCGCCCGGATGAATGCGGATGATTCCCTGACCCTGGAATTTACCGACGGCACTTCCTTTACCACCACCAGCCTTCGCGGAGCGACGGGCTACGGTATGCCGACGGGCGGCAGCGCGGGCCAAATCCTGCGCAAACGTTCCGGCTCCAACTACGACATAGAATGGAACAGTCCGGCGGATGCCGTTACGGTGGACTTTGGCACGGTGAGCAGCCTGCCGGTGACCAAAAACGTGGCTGGAGCGACAGCCAATATGGTAGTCGCGGCCTATGAACTCGGCACGCCCACAGCTTTCACCGACGACCTGACCGTGACCACCGGCAGCGGTTCCGTCACCCTCAG
This sequence comes from uncultured Eubacteriales bacterium, assembly GCA_902793245.1. Classification (GTDB taxonomy): domain Bacteria; phylum Bacillota; class Clostridia; order Christensenellales; family Aristaeellaceae; genus RUG563. The sequence continues at coordinate 6,377 of CADBCX010000078.1, read as the reverse complement.
CGGCAGTATCACCGGCAGCAGCACGGTCAAACTGACGCTCATCAGCGCCGACGCAGTCAACGCCGGGTGAGTCCAAAAGCCTTCCCCTCAAGGGGAAGGCTTTTGGGGTTGGTTCCCTAAACTTCTTCCCCGCTTACGCGGTATGATCCATCCTGAGCTTATCGGCAATGAGAGCGATCAGCTCCCCGTTGGTGGGCTTATCGTTGGGCTGGGCCACGTCGCAGCCGAAAGCCTTATTCAGCGTGTCAATCCGTCCGCGGCTCCAGGCCACCTCGATGGCGTGGCGGATGGCGCGCTCCACCTTGCTGGAGCTTGTGCCGAACCGGTGGGCAATCGCGGGATACAATTCCTTGGTGATGCCTCCAATCATGCCGGGCTGGGCAATCACCAGCTTGATTCCTTCGCGCAGGTATTGGTAGCCCTTGATATGCGCCGGGATGCCCATGCCAAGGAACAGGTTGGAAATTTTGTCATCCAGGCTCAGCGTGTTCGGCGGCACGGCCCGGCTCTCCAGCGGCTCATTCCGGCGCTGCCGCGCTACGTCGCGGATGCGTTCCAGCAGGATCTGCAATTCAACCGGTTTGATCATGTAATACTGCACGCCCAGTTCCACCGCCCGGCGGATGAAATCATCCCGCGCCAGGGCGGTTACGGCGATCACATCCGGCTTTTTCTCCGGTTCCATGCCCTGCATCTGGGCCAGCACACCGAAGCCGTCCAGCCCCGGCATGATCATGTCCAGCAGCATCACGTCGGCCTGGGTCTCCTGCACCAGCTTCAGCGCGTTCAGCCCGTTCGCCGCTTCCCCCACCACCGTGATATCCTGCTGCTTATCGAAATATTGGGCCATAAACCCACGCAGGTCGTCATTGTCCTCCACAATCGCCAATCGAATGCTGTCCATCGTTTTCCCTCTCATCCTTTCTTTTTTTGCTTCCTCCAAGTTTCCCGCTAATTCCTGACAAGATCAAGATTATTGTAGCAAAAAGAATTTTATATGCAACAAAACAGTTATTATAAGAATTATTTTTTTGAAAAATAGTCGAATTTCGACAGCATTGGACGATTTTAGGAGACATTATTTGCTCTTTTTCCGCATTCACCATGGGGAATAACAGAAACACGCGTTCGCCTTCAGCGACAGAAAACTGTAAAAAATCAGGTTTTACGATACATCAATCGGCAGGAGATCAAAATGGCAGCCATCCGACAGAATTGATTGTTTCTTCCACGATCTTCCATCCGTTTTTCCTTTATCCCTTTACAAATCCGGACGGAGCACCTATAATTGACCCGAACATATAAGAACATTTGTTCTCTTTTTAATTCCGCCGATTCCGGCTGAACCAATCAGGAGAGGGGAAAATGAACAGGTTTCAGGAAATGGTTTCTTATTACTGCGCCCAGCTTCACTCGGAATGGGCACAAAAAAAGGCCCTGGCCTATCTGCGCATTTTAGCGGAAGCCGAGGGCATTGAACAGGGCGAGGAAAAGGAAGGGAATGAGAGGGATTAGGCAATAGGCATGAGGGAATAGGGATTGGGTGAGAGTACAGAGTTCAGAGTACAGAGTACAGATATAATAAATGATCGTCCAATGACAGAAAGCTGAATCGCGCACGCATGATAATCTGAACTCTGTACTCTCGGCTCTTTTTATTCCCTGATCCCCGGCTCCCGAATCACATCAATCAGCTTTCTGAGCGCGTCCCAGCCTTCGGGCGGCATGGCGGCGAGGGCGCGGAATACCTGCTTGGGAAACTCGTCCTGGCCCAGCATGAGGCGGTTCACGGCGTCGTCCTCGTCGGTTTCGCCGAGCATCTCCCCCACGCCGTCCTTCAGCCAGGCGTAGGAAACGTTAAACACCCGGCAGATGAGCCGCAGCGTTTGTTCCTGAGGCGCGCTGTAGCCGTTCTCGATGCGGCTGAGCACGCTTTTTTTCAGGCCGATCTTTTCGCCGAACCTCTCCAGCGTCAGCCCGTAAAACTTCCGTACCTGTCGGATTCTTTCATGCAAGGGAATCCCCTCCTCCGTCTGCGCCTATTATAGCAGAATCCGCGGCAATTGGCAATGAAGCTTTTTGACTGCGTTTTTGAAAAAAAGGTCATTTTTCAGCCGCATTTCATACAATTTAATCAGATTATCACAGAATCAGGCCGTGATTTTGTTGATTAATCTCTCTGGTAATTTTGAAGAGTTTGTGATATAATAGTTACAGAATTGTTCTGATGGTGTCGGGACTCTTCCGTTCAAGGCAGTTTGACGATCCATTCAAAGAAAAAAACAATATGCCAGGCGTTCGTTTTTCAATCGGCATAGCATGATAAAGGAGGTTTTTATGGCCCAATATCCAAAAGTGCGCGTAATCCCGCTGGGCGGGGTGGATGAAATCGGCAAGAACTTATACGTGATCGAATATGAAGATGATATTCTGGTGGTGGACTGCGGCTCCATCTTCCCCAAGGAGGACATGCTGGGCATCGACCTGGTGATTCCCGACGCTTCCTACCTGGTCGCCAACAAGGATCGGGTGCGCGGCTACGTGTTCACCCACGGCCACGAGGACCACATCGGCGCCACGCCCTACATCCTCCAGCAGGTGCCCGCTCCCATCTGGGGCACGCGGCTGACCTTGGCCCTCATCGACCTGAAGCTTAGGGAGCACCGGGTGAACGGCATCCAGATGAACGCCATCGTCCCCCGGGACGAAGTGAAAATCGGGGCGTTCACGGTAAAGTTCATCAAGGTGAGCCACTCCATTCCCGGCGCCTGTGCCTTGATCATTTCCTGCCCCGCGGGCGTGATCGTCCACTCCGGCGACTTCAAGATCGACTTTACCCCCGTGGACGGGGAAATCACCGACCTGAGCTCCCTGGCTATGGCGGGGGACGCGGGGGTGCTGGCATTGCTCTGCGAAAGCACCAACATCGAGCGCCCCGGCTCCACCATGAGCGAACGCAAGATCGGCGAAACCTTCGTCAACCAGTTCCGCAACGCCCAGGGCCGCGTGATCGTGGCCATGTTCGCCAGCAACATCAACCGCCTCCAGCAGGTGATCGACAGCGGCATCCGCTTCGGCAGGAAGGTTTGCTTCGTAGGCCGCAGCATGGTGTCCGTCACCCGGGTGGCCATGCAGCTGGGCGAGCTGGTGATTCCCGACGGCTATTACCTGGAAGTGGACGACCTGGACAGCTACCGGGACGACGAGCTGCTCATCCTCACCACCGGCAGCCAGGGCGAACCCATGAGCGGCCTGACCCGCATGGCCTTCTCCGAGCACCGCAAGCTGCAAATCAAGCCCAGCGACAAGGTGATCATCTCCGCGACCCCCATCCCCGGCAATGAAAAGTTCGTCTCCCGCGTCATCAACCAGCTTTACCGCTGCGGCGCGGAAGTGATCTATGAAGCCATGGCCGAGGTGCACGTGTCCGGCCACGCCTGCCAGGAAGAAATCAAGCTGATGCACGCGCTGGTAAAGCCCAAGTATTTCATCCCCATCCACGGCGAATACCGCATGCTCTGGCAGCACGCGGAGCTGGCTGAATCCATGGGCATGGACCGGCAGAACATCGTGCTGCCCGCCGCGGGCCAGGTGATCGAAATGAGCCAGGACAGCCTGGCCATCGCAGGCACCGTGCCCACGGGCGAAGTGCTGGTGGACGGCCTGGGCATCGGCGACGTGGGCAACGTGGTGCTGCGGGACCGCAAACACCTGTCCCAGGACGGCCTGATCATCGTAGCCATGGCCTTCGACCGCACCAACGGCGTGCTGGTGTCCGGGCCGGACGTGATCTCCCGCGGCTTTGTGTACGTGCGCGAGAACGAGGACATCATCGAATGCACCCGCGAGGTGGTTCGCGGCATCATCGCCAGCTACGGCCGCATCGAGGGCAGCGACTGGCCCAGCATCAAGAACCGCATCAAGGATGAGCTGCACCGCTACATTTATGAAAAGATCAAACGAAATCCCATGATTCTGCCCATTATTGTGGATTTGGGATAACAGGCCAGCGAGGCGTCCAATCCCGGTTCCTCCCCCTAACGAAATTCAGGGCTGTCCGTCATTCCGCTTGGAATGGGCAGTCCTGGTTTTTAAAGAGGCATTTTATGATACCAGTCAAAAAAGTATTTGTCCTTTTCCTCGCCATTCTGCTGTTATTTCCCGCCCCGGAAGCGGGTTTGGCGAAGAACGCTGTGCATTTCATCAAGCACGGCGCCCGGGACGATAATCAGGATCAGCTGATCACCTATTGGCTGTATGTGCCGCCCGAAGCGGAGCCGGGCATGCCGCTGGTGGTGTACCTGCACGGCTCCGGGGAACGCGGCGAGGGCGCGCTGCTGACCAGCCTGCCGCAGTTTTTAAAAGACGGCGTGGTGCTGTGCCGTGAACCGATCCTGCTGATTCCCCAGATGCCGCCCTACTTCGGCCAGTGGATCAGCATCGAAAACGCGCTGATGAAGATGATCGACCGCACAGTTGAAGAATATAAAGTCGATGAGTACCGCATCGCCCTGGCCGGGTTCAGCATGGGCGGCATCGGGGTCTATGATCTGGTGAATCTGTATCCCGAACGGTTCTGCCGCGCCGTCGCGGTGTCGGGCCGGGTGAACGAAGATGTGACCCCCGAGGCGTTCGCCCATTGCGAACTGCGCACCTTTGTGGGAACGAAGGACACGAATATGCCGCCCAAATCCGCGCTGGCTTTCGCGGAAGCCGTGGAAGAAGCGGGCTATCCCACGGAAACGGTAGAATTCGACTCCACCCACAGCCGCATGCCCCACCATGTGTTCAAGGACGCCGATGTGCTGGAATGGCTCTGGATGGAGCTTGCCCCACAGCCCACCTCCAAGCCGACCGCCTCCCCGAAGCCAACGGCCACGCCCAAGCCAACAGCCGCCCCCAAATCAAACGCCACAGCCAACTCCACTCCCGCGCCGGAGAACGTCCCGAGCTACCGCACGCTGAAAAAAGGCATGAGCGGCAAGGATGTGCAGCGGTTTAAAATCGCGATGTACTGGCTGGGATACTTTAACGACAAAAACGTTTCCGACGAATACAACAGCGTCACGGTGGAACGGGTAAAAAAACTGCAGCGGTACAACGGGCTGGAAGAAACCGGCGTCGCGGATCCCGCGCTCCAGGAATTGGTGTTTTCCGGGAACGCCGTGAAAACGGAAAAGGCCCCCAAGCCCTCCAAGACCCCCAAACCCACCGAAACGCCGAAACCGGTTGTTAAGAAAGAGGGAACCGGGACGAAGGATTAACCGCCCGTTCCCCGTCCGCATTTCACGAAAGCGAGATCGCACATGAGTTTCCAAATCGCCCTGGGCCAGGTAGCGCTGACGCTGCTGTACATCATGCCGGGCTACCTGCTCAGCAAAGGGAAAAAAACGTCGGCCCAGCACTTGCCGACGCTTTCCGCCGTCCTGATCTATGTGTGCGGCCCCTGCCTGCATATTTCCGCGTTTATCAGCATTGATTTTTCCTGGGAAACGCTGCGGGGCATGGCGCTGTTTTTTGTGGTCACGCTCGTTTTGCAAAGCGCGTTCATGGCGCTGCTGTATTTCCTGTTCCGGTCAAAGCAGGAGGACGCCCGTTTCCGCATCCTCAACATCGGCTCCACCCTGGGCAACGTGGGCTTCTTCGGCCTGCCGGTCATCCGGGCGCTGCTGCCCGCGCACCCCGAGGCCGCCTGCTACTCGGCGATCTACTGCGTCACCATGAATATCCTGGTGTTCACCATGGGCGTGTTCTGCCTGACGAAAGAGAAAAAGTACATGAGCGTCAGGTCCGCCCTGGTGAACCCCACCATGATCGGCTTTTACATCGCCATGCCGCTGTTCATGCTCTCCGCCCGGCGCGCGCTGCCCGACATGCTGCTGAACAGCCTGCAATTGCTGGGCAACATGTCCACGCCCTTCTGCATGATCATCCTGGGCATCCGCCTGGCCCAGACGCCGGTGAAAAAGCTGTTTTCCCAGCCCTTCGTTTACGCCATCAGCCTGGCGAAGCTGGTGGCGTTCCCGCTGTTCTGCTTCGCGGCGGTGTGCTTTCTGCCGCTGCCCATGGCGTTCAAAGCCAGCGTGGTTGTTCTCTCCGCCACGCCCTGCGCCTCCATCATCCTGAACCTGGCCGAAATGCACCACAGCGAAATGGACCTGTCCGCCAACTGCGTGCTGGTCAGCACCCTGCTGTGTTTCCTCACCATCCCGGTGATGACGCTGCTGGTGTAATTATTCGTGAACTGCTTCCTCCGCCGCCTTTCTCGCCATGCTCCATCCATAGCCCTTTCGCGTCAGCGATTGGGCGATTTTTTTGGGGTCGTCCTGGAATTTACGGCAGAGGCGTTTCGCCTGTTCCAGGCAGCGGCGGTATTC
>CADBCX010000077.1 GCA_902793245.1 uncultured Eubacteriales bacterium | reverse complement strand
CTTTCCCCAGCGCTTTTCCCTCGCTTTCTTGGGCCAGAAGCCCTCAAGCTTTCGTAATCCCCTGCGCGGCAGGCGGAGATTGTCGGTTTATTCCAACGGTATAATATCGCCAAATGCGGGTCCAGGGGGATCATCCCCCTGGTGCAGGGGTTAGGGGCCGCACAGGCCCCTGTTTCGTTACCCTTCACAACAAGATTGTTAAGATTTTAGAAGAAGAAAGGTATCAAATGTGCACCAGAGTGGTGGCCCAGAAGGTAAAGAGGAAGCAGGCGCCCAGGAAGGCCCACTCCGCCCAGTGCACGCGCTTCTTTTCCGGGGTCAGGAGCAGGAAGAGGAAGGTGTAGGGAATCAGATCCACGGCGTACCGCGCACCCAGCTGGAAGCCGCCGAAGGTGCGGTGGAACAGGAGGAAGAAAGCGTGCAGCAGGCAGGTGAACAGCACCACGGCTTTTTCGATTCGCGCCTGTTTTTTCACCAGGTCGATCCCCGCCTGAACCAGCATCAGCGAAAGCGTCGGGCAGGCCAGCAGCATGGAATAGCCGAACTGCCGCACCTTCATCGCGCCGTTCTCCCAGTAAACAGGCGTACCCCAAAGGAAGGTTTTCAGATGATTCCCCACATGGTTAATGGAAAACTGGATGCCGCCCTGGAAGGAAAACTCCGGCAGGTAGTTGTGGCCGAATTCCAGCGGGTTCCCGAATCGGGCGTAATTGTACAGGCCAATGCCGAAAGCCACGAGCAAGCCCAGACACACGCCGGGGACGAGCGGCCTGAATGTGTTTTTCCAGGAAATGCCCGCCCGCCGGGACAGGCTGAACCAGGTGAAGAACAGCGGCAGGCCGTACAGCGCATTGAACGGACGGCAGGCCACGGACAGGGCGTAGCACAGCAGCGCGAGGGTGGGAAAATCCATCGTCAGCAGGCACACCGCCGCCATGGTCAGGAAAAAGGCCAGCACCTGGGCGTGGTACCACACCGCCCCGTTCAGGGTCAGCGGCAGCAGCGACGAGGAAAAACAAATCAGAAACGCCAGCGCCGCCGCGGGAATCCGGGCGTAGCCCGCCCGCTTGAGCGCGTAATACATCAGCACGCACGCGCCCAGGGCGTACAGCTTCACCAGCAGGGCGTCCGGCGTGTTGATGCCGAACAGATACGTCAGCGGCAGCAGCACCACCGAGGGCAGCGGCGGGAAGGATACATAATATTCGCCCTCATAAATCGCCAACTCCAGGTGGGGCACGTCCTCCGGCAGGTGCAGCAAACCCTGCCGCCAGGCCAGGGCTTGGCGGGTGTAGGTGTTGTACGGCGTCGGGCCGAAAAAGCTGCTGCCCAGAATCGTGTGCAGCAGCGCCCACAGCAGGCACATGGCTCCGATCAGGTAAAGCGGAGTTTTATCTCGGGTACGATGTATAGTCATCATTGAGCATCCTTTATGGCTTTCTCGGAAGGGGGTCTGGGGGGAACCTCTCTTTGGCCTCCAAAGAGAGGTTCCCCCCAGGAATATACATACGTTACTCCACCGGCGCGGCGATTTCGGCGGGGCCGAGGATGCGGGCCTCCTGGGAGTTGAGGAGGGGTTCCTCCCGCTTGACGCGCTTGTATTTGCCGCTTTTTTTCAGCTCCCAGGCTTTCATGTTGTCGTTCAGCTCGTCCTGCAAAGAGGCGATGATGCGGTTTTGCAGGGCGGGGTCCTCAATGGAGAACATCAATTCCACGCGCTTGTCCAGGTTCCGGGGCATCCAGTCGGCGGAGGAGAGGTAGACTTCCTTTTCCCCGCCGTTCTCGAACACGAAAGCCCGCGTGTGCTCCAGCAGGCGGCCCACGATGGAGCGCACCCGCAGGTTGTCCCGCCCGCCGGTTTTGAGGCAGCAGATGCCGCGCACGATCAGGTCGATTTCCACGCCCGCGTCGGCGGCTTTGTAGAGGAGTTTAATGATCTTGGGGTCCACCAGCGCGTTGATCTTGGCGGTGATGCTGGCGGGCAGGCCGGCTTCGGCATGGTCGATTTCCCGCTTGATGAGCGTCTTGATCTGCTTGCGCAGGTACGTGGGCGCGGCGACCAGCTTTTCCATTTCCACCGTTTCGCCGTAGCCCGTGACCATGTTGAAGAAGTTGCCCGCGTCCCGGCCGATGATGTCGTCGCAGGTCATGAGGCCCATGTCGGTGTAGAGCTTCGCGGTCACGTCGTTGTAGTTGCCGGTGGCCAGGTGCACGTAGCGGCGCAGGCCGTCGGGCTCCTTGCGCACCACCAGGGTGATCTTGCTGTGGGTCTTGAGCTTGGGCACGCCGTAGAACACATGGCAGCCCGCCTTTTCCAGGGCCAGGCACCAGTTGATGTTGTTCTCCTCGTCGAAGCGGGCGCGAACCTCCACCAGCACCGTCACCTGCTTGCCCTGCTGCCCGGCGCGAATCAGCGCCGCCACAATGGGCGACTTGCCGCTGACCCGGTACAAGGTCTGCTTGATGGCCATCACGTTGGGGTCGTCCGCCGCTTCGCAGATGAAGCGCACCACGGGATCGAAGCTGTCGTAAGGGTGATTGAGCAGAATATCGCCGCCCCGGATGACCCGGAAAATGGAGCCCTCCTGGCGGAAGCGCTCGTCGATGCGCGGGGTGAAGGACGGGAAGCGCAGGCTGTCAAAGTTCGGCAGGGAGGAAATCTGCTTCATGAAATAGTCCAGGTTCAAGGGCCCGGGCAGGTTGAACACGCCCTCCTCCGCCACATCCAGGTATTTCTTGATGCGGGCCAGCAGCCGCTGGTCGCTGCCCACGGGCACTTCCAGCCGCAGCACCCGGCCCCATTTCCGCTTTTTCAGGTTCTTTTTCATCTCGGTAATGAGGGCATCGGCGTCGGAATCGTTATAGATGAAGTCCGTGTTGCGGGTGATGCGGAAGGGCATGATGGCGAGGGGATGGGTCTTTCCGAACATGCGGTGGGCGTAATGGGCGATCACGTCCTCCAGCAGCACGCCCCGGGCCTTGCCCCGGCCCATGGGCAGCATGGTCACCCGGGGCAGGGAGGTTGGCACATGCAGCAGCGCCATGCGCGGCTGGCTGCTCCGCACATTCGGCGGCAGCAGCAGGGCCAGATGGATCACCCTGGCAGACAGCAGCGGGAAGGGGCGCTTGTCGTCGATGGCGCGGGGCGTCAGAAGGGGTTGTACCGCTTCGTCAAAATAATGGCTCAGCCATTCCCGCTGTTCCTTGTCCAGGGCGTCGATGCGCTGGAAATGAATCCCCGCGTCTGCCAGGGCGGGCAGGTATTCCTGGTTCAACAGCTCATACTGCCGGGCCACCTGCTCCTGCACAGCGGGAAAAATCGCGTCCAGCTGCTCCCTGGGCGTCAGGCCGGAGGGGTCTTTTTTCTTGTCGCCCGCCATGGCGGCGCGTACCAGGGAACCCACACGAACCATGAAAAACTCATCCAGGTTGCTGGAACAGATGGAAATGAATTTGCCCCGTTCCAGCAGCGGATTGTCCGGATTCGCCGCTTCCTCCAGCACCCGGCTGTTGAAATTCAGCCAGCTCAGTTCCCGGTTCCAAATGTCGGTTTTCGCCATGGTAAATCGCACATCCTTTTTCTGTTGTGGCATGGTTGTTCTGCCTAATCAATACAAATGATAAAAAATCCGCAGAGTGCAGAGTACAGATTTAAATAACAAACAAAAAGATGAAAGCCGCCTATTGATGAGCAAGAATATCTGAACTCTGTACTCTGAACTCTGTACTCTCGTTCCTGTTTTCGTTTACCGCAGCAGTCTCCCCGTCAGCGTGATAACGGTGACGGCGGGGGTGTTGAAAATGCGGATGGGGGGCAGGTCGATGGCGGCGGAGGTGCCCAGGCCGGGGCTGATGTACTGGGGAATGCCCATCACGTTGGACAGGCCCATGATCTTCTGATCCTCCGGGAACCAGCCGTTGTTTCCCGTGCCGGCGGACAGCGGCGCGCGGATCGCGCCAATGCCGGGCAAGCGCCATTGCCCGCCCACATAGTGGCCCGCCAGCACCAGAGAAATGGTGCGGATGTAGCCGTCATTCTCCGAAGCCGTCCATTCCTGCAGGGATTGCAGCGCCGCCGTTTGCAGGGGATGGTGGGTCAGCGCCACATGAACATCCGTTTCCAGGGTTTCCCGCCGCGCCTGGCGGATGCGAATCAGCTGGTTCATCTGATAGTTCACCGCGGAAATGGCGGCATCTCGCTCGGGAGACGCTTCCTCCGCTTTCAGTTCGGCCAGCCGTTTCTGATAGGCGGTTTCGGAGGCTTCGTAATCCAAGGTGTAAATCCATTCCGGAGCCAGCCACAGCGTATGCTTGCCCCGGGTGATCTTCACCGGCGCGTCCAGATAAACGGCGCCTGCCTGTTCCGCCTGCTGAATATAATCCGCCCGGGCGTCCAGGCTTCCGTGAGGCGTCGCAATCAGGGGAGAAGGGTCTTCATCCCCCGGAATGAAATAAACGGGCTTATCCTTAAACAGCTTCATCATTTCCAGGAAAGCGCCCATGTCGCCGTCCGGGCCTGTTATATCGCCGGTGACGCACACGATATCATACCGCGCGCCGCCCAGCGCCGCTTTCAATTGCTCCTGATGCTGGCCGAAATACAGGCCGTGCAGGTCGCTGATGTGCAGGATACGGAAGCCTTCCAGCGAAGCAGGCAGGTTCGGCACCGTCACCGTTTCCCGCAGCAGGTCGACGCGGCTGTTGTTGATGCCGTTGATCACCGTCAGCGTGGCCACAATCAGCAGAATCAACAACAGAAAAAAGCCGATGAGCGGATGCTTTCGCCGTTCTTCCGCAAAGAGGGGATCATGAGATTTGCTCACGACGTGCTCCTTTCTATTCCGTTATCGCTATTATATATGAAAAACGCCGTTTCCGCAATCGGAAATGCGCGGGAAAAACAGAATTTACGATTAATGCCTGCCTGCTTTCTCCGGAAGCATGCATGCCCGTTTTTTCGCCATCATCCGCAAAAGGTTCCTGTGGCGATGGGGGGAAAAATATGCTATAATCCATTTGAACGCCATAGAAGAACGGAGAAACGACCATGCCGAAGAAAAAGACCAGCTTCCAATGCACCGCCTGCGGCTACGAAAATCCCCGCTGGATGGGCAAATGCCCGGAGTGCGGGGCATGGAACACCATGGAAGAAATTATGGCCGCGCCGGAGGAGGCCGCGCCCAAAGCCTACAAGCAGCGGGGCGGCACGGGCAGCGACGCCAGGCCGCTGAAAGAAATCGAAACCGGGAATCAGGTGTATATTTCCTCCGGGCTTCCCGAACTGGACCGAGTGCTGGGCGGCGGCATCGTGGAAGGGGCCCTGATGCTGGTGGGCGGCGACCCGGGCATCGGCAAGTCCACCCTGCTGTTGCAGGTGTGCCACCATCTGTGCCGGACCGGCAAGCGGGTGCTGTATGTCAGCGGCGAAGAAAGCGCAAGGCAGATCAAGCTGCGGGCCCAGCGCTTAGGCGTGGCGGACAGCGATATGATCATCCTGACCGAAAACGCCATGGATCAGGTGGAGGACAAGCTGCGCGCCGTGGCCCCGGACTTCTGCGTGATCGACTCCATCCAGACCATGTACCGTCCCGAAATGGGCAGCGCGCCGGGCAGCGTGAGCCAGGTGCGGGAGAGCGCGTCGCTGCTCATGCGCTACGCCAAGACCGAGGGCTGCGCCATTTTCCTGGTGGGCCACGTGACGAAAGAAGGCTCCCTGGCCGGGCCGCGGGTTCTGGAGCACATGGTGGACGTGGTGCTGTACTTTGAGGGCGACCACCAGCACGAATACCGGTTGCTGCGGGCGGTGAAGAACCGCTTTGGCTCGGTGAACGAATTGGGCATCTTTGAAATGACCGGCACCGGTATGCGGGCGGTGCAGAACGCTTCCGAAACCCTGCTCTCCCAGCGGGCCAAGGGGGCCAGCGGCTCCTGCGTGTTCTGCGGCATGGAGGGCAGCCGTCCCATGCTGGTGGACATTCAGGCGCTGGTGACCCAATCCTTTTTAGCCGCGCCCCGGCGCACGGTGGACGGCATGGACTCCTCCCGGGTGATGCTGCTGCTGGCCGTGATGGAAAAGCGGGCGCGGCTCAAAATGTACAACCGGGACGCCTACATCAACGTGGCGGGGGGCATGTCCCTGAACGAACCCGCCGCCGATCTGGCCTTCTGCATGGCGGTGGCCTCCTCCTACGTGGACAGGCCCGTGCCCGCCGACTGGGCGGTGATGGGCGAAGTGGGCCTGGCGGGCGAAGTCCGGGCCATCGCGCAATTGGAGCGCCGGGTGAGCGAATGCCAGCGGCTGGGCTTCACCCACATCCTCTGCCCCCGGGACAGCGCGCGCCACGTCAAAGCCCCCGAGGGCGTCAGCCTCCATGGGGTGGATACCGTGGCCCAGGCCATGGCCGTGCTGGATCTGCTGCCTTCTTCCTGAATATTGTTTTTTTCCAGCCTGCAATCCCCTTTTCCTCATGAAAAACAGGCTGGGGCATAGTTGATTTTACGCGCTGAATATAGTATAATTTGCGGGACACACCAAGATTAGGGGGCTTTTGCATTGAAGTACGAAGAGCTGGACAGCAAACTGAATTTATCCGCTCTCCAGAAGGAAGTGCTTTCCTTCTGGAAGGAGAACCACACCTTTGAAAAATCCCTGGAAGGGAAAAACAGCGAGGTCGTGTTTTATGACGGCCCGCCCTTCCCCACCGGCAAGCCCCACCACGGCACCGTGCTGGTGAGCTTTATTAAAGACATGATCGCCCGGTACTGGACCATGCGGGGCAATTCCGTACCCCGGGTCTGGGGCTGGGACTGCCACGGCCTGCCCATCGAGAACCAGGCTGAAAAGACGCTGGGCATCGCGGACAAGAGCATCATCGAAAAATCCACCAGCATCGAGACCGCCGACGAAGCCGCCAAGGTGGCAGGCACGGTCAACGACAAGTGGCACCGGGCCGTGCAGGGCGCGGTGGACGAGGCCGCCCGCTTCCCCCAGTATAAGGGCATGCACGTGGGCATGGCCGCGTTCAACAACGAATGTCGCAATATCGTGTCCAGCAACAACGAGGCCTGGCGGGAGTACATCGAGGAAATGGCCCGCTGGGTGGACTACGACCACGCTTACAAGACCATGACGCCCCAGTTTATGGAGAGCGTCATGTGGGCGTTCAAGACCTGCTACGACAAGGGCCTGATTTATTCCGGCTACCGCGTCACGCCCTACTGCATGCACTGCGAAACCTCCCTGTCCATTTCCGACACCCGCGAATCCGACTCCACCCGGCCCCGGCAGGATCGCTGGATCATCGCCAAATTCCGCAGCGAAAGCGAACCCGAACTGAACGGCAAGCCGGTCTTTTACCTGGCCTGGACCACTACCCCCTGGACGCTGCCCTCCAACCTGGCGCTGAGCGTCAACGAAGGGCTGACATATGTTTACGTGGACGTGGGCGAGCAGATTTACGTGGCCTGCGAAAACACCCTGGCCAACTTCAAGAACGTGTTCGGCGAGACCCCGAATATCGTGAAGCGCGTCCAGGGCAAGGACATGCTGGGCCTGCTGTACACGCCTTTGCTTCCCTACTTCGCCTTCATGCGCAAGGACGGTGCGTTCCGCATCATCGCGGCGGACTACGTGGACGCGGCGGAAGGCGTGGGCATCGTGCACACCGCGCCCGCCTTCGGTGAGGACGACTACTGGACCTGCCGCAAGAACAACATCCCCACCGACATCGTGAACCCCGTGGACGCCAAGGGCCACTTCACCGAGGAAGTGACCGACTTCTTCGAGGACAGCAAGACCCGGAACGTGATCGAGATGAACCCCATCATTGTCCGGTTCCTGTACGCCAACGACAAGGCCGTGGCCGACGGCAGCCTGGTGCATAACTATCCCCACTGCTGGCGCTGCAAGAATCCGCTGATTTACAAGGCCATGAGCGCCTGGTACTTCAACATCGAAAAGATCAAGCCCCAGCTCATCGAAGAAAACGAGAAGATCAACTGGGTGCCGGATACGGTCAAGCACGGCCGCTTCGGCAACTGGCTGGAAAACGCCCGGGACTGGAACATCTCCCGCAACCGCTATTGGAGCACCCCCATCCCCATCTGGGAATGCGACTGCTGCAAGGAGCGCAGGGTGCTGGGCAGCATCGCCGAGATCAAGGAAGTCAGCGGCATGGAGCTGACCGACCTGCACCGGCAGTACATGGATCAGGTCACCTTCCCCTGCAAGTGCGGCGGCACCATGAAGCGGGTGCCCGAGGTGCTGGACTGCTGGTTTGAGAGCGGCTCCGTCACCTACGCCCAGAAGCATTATCCCTTTGAAAACAAGGATTGGTTCGAGACCCACTTCCCCTGCGACTTCATCGTGGAATACACCGGCCAGATCCGCTGCTGGTTCTATTACATGCACGTGATGGCCGTGGCCCTGTTCGGCCGGCCCGCGTTCAAGAACTGCATCGTCCACGGCACATTGCTGGCCAAGGACGGCAAGAAGCTCTCCAAGTCCTCCAAGAACTACACCGACCCCATGGAGCTGATGCGCGGCTACGGCACCGACGCTTTCCGCCTGTACCTGTACCAGAGCAACGCCATGCTGATGGGCGATTTGAAGTTTGACGACGACGGCCTGAAGGACGCTTACCAGCAATTGGTCGCGCCGCTTTGGAACGCGGCGAACTTCTTCATCTCCTACGCCAACGTGGACGGCTATCATCCCGACACTCTGAAAGAGCCTAAGACCGACCACCAGCTGGACCGCTGGATCTTGGCCAAATTGCAGCAGACCGAAAAGACCATCCGGGAATCCATGGACGCCTACCAGGTGGACGGCTACGTGACGCCGCTGGTCAGCCTGATGGACGGCCTGACGAACTGGTACATCCGCCGTTCCCGCCGCCGCTTCTGGGGCAGCGAAATGACCGAGGATAAGCAGGCCGCCTACGATACGCTGTATTACGTGCTGGTGAACCTCATCAAGCTGTACGCGCCGGTGGCCCCGATCCTGTCCGAAAAGCTGTACCGCATCCTCACCAGCGAGGAATCCGTGCATCTGGCCGACTGGCCCTCCATCCCGGAAAGCTACGCCGACGACAAGCTGATTGCCGACGTGGAGCTGGTGCGGCGCGTCATCCGCCTGACCCGCTCCATCCGCGAAAAGCAGAAGGTGAAGAACCGCCAGCCCTTGAGCCTCATGCAGATCGCCCTGAACGACCCGGCGGGGACCCAGGTGGTGGCCTCCTTCGCGGACATCATCAAGGAAGAGCTGAACGTGAAGGAGCTGGAGATTCTGGACGACGTGGATCACATCGCCACGGTTTCCTACAAGCCCTGCTTCCCTGTCATCGGCCAGAAGTATCCCGCCCAGCGCCCCGCCATCATCAAGGCGGTGCAGACCGGGAAGTTCTCTCTGGCGGACGGCAAGGTGGTGCTGGACATGAACGGCGAGCAGCAGGCCTTTGACGAGGACATCCTGCTGATCTCCTACAACGCCAAGCCCGGCATGCACGTGGTCAGCGAAAGCGGCGTGGTGGTGTCCCTGAACCTGAACATCACCGACGAACTCCGCCAGGAGGGCCTGGCCCGCGACATCGTGCGCAACATCCAGGACGCCCGCAAGGCCCAGAACTACAACATCACCGACCGCATCACCATCTCCATCACCGGCGGCGCGCTGCCCGCCGAATGGGTGGACTACATCTGCGGCGAAACGCTGGCCACCGTCGGCGAAGTCAGCGCCCCCGACACCGAAGTGACCGTGGAGGGCGAAGGCAAGGAAAACATCACCATCGCCATCGCAAAGCAATAAACATCCCTGGCAGAACCCGTGGAGCTTCCCCGCTCCCCGGGTTTTGTCATTTTTTCGTTTTTCCGGGCCATTTTTATCTGGTCAAATTGTATCATTTGTGATATGATAAATCTGGTAAAAAATTTTCCGCGCGGAAGATCGGAAGAAGCGCTTCGGTTTATGGGCTGTGAAAGAGTTTTTCATCATGTGGAGGCGAGAAAGTGAGGGCTGCTTTTTTCATTATCTTTTCAGCGTTGGTGGTCACGTTCGGCATTTGCGCGTCGAAGGCCGTCCGTTCCCCAAAGTCCATCGGCCGTGCCGTGGGGCTGCTGCTTTGCGCGCTGATTCCGCCTGTGATCGGTAATGCCATCATCATCATTTCGGGGGATAAAACGCTGTCCACCGTGGGGTATTATATTTATTTCCTGGGCATGAACTGCACGATGCTGGCGCTGATCTTTTTCACCGACGCCTACTGCATGATTTCAAAAAAGCGAAAAATGCTGAAAATCCCGTTTCTCCTGCTGCTGGCTGCCGATTCCGTCCAGCTGCTGTGCAACCTGAAATGGGGCCATGCCTTTGAAACGGAAGCGATTGCCGCGGGAGGATACACCTATTACCGCCTGATTCCTCTCCTGGGGCAGACCGTCCACCGGGTCATTGACTACGGCATCCTCGCCATCATCATCGGCATTTTCTTCATGAAAACCGTCAATTCACCGCGCATCAATTCCGAGCGCTATTCCGTGATTCTGATCACCATGATCGTGACCGCCGCCTGGGAAACGTTTTATATTTTTTCCCGCACGCCCATTGACCGGTCGATGATCGGGTTTGGGTTCTTTGGCGTGATGGTGTACTATTTCGCGCTTCACTACCGTCCCATGCGGCTGCTGGACAGCATGCTGTCGCATATCGCGTCCGGGCTGCCCGAAGCGCTGTATTTCTTTGACAGCCTCGACCAGTGCATCTGGGCCAACCAGTCGGGCATCGACCTGGTGGGCATCGAAAACGAGGATTACGAAGTGGCCACTGTGCGGCTGCGGAAGCTGTTCGGCGCCTTCGAGACCGGCGAAGCGAAGCAGCATGAGATCCGCCAGGGCGACGAGGTGAGGAGCTACGTGGTGGAAAAGCATGAGGTCAAAGACGATCACGGCCATCTCACCGGTTCCTTCCTGAGCGTGCGGGACAACACGGCTGAACAGATGACGCTGCGGGCGGAAATCTACAAGGCCACCCACGACCCGCTGACGGACGTGTACAACCGCGCGGGCTATAACCTGCTCATGTCCAAGATGGAATTGTGGAAAACCATCATGCTGCTCGTTGACGGCGACTGCTTCAAATCCGTGAACGACACCTACGGCCATGAGATTGGCGACAAGGTGCTGCAGAAGATTGCCAATACGCTGAAATACTGCTTCCGCTCGGAAGACTATGTGTGCCGCATCGGCGGCGACGAGTTTGTGGTGCTGATGCTGCATTCCGATTCCGCGCAGAAAGAATTGATCATGAACCGGGTGGCGAAGGTCAACCAGATCCTGAACACCGGGGAAGGGGAAATTCCTCCCGTGACGGTCAGCGTCGGCATCGCCCACGGCCAGGACGCCTCTTACCCCGAGCAGCTGTTCGAACACGCGGACCGGGCGCTGTACGAAACAAAGAAAAACGGCAAGAAAGGGTATACCTTTTATGAGGATTTGGTGTCAAAAACGGAATAAAAAAGACACCTTCCGATATTCAAATGGATAGCATACCGTTCTGAAAAGACTTGCTT
>CADBCX010000076.1 GCA_902793245.1 uncultured Eubacteriales bacterium | reverse complement strand
ATCTGGAGCAGGGCATCGAAATCGCCAACCTCATTGCCCCCGAGCACCTGGAAATCTGCGTGGACGAGCCCTTCTCCTTCCTGCCCCGCATCGAAAGCGCCGGGAGCGTTTTCCTGGGCCGCAACGTGCCGGAAGCCCTGGGCGACTACTGGGCCGGGCCTAACCACACCCTGCCCACCAGCGGCACAGCGCGGTTCTCCTCGCCCCTGTCGGTGGACGACTTCGTGAAGAAATCTCAGTTCCTGTATTATTCCACGGACGCGCTGAAAGCCGCCAAGGACAGCATCGTGTCCTTCGCCCAGCGGGAAGGGCTGAACGGCCACGCCAATTCCGTGGCGATCCGGTTCGGGGAGTCGGCGGTATGAGCAGATTTTTGAGTGAACGGCTGCAAAGCCTGAAAGCCTACGTCCCCGGCGAACAGCCCAAGGTGCGGAATCTGATTAAACTGAACACCAATGAAAGCCCCTTTCCCCCCACGCCGGGGGTGAAGGAGGCCGTGGCGGAAGCGGCGGAATCCTTGCAGCTTTATAACGATTTATCTGCTGCAAAGCTGACCCGGTTATTAGCGGAAACCTACGGTCTGAAGGAAAACCAGATCACCGTCAGCAACGGTTCCGATGAAATTCTGGCCTTCGCGTTCCAGGCGTTCGGCGGGCATGGGCTGGCCTTCCCGGACATTACCTACGGCTTCTATCCCGTGTGGGCTGACCTGTACGGCCTGGACAGGAAGATCATCCCCCTGGACGAGGATTTCAACATCCGCATTCAGGACTATGCGGGCAACGACCGCTGCGTGGTGATTGCCAATCCCAACGCCCCCACGGGCAAGGCCCTGCCCCTATCCGCCCTGCGGGAAATCGCGGAGAAGAACCCGGATCAGATAGTGATCGTGGACGAAGCATATGTGGATTTTGGCGGGGAAAGCGCGCTGGCCTTGATTCCGGAGTTTGACAACGTGCTGGTGGTGCGCACCTTCTCCAAGTCCCGGCAGCTGGCAGGCGGGCGCTTGGGCTTCGCGATGGGAAACGCGGCGCTGATCGACGATCTGAACCGGGTGCGCTTCTCCTTCCACCCCTACAACGTCAACTCCCTCACCCAGGCGGCGGGGGCGGCGGCGCTGGAACAGCCGGAATACTTTGAATCCTGCCGCCAGGCCATCATGGACACCCGCGCCTGGACAGTGGAACAGTTAAAACAATTGGGCTTTACTGTCCTGGACAGCAGCGCCAACTTCGTCTTTGCCGCTGCCCCCGGCATGAGCGGGGCGGAATACCAAAAGAAGCTGCGGGAGAAAAACATCCTGATCCGCTACTTTGACCTGCCCCGCATCCGGGATTTCACCCGCATCACCATCGGCACGAAAGCGCAGATGGAAGCGCTGATTCAGGCCACCAAGGAGATTGTATCATGAGACAGGCAGCCATTGAACGGAAAACCAGGGAAACGGACATTTGCCTATCGCTGAATATCGACGGAAGGGGCAAGGCGGAGATCGACACCGGCGTGGGCTTTTTGAACCACATGCTGGAGCTGTTCGCCTTTCACAGCGGCTTTGACCTGACCGTGCGCTGCAAGGGCGATACCTGGGTGGACGACCACCATTCCGTGGAGGACATCGGCATCGCCCTGGGCCAGGCATTGCTGGAAGCCCTGGGGGACAAAAAGGGCATCGTTCGGTACGGCAATTTCCTGCTGCCCATGGATGAAGCGCTGGTGCTCGTCGCCATCGACTTAAGCGGGCGGGATACCCTGGGCTACCAGGTCAATCTGCCCACGGAAAAGGTGGGTACCTTCGACACGGAACTGGTGAAGGAATTCATGCTGTCCTTCACCCGCAACGCCAAGACCTGCCTGCATTTTCACCAGCTGGCGGGAGACAACACCCACCACATCATCGAAGCCATGTTCAAGGGACTGGGCCGGGCGCTGCGCCAGGCGGTTTCCATCGACCCGAAGCGGGCGGGGGAAACGCCCTCGTCCAAAGGCGTATTATAAGGGGTGATTCGCTTTGATCGCCATCATTGACTACGGCGTGGGCAACCTGTATTCCCTCAGCCATTCCCTGTCCTTCCTGGGCATTGACAACAAAGTGACCCGCGACAGGGAAGAAATCTTAGGCGCGGACAAGATCATCCTGCCCGGCGTCGGCGCGTTCGGGGACGCGCGGGACAAGCTGCGGGAAACAGGCATGGACGCGCTGGTGCTGCAAAAAGCCAAAGCTGGCGCGCCGCTGCTGGGCATCTGTCTGGGAATGCAATTATTGTTTGAAAAAAGCTATGAGTACGGCGAGCATGAGGGCCTGGGGCTTTTGCCCGGCGAAATATGTCCCCTGAAACCGGACATTCCCGAAAACCTGAAAGTCCCCCACATCGGCTGGAACGGCCTGCGTATCCTGGGGGACAGCCCGCTGCTCAAAGGCATTCAGGAAGGGGACAGCGTGTACTACGTCCATTCCTTCTATGCTAAAGGCGCGGGGGACGCGGTGAAAGCAGCGTCGGAATACGGGATCATGGTGCCCGGCCTGGTGCAGCGGGACAACGTGTTCGGGGCCCAGTTCCACCCCGAAAAGAGCGGCCCGGTGGGACTGAAAATGCTGAAAGCCTTCGGGGAGGAAACGCTATGCTGATTTTTCCGGCCATTGACCTGCGGGACGGCCAGGTGGTGCGCCTGGTGGAGGGCGACTACGACCGCATGACCGTGTACGGCAGCGACCCGCTGGCTGTCGCCAAAGCATACATGGCGGCAGGCGCGGAATACCTGCACGTGGTGGACCTGGACGCTGCCAAAGACGGCGAACAGAAAAACTTAGCCGTGATCCAAAAGTTGGCTGCCGAAAGCGGCCTCAGGCTGGAAGTCGGCGGCGGCGTGCGGGACGAAGAAAGCGCCAGGCGCTATCTGGACGCAGGCGTCAGCCGGGTGATATTGGGCTCCGCCGCCATTGAGAATCCCCAGCTGATGGAAAGCCTGGCGAAGCAGTATCCCGGAAAGGTCGCCGCAGGGGTGGACGCCCGGAACGGGTTTGTAGCGATTCACGGCTGGAAAACCATTACCGATATTGTGGCCTATGATTTCGTGGAAAGCCTGCCAGGGCGCGGCATCGGCACCGTGATCTACACCGACATCAGCCGGGATGGGAAATTGCAGGGGCCGAATATCGAAGCGTATCAACGGCTCAGCCAGATCAAGGGCCTCGATATTGTCGCTTCCGGCGGCGTGTCATCGGCGGCGGATGTGGCCGCCCTGGCAAAGCTGAATCTCTACGCTGCCATCATCGGCAAAGCGCTGTACGACGGCAGGATCACCTTGACCCAGGCGTTGGATGCGGCGAAAATAAGATGATGTAACAATTGCCTGATGCCGGAGAGTGAACATACTCCTTTACGGTTTTCTCGGAAGGGGGTGTGGGGGGAACCACTCTTTGGCCTCCAAAGAGTGGTTCCCCCCACAAAAGAGGTGAAACCATGATCGCCAAAAGAATCATTCCCTGCCTGGACGTGCGGAACGGCCGGGTGGTGAAGGGCACCAACTTTGAGGGCATCCAGGACGTGGCCGACCCGGTGGAGATGGCGAAGTATTACAACGACACCGGCGCGGACGAATTGGTGTTCTACGACATTACGGCGTCCTTCGAGGGCCGGGGCCTGTTCACCGATATTTTGAAGCGCACAGCGGCGCAGGTGTTCATCCCGCTGACGGTGGGCGGCGGCATCAATGACGTTTCCGACTTTGAACGGGTGCTGTCCTGCGGGGCGGACAAGGTGAGCGTCAACTCCGGGGCCATCAAAGACCCTTCCCTCATTGAGCGCGCCGCCAAGCGGTACGGCGACCAATGCGTGGTGCTGAGCATGGACGTGAAGCGGGTGGACGGGCAGTTCCGCATCTTCGCCAAGGGCGGGCGGATCGACACCGGCATCGACGCCCTGCAATGGGCGCACGACGGCCAGGAGCGCGGCGCGGGAGAGCTTGTGGTGAACAGCATCGACACCGATGGCGTGAAGCAGGGCTTTGACCTGGAAATGCTGGCGGCAATGGCGAAGCAGGTCACCATTCCCATCATCGCCTCCGGCGGGGCGGGCAAGAAGGAGGATTTCAAAACCCTCTTTGAATCCGTGCCCCAGGTGGACGCGGGGCTGGCCGCTTCCATTTTCCACCGGAAGGAAGTGCCCCTGCCTGAACTGAAAAGGTATTTAGCGCAGCAAGGCATCCCCATGCGCATTTTACGGGAGGAAGAAAGATGAACATTGACGATTTGAAATTCGATGACAAGGGCCTGATCCCCGCGGTGGTGCAGGATTACTTTTCCAAGCAGGTGCTGACCGTGGCGTACATGAACAGGGAATCTTTGGAAATCTCCATGCGGGAGGGCCGCACCTGCTTCTTCTCCCGTTCCCGCCAGCAGCTGTGGCGCAAGGGCGAAACCAGCGGCAACACCCAGGAGATCGTCACCATCAAGACGGACTGCGACCTGGACGCGCTGGTGGTGGAGGTCATCAAGAAAGGCCCCGCCTGCCATACCGGCAGCGAAAGTTGCTTCTTCAACCCGGTGTACCAGAGCGAGACCCAGCAGGACTTTTCCCTGGAAGCCCTCTATGAACTGCTCAAGGGCCGCAAAACCAACCCCAAGGAGGGCAGCTACACCACTTACCTCTACCAGAAGGGCATCGACAAGATCCTGAAAAAAGTCGGCGAGGAATGCACCGAGGTCATCGTGGCGGGCAAGGGCGGCGACAAGGCCGAAACCATCTTCGAGATTGCCGACCTGGCTTACCACGTGATGGTGCTGATGGTGGAAATGGGCATCGAGCCCAAGGACATTTTCGCCCAGCTCGCCAGCCGGCATGTGGTGGATCATAAGGTGAAACAGGAAAAGATGCAATAACACGTTAGACTGCTAATGAACAATAGAACAATGTCATCCTGAGCGGAGTGGAGCGGGAGCGAAACGAAGTCGAAGGATCTGAAAGCAGGGAATACGATTGTTGTGATTTTTGTATTCTCTCAAGGATCCTTCGACTCCGTTCCGCTCTCGCTCCACTTCGCTCAGGATGACAACGTTTTTCAACTGTATTGTTGAAAAGATCATGTATGGCACGCGAAAGCCACCCAATCACCCTTATGCTGGACCTCGTCGATGGCGTAGCCCGCTTTCAGCAGCGCGTCGCGCACGTCCTGTTCGGCTTCGGCAATGATGCCGGAGCAGACGAAGACGCCGCCGGGGGTCAGGTGCTTTTTCAGCGGCGCGGCCAGCATGCAGATGACGGGGGCGAGGATATTGGCCACGGCGAAATCGAACTGCTGGGACAGGCCTTGCAGCAGGTCCCCCTTGCGCACGTCGATGGCATTTTCCAGGCCGTTGTGGGCTACGTTTTCTTTCGCTACCCGCACGGCGTCCGGGTCGATGTCCACAGCGACGATGCCCTTCGCTCCCAGCCTTGCCGCGGCGATGGCCAGAATGCCGCTGCCGGTGCCCACGTCCAGCAGCGTGCCGCCCTTGTAATACTTTTCGATCAGGCCTACGCACATGGCGGTGGTCTCATGGGTACCGGTGCCAAAGGCCATGCCGGGGTCGATCTCGATGATCAGGTCGCCGGGCTGGGCGTCCCAGGGCTCCCAGGTGGGCTTCACCACCATATGCGCCCCGATGCGGAAGGGCTTGTAATACTGCTTCCAGTTCTCCGCCCAATCCTCTTCCTTCACGCCCTGCAGGGTCACATCCAGCGTGCCCATATCGGGATTCTTTACCAGGGCAAGCTGTTCCCGCAGGGAGCCGATGATTTTTTTCAGGCTGTCTTCGTCGAACCAGGCTTTCACCTGCACGTCCTCCGGCATGGCGTCGATAACGGACTGATCCATCAGTTCCCAGTTGGCGGTGGGCTTATTGGGGTCGGGCAGGTCCGCCCGGTCTAGAATCTGCGTGCCCGCCGCGCCTAAGCGCAGCAAAATGTCCGATACGATTTCCGATCCCCGGGTGGTGGTGGAAATGGTGACTTCTGTGTACTCCATTTTTCTGCTCCTTTAAGCCATATTCATTTCAGAAGAAAACATGTACGTGGATTGCTATAGAGTACAGAGTTCAGAGTGCAGAGTACAGTTTTTATTTTGTCGTTCAATTCGGGATTCCAGCGTGTATACTCAAAACAATCTGAACTCTGTACTCTGTACTCTTTTTAGCTTTCCGACCGGAACAGCGCCATACTGACCACGTCATGGTATGCGCCTTCCCGGAAGATTTCCTGTTTCAGCACACCTTCCCGCACGAAGCCGCATTTTTCGTAGCAGCGCAGGGCGGGCGCGTTAAAGTCAAACACCAGCGCCTTGATCTTGTGCAGGTTCATTTCCATGAAGCCGAAGGTGCACAGGGTCTGGATGGCGTCGGCCCCATAGCCCTTGCCGCGGCAGTCCTTGTCCCCGATCAGGATGGCCAGCTCCCCGACGCGGTTTTTCCAGTTCACCTTCACGAATCCGCACTGGCCGATGAAGCGGCGCTCCTCCTTGGTCTCGATGGCGAATTGATATTCCCCGGAAGTGAAGCTGGTGTTCTTGCCCATATCCCGGGCGGCGTCGTCCACGGTGGAGGGGTACAGGATCGCGCCCGACGCGCCGCGCATCACCTCGTAATCGTTCTGGTAAGCCAGCATGTTCATCAGATCGCTGTTGTCAAACGCCCGCAGGCGCACCAGACGGCCTTCATACATGGTCTTTCTCTCCTTCCGTTCCCTCTCATGATAATGCCCCGCCCGGCCCTTGTCAATGCCGGAAACAGAAAAAAGCATGAACTTTTCTTGCCGCCGCTGTGACTGCCTCTTGATATTTGCCCCACTTCCGTCGTATAATAGGGGGGACAGAACGGATGTTTTCGAGGTGGAGCATGATTGACATTTTGGATTATCAGGGCCAGCATGTACACATGATCGGCATCGGCGGCAGCAGCATGAGCGGGCTGGCGGAAATGCTGCTGAAAGAAGGATATACCGTAACAGGCTCCGACAACGCCAATTCCCACGCGGTGGAACGTCTGCGCGGCATGGGCATTCAGGTGGCGGTAGGACACAAGGCGGAAAATGTACACGGCGCAAAGCTGCTGATTTTTTCCGCCGCCATTTCCCCGGAGAACCCGGAGCGTCAGGAAGCAAAGCGCCTGGGCATTCCCGAAATGGAGCGCTCCACCCTGCTGGGGCAATTGATGCGCGGACATAAGAACGCCGTCTGCGTCTGCGGCGCCCACGGGAAAACCACCACCTCCTCCATGATCGCGGAAACGCTGCTGGAATGCGGCGTTGACCCCACGGTGCATATCGGTGGCAGGCTGGACGCGCTGGGCGGCGGCAGCCGCATCGGGAAGAAGGACGTGTTCGTGGCGGAGGCCTGCGAATTCCACGGCAGCTTTCTGGAAATGCACCCCACGGTGGCGGTAGTGCTGAACATCGACGCCGACCATCTGGACTGGTATAAAGACATTGACGACATCGAGCGGGCCTTCGGCAAGTTCCTGTCCCTGCTGCCGTCCCACGGCGTGGCCCTGGGCTGGGGCGAGGATCGGCGCATCCTGCGGCTGTTTACCCATCTGCGCTGCGAAAACCGCACGTTCGGCTGGGAAACCGGCGACGACTATTATCCGGAAAACCTCGTTTACAGCGACACCGGCTGCCCGGAATACGACGTGATGTTCCGGGGTGAAAAGCTGGCGCATCTGACGCTGCGGGTGGCGGGGGAGTTCAACGTGATCAACTCCCTGGCAGCTTTCGCAGCGGCCCACGCGGTTGGCGTAAAGCCGGAGGAAATTGCCGCATCCCTCAGCCGGTTCGCTGGGGTGCACCGGCGGTTTGAGTTCACCGGCCTCATCGACGGGGTAAAGATGTACCACGATTATGGCCACAATCCCGCTGAAATGCGGGCGGCGCTGAGCGTGGCGAAAATGCAGCATCCCAATCATCTGTGGGCGGTGATGCAGCCCCACACCTACAGCCGGGTGAAGGGCTTATTCGAGGATTATCTTACCTGTACGGAAATTGCGGACTACACCCTGGTGACGGATATTTTCGCCGCCCGGGAGAAAGATCCCGGCGACATCAAGGCCGAAATGGTGGTGGAGGGGATGCGTGCCCACGGCGTGGACGCGGTGCACACCCCCACCTTCGACGACACGGAAAAATACCTCCGCGCCCACTGGCAGCCCGGTGACCTGGTGCTCACCATGGGCTGCGGCAACATCAACCTGCTCAACGAACAGATGCAGCTGCATGGGGATACTGACCGATAAACGGGGGAGATACCATGGATTGCTTCACGATTTGGGATCGGGATGTGGAAGAAGTCACTGGCGAGGGCATTCATTACCTGGGCGGCTTCATCGACTTTGCGGAATGCGCCGCGGTGTTTAAAAGGCAGCGCGGCGGCGACGGCACGTTCGTGGGGGAGTGCCGCGATGGTGGCAGGCTGAAATATTTGCTTTTCTATTCCGAACGCATCTTCACCCGCCTCGCCTTTGAAAGCGAGCCCGCGATCAAGGTTTTGTTTTCCAAAAAACCTACGGATAAAGAACGGCTGAAGGAAGTACAGAAAAAGATCGAGAACGCGGGATATCGCCTGTCTCAGATCGAATAGCACTCTTTCATAGAACGGATTTGACGCGGGAAGGAGGAAGGTCGCTTGAAACCGTTTTGGGCGTGCAGCTGCTTTGTCCTGATGGCGGTGCTGTATCTGATTTATCAATCGATCAAGTGGGGATCAGAGGAACACAAGTGGCAGGAATGGTTTTTTAAGGGCGCGGCCACAGCCATGTCGGCGGTATTGGCGGGATACGGCTATTTTTCCGCTCCCGCTTCCGGCAGGCTGTTGATCCTGGTCGGACTGTGCGTATGCGTTGCCGCGGATGTGATTCTGGACTGGAACTTCCTCGCCGGTACAGTGGCGTTTGGGATGGGCCACTTATGCTACTGTGCGGCGATGCTGCTTTCCCAAAGACCCGGCAGGGTCAATCTGATCGTGTTTCTGGCGCTGGCCGGCATAGCCCTGGCTTTTTTCCCGCAGATGAAAAAGCTGGCGCAGGGCGGCTCTCTGTATCCTTATCTGGGATATGCCCTGCTGCTTGCCGCGATGGCTTCCCTGGCAGTGACGCAAAAGCCGCTCATGCTGGTTGGCGCGCTGCTGTTCGTCGTATCGGATGGCATGCTGCTGTTCCTGATCGCCAGGAAAATCAAAACAAAATGGTATGACTACCTGTGCCTGGGCTGCTATTTTCTGGCCCAGTTTATGATCGGCGCCTCCACGTTATTCTGAACCGGCAAAGCGCAGAAGAGAGAGGATATACGGGATGGATTCCATCATCACCACACTGGATGCGGTTTGCCTGGCTTCCCAGCTGATTTTGGAAAACGGCGGGGAAACCTATCGGGCGGAAGAAACCGTGGAAAGGATGTGCCAGGGCCTGGGCATTCCCCGGGTGGATGTGCTGGCCCTGCCCACCGGCCTGATGCTGACCCTGACGCTGGAAGAGGATAAAACGCTTTCCCGCATCGTGCGCGTGCACAGCCGCTCCACGGATCTGAACCGCATTGACGAATGCAATGGTATTTCCCGGAAGGTGGCTTCCGGGAACATGACCGCCGAAGAAGCGCTGAAAGCGCTGCGGGAAATCAAGCGCCCCCGGAAGGACAAGCGGGCCCTGCTGATTGCCGCCAGCGCGGTGACCGCGGCCAGCTTTACGGTGATGCTGGGGGGCGGCTGGACGGACTTCGGCGTTTCTTTTTTTTGCGGTGCGCTGGTGCAGTGGGTGCTGACGCCGCTGGGAAAAATGAAGGTGCCGCCGCTGATCTCCAGCATGATCGCCGGCGCTTTGACCACGCTGCTGGCGCTGCTGGGCGCGATGGTGGTGAGCAATGTGAACATTGAACCGGTGATTTCCGGCGCCATCATGCCGCTGCTGCCGGGCCTGGCTACCACCAACGCCATGCGGGACACCATCCGGGGGGATTTGGTCTCCGGCGGAGCGCGGCTGGGGGAGGCCATCCTGTCGGTGATGATGCTGGCCGCCGGTATCGGTCTGATGCTGAGCATGTGGGGAGGTGGGCTTACATGAGCTGGTGGATTCAGCTGATCTCCTGCGGCGTCGCCGCGGCCAGTTTTTCCGTGCTGCTGCACCAGCCCAGAAACACCATCCTGGTCAGTTCCGTCGTCAGCATCCTGGGCTACAGCGTGTTTCTGCTGCTGAAACAGAGCACCCTGGCCTACTTTCTGGCCAGCCTGCTGATCGGCCTTTGCTGCGAGCTGGCAGCCAGGCTGATGAAGCGCGTGGCCACGCTGTTTGTGACCGGGGCCATCGTTCCGCTGGTACCCGGCATCGGGCTGTTTCGCACCATGCGCTTTGTGGTGGATGGGGAATACAGCCGCGCCGTGCAAACCGGCGCCGCTACCCTGCTGGGCATCTGTGGCATTGCGATGGCGATTACGATTTCATCGGTGATTTTTTCCGCATTCTGGCGTCGGAACGCGAAAAAACGAGGCACGCCATGCTGAAGCAGGAAAGAAGCGCTTACATTGCCGCGATGGAGCCGCTGCGTTTTGAAGCGCTCCTGGGCAAGTCGGAGCAGATCGCCGTGGTCGGCAGCGGCGGCGGAGAAGCGATTCCGGAGGAGATAACGGGCTTGTGCCCGGATTTTCTGCTGTTGGACGGCGTTCTCTCCGGGGTGGACAGCCTGAACCTGCTGGAACAGCTTCGCGCACATATGGCTGCTCCGCCCAGGGTGCTGTACCTGGGCCGGGAAGCAAAATGGCTGGAATTGGCGCTTCAAAAGGGAGCAGACGCGGCAGCCCTGTGGAACATCAGCGATAACGAACTGCTGCGGCTTGCCGAAGATGTTGCCCAAAGGCCGCTGCCCAGGCTGGCGGAACCGTGGGAAGCGGACAGAATGAAAATCGCTGAAAGATATGCCTTCTTCCTGCGCATACCGGATGCGCTCAAGGGGAAACAATATATCTGCCGGGCGGTGTCCATGCTGGCCTGTGCGCCGCAGCTGGGAGCTTCCTTTACGGGGCTGCTGTATCCGCTGATTGCCGCATGCGCCAACACTTCTTCCCGCGCCGTGGAAAAAGCTATCCGCACCGCTGTGGAAAGCACCTGGCTCCATGGCGATCTGGACGCGATTCAAACCCTGTTCGGCTATTCTGTGGACGCGGAGCGCGGCAAGCCCACAAACGCCGAGTTCCTGTCCATGCTGGCAGGGTATGTGGAGCGGGAAATGAAGCATCGGATGCGGGAAAAGGCGCGGCCGGTTCCGGGGAAAATGGTAAAAATGCCCTGAATTTGCCTGAATTGGCAAGTTTCAGACAAATACATGACATTGCGTTCATTATCTCCCTGTGGTATGATATAGGCGTGCTCTAAAAGCACGAAAAAGAAAAACGGCGAAAAGCCGCATATGAAAGGACTTCGCAAAATGAAGAAGGTTATTTGCAAGGTTGAATACGATACAGAATCTTCCGAACTGATCCAGAAGAAAGTGTTCGGCGCTTTCGGCGATGCCGACGGTTACGAAGAAGACCTGTACAAGACCCAGGACGGCAAGCTGTTCCTGTATGGCGTTGGCGGCCCTGAATCCCCCTACGCTGAAGAGACCATCAAGCGCATGTCCGCCGCCAAGGCTGCGGAATGGCAGAAGGCCTGACGCATTGCGATCAGCAAAAAGACGCGGAAGCTTTCCCTCCGCGTCTTTTTGCTGCTTGTTTTTTCTTTTTCTATATTCTTAACAGCCTTGCTGTAAAGGACGAAAATCAAACAAGAGGTTACGCTGGGGTTTCACCCCAGGCCCCACCAGGGGGATGATCCCCCTGGACCCGCATCTGGCGAAATAACGCCGTTGGAAGAAACCGACA
>CADBCX010000075.1:11905-12894 GCA_902793245.1 uncultured Eubacteriales bacterium | reverse complement strand
TGTATGTTACATATGCTGTATCTCCAGTATTCAATTTATATAAATCATTAAAGAATGAATTCCATCCTGTTCCAGAATGTCCAGCAGCCTGTCCCCGCTGTCCTTTTGATCTTTTAAAATCTGGGAAGCCGTCGCCAGGGAAGCGGCGCTTTTCACCGATAAAAAGCTGCGCCTCACCGTTTCCCGCGCCTGCCAGTAGGAAGCGTCCTCCTGCATTTGCAAGGCCCGGCCCAGGCTGCCTTCGCAATACACGGACAGCGCCTTCGCCCGGTCGGCGGGAATCCCCCGTTTTAACAGCGCCCGTTCGATCTTCCCCGGTTCCCAGGGCTGCACCCGCACGCACCGGCAGCGGGACCGGATGGTGGGCAGCAGGGCGGATTCCACGTCGCAGGTGAGCAAAAACCAGGTGTCCTCCGCCCCGTCCTCCAGGGTTTTGAGCAGGCAGTTCTGGGCCTGGGGCGTCATCTTCTCGGCGTTCTCGATCAGCACCACCCGCCGCCCGCCCTCCAGGCTGTGGCGGCTCAGGGTGTCGATCATTTCCCGCAGGGCGTCGATCTTGATGGTTTTTTCCTTGGGCAGCGGCGCGGGAAACAGGGCGTCGGGATGGGTGCGGGCCAGAAAACGCTTGCAGTTCCTGCATTCCCCGCAGGGCTTCTTTTCCGCGTCGTCTGTTCCGTTGCAAAGCAGCGCCTGCGCCAGCAGCCGGGCGAAGGTGCGCTTGCCCACGCCGCTTTCCCCGATCAGCAGCACGGCGGAAGCCATGCGTCCGTTCAGGAAATCACGCCAGAGAGCGCGGAGCGTGTCGCTTGCTTCTGCGCATTCCCGGAGCGTCATCCCGCTTGTTTTCTCAGTATTTGACAAATTGATCCACCGCTAAAATAAAGACTGTCGCACCGCCCACGGTAACTTCGATAGGGAAAGACGCATACATGCCGGAGGAGCCGCCCATGGTCACAGGCGAGGTGGCAATCTGCTTGCGGCTCTTGCAC
>CADBCX010000075.1:0-11875 GCA_902793245.1 uncultured Eubacteriales bacterium | reverse complement strand
GCCCAGGCAGTCCTGCACGCGGCCGTCCTCCACGCCCGCCAGGATGGTGGTGTTGCCGGACTTCAAAAAGCCACCGGTGGTCGCCAGTTTTGTCACGCTGAAACCGTCGTTCATCAATTCGCCGATCAAACGGGATGCGTCTTCATCCTGAACAATCGCGATAATTAATTTCATGCCCCTTTTCTCCTTTCATTGTCCTTTCGGCGCAGGAGAATCCCCGCGCTTCCGCCCCGGGCCAATCGAACAGAACCTAAGGCGCCATGATTATTATACTACATAAACCCTGAAATATCAACCGCATTCCTTGTCGGACGCCATGCAGGCGGCGATGAAAAGTGACGCTTCAGACGTTTCGGGGCGCGCCGCTTTTTTGGCGTCCAAGCTTCCCCACGGCGTTGTGAGCAAAAAGCCCTCCGCCAACGGGGCGAAGAGCTTTCCGGGCAGGAAAAACGGCGTGTGCAGCCGGGGCCGTTTCGTGGGGCCGAGCCTGGCGGCGCGGTTTCATTTACTCCTCCCCCGGTTCCGCTATCAGCACCACGTCGCCCAGTCTCCGGCTGCCGTTCTGTGGCGTGGAATGGATTTTGCCGTTGAAGAGCATCACCGAGCTCTGTCCCCCGTCCAGATTATAGGCGGCTTTGCATCCCAGGCTTTCCATGAACTGGGACAGCTCGAGGATCGTCATGCCCTTGTTTTTCTTGCCCGGCTCCACCTGGCTGGGCGTCCTCCGCCCGTCCACCTGAACGAAGCAGTAGTGGCCCGGCTCATAATAGCCGATGACCGACCTCGGATTCTGAATGCCGATGGAGGACTTGATTTCTTTGAACGCGTGTCCGTCCTTGTCGAGCAGGGATGGGCCGAACAGGAATGTCTGCCAGATTTCCCCCGCCTCCGCCAGGGCGGCGATGTCCTCGTGTACCAGTTCCCCGGCGGGAATCACCGCCATCTCGCCATTTGTGTAAAGCACGCACAGGTCACGCTTGCGATTCTTGGTGCGGCGCATGATTTCGCCGTTCATGATCACCCAGCCCATATCCAGGTTCTCGGCGCTGTCGCTGGTCATCGCCAGGATGGCATGGTGCAGCTCGGCGATTTTGGTGATTTTCGCCGTTCCGTTCTTCCATTTATTCGCCAGGCCCCGCCGGAAGCTGTCCAGGGAACGGATATAAATATCCGCCACAAACACATCGGTGTTGAATTGCCGGTCGGCGGTAATGTCGATAAACACATTCGCGCTCTGGTAGGAAGAGCTCGTGATGATCGGTTCCTGCCCTTTGTCCAGCAGGTAAGCGGTGTCGCACAGGCTCTCCCCCGGCTCGGGACGGAAATCGCTTCGGCCCGGCGCAGCAACGCCGGCGGCGGCTTCCTCCTTGTCGGGAATCTCCAGGTCATCGGGAATGTCCAGGTACTGGGCCATCATATAGCCCGTGCGTTTCCCCACCCGAACCTTGCACCAGTCGCCGTCCAATTCCAGCACCGTCACCTCGGTGCCCTTTTTATAGGTTTCCAATACTTTGGCGTTAGCCTTGGGTTCCTTGCGCAGCTTCAGGCTGGTCAGCGTCACGGCGGTATCTGAACCGCACAGGGCGTCCGGCAGCGAAGCGAACACAAGCAACAGTACAGCCAGCCAGGCAATCACGCGTTTTTTCACGGCGTCCTCCCATTTTTGCACGCATTTGGAAAAATCACCGTTAGTATACAATGAAACCATGCGGGATTGCAAGCGGTGTATTCCCTTTGGGCCATGTTTTTTACAGAGTTTTTCCGTTTTCAACCGGCAGGCGAAAAAAGCGTATGGACAACAATGCCTTCCATCATGTATACTATATGCGCGTAAAAAGTAATCTTCCGCATGATGGGAGACAGATTTCGATTTCCGTTCTCATCTGCTTGCGGAATCCTGCGCAGGAAAAACCATGACAAGCGCAAAAGGGAGGCTGATCCAATGATCGGGGCAATCATCGGAGACATTGTCGGCTCCATATATGAATTTCATAATATTAAAACCAAACAGTTCCCCCTGTTCTCGCCCCGCTGCGAGCCCACGGACGACAGCATCATGTCCCTCGCCGTGGCAAAATCCATTCTGGAGGCGGAGGGCGATTTGGAAGCGCTTTCCAGGCATGCCGTCGCCAATATGCTCTGGCTGGGCAGCCGCTATCCCGGCGCCGGATACGGCGGGCGGTTTTACCAATGGCTGAAAAGAGGGAGATACACGCCCAATCCCGGCCCCTACAACAGCTTTGGCAATGGCAGCGCCATGCGGGTCAGTCCCTGCGGCTTTGCGGCGGCAACGCTGGACGAGGCCGTGATGACAGCCCGCGTCACCGCCGAAGTGACCCACAACCATCCCGAGGGCATAAAAGGCGCAGAGGCAACGGCGTCTGCCATCTTCCTGGCAAAAACCGGCTCATCCATCCCGGAAATCAAAGCGTATATCGTCGAACATTATTACCCGATGCGCTTTACCCTCGATCAGATTCGCCCCGACTACCGGTTTGACGTTTCCTGCCAGGGCAGCGTGCCCCAGGCGCTGGAAGCGTTCTTTGAATCCACGTCCTATGAAGACGCCATCCGCAACGCCGTTTCCATTGGCGGCGACAGCGATACCATTGCCTGCATTGCCGGAGGTATCGCGGAAGCGTACTGGGGCGTGCCGGACCCGATCCGCAAAGAAGCCATGCAATTCCTGGACGACACCCAGAAAAACCTGCTGGCGGCGTTTGAAGACAAATATCCCCCCGCCCCTGCTGAAACAAGAAAGGAGCTGAATCTTCATGCTGCAAACAACCACAACTTTTTTGGAAACCCTGAAGAAGAACGGCTGGAAATATAAAGACCTTCAGGAGCTGGAAAACGGCGGCGACCGTGTCTCCTGCGGCGTGAACGGAAAGATCACCACCGTGGACTTCAATTTCTTTTTTGATCAGGACGGGCACGCTTTCACCATGCGGGTTTTTCGTCTGTTCGCCGTTCCCATTGACAGAAAGCTGCAAATCATGGAAGTGATGAACAGCGTCAACAAGGACTACCGCTGGGTCAAGTTTTTTATTGACGGTGAATCCTGGATGAGCGTGCAGGCGGATGCCGTCGTAACCGGCGAAAACGCCGGCGATGTCGCAATGGAACTGATGATTCGCGCGATGCGGATCATCGACGAAACGTACCCCAAATTCATGCATGAGATTTGGGCGTGAACAATCACAACAGCAAAACCGCCGAAGGCAATGATTGCTTCCGGCGGTTAGCTGTTTTTTGGGTATGTTTCCGGACGCCGAAATTGCTTTGTCCGGGGCTTTGGAAATAGGCATTATTCTATATTCTTAGCAGTATTAAACCTCCACAATCCAAGGTTCTTTTTTCGGCATCAGAATCTGGTTGGTCAGCTTCATGGTCACGCGGTAAGGCTTGACCTCTTTTTCAATCAGTTCAAACTGCTGTTCCGCCTCCGCTTCCTGTGGCGGTTCACAAACCACGGCCACATCCTCGCCGGCTTGTTCTTCCTGAACAGGTTCTTCCTTCTCCTCTTTTTCCACCGGGCGGACGACAGCCCGCTTGTAGCAGCCGCGGCATTCTTCGCGCTCCAGGGACGCCAGCAGCGTCAGCCGGGCGGCGATAAGGGCGAAATCCAGCTTCATCTTTTCGCACACCTGCCGGAGCGGGCACAAATCCAGGTCATTGAATTCATGCTGCAAATGGGCGATGATCTTGAGGCCGTCCTCGATCTTTTCCTGGGTGCGAATCTCGCCCGCGCTTGCGTTCAGCGTGTGGGCGATTTCCTGACGGATGCTGGCGTAAGCGTCAGACTGATCCTTCTGGCCGATGTAGACGGTTTCATTGACCCACTTGTAAAGCGTTTCCTCATCCGCGCCGGGCAGGAAATCCATGCGGGTCAGGGCATGCCCCGCCCTGCGTCCAAACACCAGCGCGGCGGTTTCGGCGTTCCCCTTCATAAGGCCGGCCCCATGCACGCCCGCAGTTACGCCGCCGCAGGCCAGCAAACCGGAAACGGATGTGCGGCACTGATTGTCGATCACCACGCCGCCCAGGGTGGTCACGCCTTCGCCGCCAAAGTCGGCAAATTCCAGGTCGGCCATTTCCGCGCCGGCATAATAAGCCAGCCCGATCCCGCTGCCCGAATTGCGGAGGGTCTTTGCATCGGCGTTTTCTTTGTACAGATCCCCATAACCGCCGGCAGCCAGCACAACGGTGCCCGCAGAAACAGCGAAAAACGCGCGTTTGGGTTCATCGTAGCACAGCGCGCCCTGCACCCGATCTTCCCGCACGAACACCCGCAGGCCGTGGCAGCCGGTCTTCATCTCCGCCTGTTTTTCAACGCTCTCGGCCAAGGTTTTCCACAAGGCGTTCCTGTCGCCGGTTACCGGGCGGAAACGGCCTTCCCCTTCGGGCGGGTCAAATTCCATCATGGTGCGGACGCGGTCAAAAATCAGCGTGCTCTCTTCGCTCAGCGGCTTCACCAGCGCGGGGTCGTTCTGGTAAGCGCCGGTTTTCATCGTGTCCTGAAAGTATTTGGGCGCGGAGTCCCCGTCCAGCCGGGACAGCGCCATGCCGCGCAGAGCGTGGCTTGCGTCGTCTCCCCGGCAGGGGGACACGATCATGATTTTATCCTTCCTTCTCTTTTTCAGCAGCGTATACGCGGCCATGTATGCGCTCAGGCCGCCGCCCAGAATCAAAACGTCGGTGTTGAAAATCTCCATAACATCCTCCTGTTCCATCATTCCGCAGCTGGTTTTATCCCATACGTTCCCGAAGAAAGTCGTACATCATGACCGCCCCGGCCACGGCGGCGTTGAGGGATTCCGCGCCCCCCACCATGGGGAGCTTTAAGCGCATCGTGCTTTCCGCGAACACGGCGGGAGACACGCCCTGGCCCTCGTTGCCGATGACCACGCACAGCCTGTCCTTTGCTTTGCGGCGCCGGTAAAAAGGTTCGCCGTGCAGGTCGCCCGCGATGATGTCGTACCCGTATTGCGCCAGCGTGTGAAGTTGTCCGGCCAGATCCGCGCATCGCACGGCGGGAATGCGGAACACCCCGCCCATGGAAGCCCGCAGCGCTTTGGGGCTATACGGATCGGCGGTGTTTTCGTCCATCAGCAGGCAATGGTAGCCCGCTGCGTCCATGGTGCGGATCACGGTGCCCGCGTTGCCGGGGTCCTGCACGCCGTCCAGCGCAACCAGCAGGGAGGCGTTTTCCGGTATGGAAACCGTTTCCTTGGGATAATCGCACACGGCGATAATGCCCTGGGGCGTTTTCGCGTCGCACAGCGCGGCCATCACGTGGCTTGCCAGATAATACACCGAAGCGCCCTGCACGGATTCCGCCAGGGCGCGATGCTTTTCCCGGACGCTGTCGTCGATGAGCAGCGCCCGGGCTTTGTGTTCTTTTACGGCTTCGCCCGCCATGTGCTCCCCCTCGGCCAGAAACAGGCCGGCTTCCACGCGCTGGGCACGGCTTTTATTAAGGCTGCGCCACAGCTTCACCTGGGGATTTTGCATGCTGGTAATGAGATCGTTCATGCTTTCAGGGCTTTGAGCGCACGGGGCATGGCGGCCAGCTCGGGCTTCACGGCTTCTTTTTCCAGGCCGCATTCCAGGATGTGGGCTACCGCATACAGGCAGAACGCCCGGTCGATGGCTTCGGCTACGCCGCCTTTAAAATCATTCTGGGTCGCTGCAATGAAGCGGGCCATCATGCCGACTGTTTCAATGGGCAGAGGCTTGCCGGTCGCCGCCACAGCCTTCCGGATGGAAAGGAGGGCGGAGCGGGTTTCCTCGGTGAGCGCGCCTTCGCACAGGATCTCTTTGATCACGCACTCCAGGCTCACGGGAGCATAAACAGGTATGGCGGCGGGGAAGGCGTTGGGATCCGCGTACACCGGCACGTCGCAATGGGGATCCTGCCAGCAATCCGCGTCCGTTTCCGGCATGCCCAGCTTTCCGATAAAGGTGGTAAACACCAGGGGATGGAACACCGCCCGGTAATTGGCAGACAGGAACACGGGCGCGCTGCCGCCGGGCACAATCACAAAATCATCGCGCATGCCCGTCCGGACGACCGACGTACCCAACGCGGCGGCAAAAGCATCCAGCGCGGTATCGGCATCCGCCGGGGATTCGGAGCGGAACTGCCACAGATTGTTTTTCGCGCTGAGGGCAAAAGCAGCCAGCATGGCCAGTGCGTCGCCCGGTTCCATGGCGAAGCCGGCGGCTTTCATGCACTTTTCCACCCGCTCAATCAGTTCGGCTTTTGAGACCGTTCCTCCCGCGCCGGGACAGATGACGCGCCTGCCGCCGTCTTCATAGCCGCGGACGGCATCCAGATAAGCCGCGGCTTCTTCCCGCTTCTTTTCCAGCGGTTCTATGGCTTTGTCCAGCCTGTCCAGTTCGTCCCGGGCGGTCTGCTGGGCGATATGCAGCTGATCCAGTTTTTTCTGTTCCGCCATGTTCAGGCTGCCGACTGCCTGTTCTCTGCAGGCAGACAGGTTCTTCTTCGCGTCGTCCAGCTGCATCAGGGTCATGAGCCGTTCGGCTTCCAGCTCCTGCAGCTGGCTGTGCATGGCGGCGATGGTCAGGTCATTGGTCTCGCGGCCCAGGGCTTTGGCCAGAATAGGCTTGATGCCGCTCTGGGCAAGCACCATATCGACCACCTGGCGCTGGGACTCGGGGGAATGGCACATAGCGACCAGTGCGCGCTTAAACGTGTCGGCGGGATTGGTGACTTCTTTCAATTCCGTGTTCTGGGGAATGGTGGCGCCTGGCGCTTCATAGCGGCTGACTTCATAGCGGGAAGAATAACGCTGGTTTTCCACCGCTTCCATCAGCTGGTTATGCGCCCGGCGGGGACTCATCTGCCGTTGGGGCGCCTGATACAGCTTTGTGCCTGTGAGAGGCTTGGCAGGCTGTTCGCGCGCAAAATCAGCGGGCGCTTCGGATTCCGCGGGCCGGAGCCGGTTCGCGCGTTCGCTGAGCTGCTGGTTCATGCTCTGTATCTGATCAAAGGCATTAGGCTGCTGCCCGTCCCCGGCAGGTTCTTCGGGTTTGGCAGGCGCTTCGGCTTTCACGGGTTCTTCGGGCTTTTCCGGTTTTTCCGGGGCAGGCTCCCGCTTTGCCTGAGGCGCAGGCGCAGTTTCTGCCTGGGGCGGCTGGGCAGGCGCTTCCATCTGGGCCGGCTTGGGCCAATAGAACAGCAGATCCTGGCCGTGCAGGGTGATGGAATGGAGCTGCGCGCTGTCCGGCGGCAGTTTTGCCGTTTCTTCGGCGCACTGCATATCCTCTTTCCGGAAGGGTCCCTGAATGTTCGCACCGTTGCGGATATACACCCACGGCGTCATGGCGTTCCGCACGTCGCCCTCTGCCACCACCTGGAACACCAGATCATCCGGCAAGGCGCGCACGGCGTCGGAATAAACGATAAACTGGTTGGTTTCTCCCCGGGAAGGAGAATAATTCTTATTGGTGCGGATCTTGTTGGATTCCGCGGGGAACAAGCGCAGATCCACCAGACAAAGGCCGGACAGCGTGCGCATTCTTTCTTTAAAGGTATGCTGTTCGTTCTTATCGGGCACGATGCGGAGAAAACCGTCGTCCGGATAGTCCGCCGTTACATTGGACACCGATCCGTCCTGCGTCATCAAAGGCTGTACGCGGAAGTAAGCGCGGGCAATATTGTCTTCCTCCAAATAAACCAATACAGCCTTTCCTTGAAAGTTCATAGGTACCCCTCCAAAAAATAATCATTTAAAACCAGATTCACCATATAGCGCTATTATAGCAAAGGGACAGCAAGTCCGTCAAGACTTCAATGGAAAAGTTTTTTGTATAATTTTGTGAAGAATCCACAAAAAGCAATGAGGCATCAGAGAATGATGGACCCATCCCCCGGCATAGCGGGAGATGCGTCCATCTTTCCAATGCCTTCTGCCGTATTCACGTCCGCACAAAGGTGTCATAGATTGCTTTGACGGCGGTTTCAAAGTCGTCCTCGTCCACGCCCACGATGATGTTCAGCTCGCTGCTGCCCTGGTCGATGGTGCGGATGGAGATGCCCTGGGCGGAAATGGCGGTGAACAGCCGGGCGGCGGTACCGAAATTCCGCACCATGCCGCGGCCCACGGTGGCGATGAGGGCCAGATGGTCGGACACGGTGATGGTGTCGGGGTCGCACAGCTCGCGGATGCGGGCCAGCACCTGCTCCTTATGGGGCTCCAGCTCTTTGCCATGCACCACCACGCACATGGTATCAATACCGGTGGGCAGGTGTTCAAAGCTGATGCCGTACTCCTCAAAGGCCTGCAGCACCCTGCGGCCAAAGCCCAGCTCGGAGTTCATCATGTCCTTTTCCACAGATACGATGGAAAAGCCCTTGTGCCCCGCGATGCCGGTGATCACGTGAGCCAGGTCGTTCTGCCCCGCGTTGGCGCGGATCATGGTGCCGGGATGCTTGGGGTCGTTGGTATTGCGGATGTTGGTGGGAATGCCCGCCTTGCGCACAGGGAACACCGCGTCCTCGTGCAGCACGGTCGCGCCCATGTAGGACAGCTCGCGCAGTTCCCGATAGGTGAGGGTGGAAATATACTGGGCATCGGGCACGATGCGGGGGTCGGCCATGCGGAAGCCCGTCACGTCCGTCCAGTTTTCATAGATATCCGCGTTGACCGCCCGGGCTACCAGCGCGCCGGACACGTCGCTTCCGCCCCGGGAGAAGGTGTGGATCCGGCCCTCCGCATCCGCGCCATAGAAGCCCGGCACCACGGCGCGCCGCATGTTCATGAGCCTTTCGCCCATGATGGCGTTGGTTTCCTCTTCCAGCAGTTTTCCGTCCTCGGAAAAGCGAACCACTTCGGCGGCGTCCACAAAGGGGATGCCGATGTACCTGGACAGCAGTTTGCCGTTCAGGTATTCGCCCCGGCTGGCGGCATAATCGGGCGTCGTTCCTTCAGCCATATGCTTTTCAATGGCCGCGAATTCCGGCGCAAAATCCATGTCCACATGCAGCTCTTCCGCGATTTCTTCGTATCGCGCGCGAATCCGCTCCAGCAGGTGCTGAAAGGTTTTTCCCTCGCCGGCCGCACGGTGGGCGGCGTACAGCAGGTCGGTGATTTTATCGTCGCCGGGGCCCCGCTTGCCCGGCGCACTGGGCACCACAAATTTCCGTTCGGGATCCATTTCCAGAATGGCCTTTACTTTTTTAAAATGTTCCGCGTCCGCCAGGGAACTGCCGCCAAATTTCGTTACGATCATGATCTTCCACTCCTCTAAAGATTCGATTGATATTGTAACCTTTTATTGGCAGAATGTCAAATAAAACCACACTTTTTATTGTATTCCGGACTGGGGGCAGCGGTGAAGGGAAAACGGATGGAAACTATTACCTTTTCCGGGAACAGTCGCCGCTGAACCTGCAAGCGCCGCGTCCATGAAAAAACCGTGGGATATTTTTGCTTTTTTTGCGAAGATATGCTATAATTTCCGGGTATTATTCCAGCGATTGGGAGATCTGCTATGAAGCTTCAGGACATTCAGTCCCCAGCCCAGCTGAAAACGCTGTCAGAACAGGAATTGAAAGCCTTGGCGGATGAGATCAGGGGGGAAATCATCCA
Organism: uncultured Eubacteriales bacterium; assembly: GCA_902793245.1. Classification (GTDB taxonomy): domain Bacteria; phylum Bacillota; class Clostridia; order Christensenellales; family Aristaeellaceae; genus RUG563. Next base: position 2,258 of record CADBCX010000075.1, on the reverse strand, counting down.
CACGGTGTCGGAAAATGGCGGACACTTGGCGTCCAATCTGGGCGCGGTGGAGCTGACCATCGCGCTGCACCGCGTTTTTGACTGCCCCGGTGACAAGCTGGTTTTCGACGTGGGCCACCAATGCTACCCCCATAAACTGCTGACCGGAAGAAACGCCGACTTTTCCACCCTTCGGAAAATAGACGGCGTATGCGGCTTTCCCCGCAGGGAGGAGAGCGAATACGACGCCTTCGGCGTCGGCCATGCTTCCACCTCCATCTCTGCGGCCCTGGGCATGGCGCGTGCTAGGGATATGCGGGGTGAAAAGCACCGGGTGATTGCCGTGGTGGGCGACGGGGCGCTGACCGGCGGCATGTGCTATGAAGCGCTGAACGACGCGGGCAGCCTGCATACGCCGTTCATGGTGGTGCTGAACGACAACGGCATGTCCATTTCCCGGAATGTGGGCGCCCTGTCCAAGCAGCTGACGCGCCTGAGAATCAGCCGCGGATGGCTGGGCATAAAAAAGAACGTGGCCGAAACGCTGCGCAAAGTGCCCGGCGTGGGAGAAAAGCTGCACGACGCTTTCCAGAAAGTCAAAAACGGCATCCGCAACGCGTTTATCCGGGATAAATTCTTTACGGCGCTGGGCTTTCAGTATTTCGGCCCCATCGACGGCCATGACATTTCAGGCATGGAAAAGGTGTTCCGCAGCCTGAAAAACGTGGATCATCCGGTGGTCGTGCACGTCGTGACGAAAAAGGGCTGCGGCTTTGAGCAGGCGGAAAAGAAACCCGACAAGTTCCACGGCGTCGCCCCGTTTTATATCGAAACGGGCCGGACCCGCAAAGAGTCCGGGCTGTCAGCAGGCACGCTGGGCGGACAGTATATCGCCGAGCTGGCGGATACCCATCCTGAAATCTGCGTGGTCACCGCCGCCATGACGGAAAGCACAGGATTCGGCGAATTCCACAGGCGTTACCCCGACCGCCTGTTTGACGTGGGCATCGCCGAGGAACACGCCGTCACGCTGGCGGCGGGCATGGCGGCGGGCGGAATGCGCCCCTTCGTGGCGATTTACGAGACGTTTTTACAGCGGGCTTTCGACCAGATCACCGTGGATGTGTGCCTGCAAAAACTGCCGGTTTGTTTCCTGATGGACCGGGCGGGCATCGGCGGCGAGGACGGGGCGACCCATCACGGCGTGCTGGGCGTATCCATGCTGCGCTCCATTCCCAATATGACCGTGTTCGCTCCCCGGTGCGAACAGGAATTGAAGGCCATGATCGACTGGGCGCTGAACCATGCGCGCCCCTGCGCCATCCGCTATCCGCGTTCGTTCCCCAGGCTGGATGCTCCGGAAAGCGGCTTCCAGCCCGGCGCATGGGAAAAACTGCGGAACGGCAAAGACGCGGCGCTGCTTGCTTCTTCCAGGATCCTGGAGGAGTGCATGGAAGCAGCCGGGCTGCTCTCCAAAGACGGAATAGAAGTGCAGGTTGTCAACGCTTCCTCGGTCTTTCCGTTGGATGAAAAGTATCTGCGCCGCCTGGTGAAAAAACAAATCCCGGTTATTACAGTGGAAGAGCATTTTCTTTCCGGCGCGTTTGGCAGCGCGGTGGCGGAATTCTGCGCGAAAGAAAAACTGCCTGTCCCCATGGGGATGATCGGGCTGCCCGACGAATTTGTTCCCCACGGCAGCCGCAAGCTGCTTCTGCGGCGGTACGGGCTGGACGGGGAAAGCATCGCGCGGCGGGTAAAAGGAGCGTTGAAGGCATGAAACAGCGGGCGGACGTGTGGCTGGTGACGCGGGGGCTGGCGGAGAGCCGGGAAAAGGCCCAGGCGCTGATTATGGCGGGCCAGGTGTACGTGGGGGAAAAGAAGGTGCTCAAGTCCTCCGAACAGCTGGCCGAGGACGCGCCCTTGCAGGTGCGCGGCGCGGGCCAGGAACACTTCGCCAGCCGGGGCGGGCATAAGCTGGAAAAGGCCATCACCGCGTTTTCGGCGGATGTAAAAGGCGCCGTCGCCATGGATATCGGCGCGGCCACCGGCGGGTTCACCGACGTGCTGCTGCGGCACGGCGCATCCCATGTGTACGCCATCGACGTAGGCTATGGGCAGTTGGACTGGAAGCTGCGGAACGACGCGCGGGTGACGGTCATGGAGCGCACCAACGCCCGAGCGCTGACGCCGGAACAGTTTCCCCTCCATCCCACGCTGACCGTCATGGACGTTTCTTTTATTTCCATTCGCCTGATTCTGCCTGTGGCCGCCGGTATCAT
>CADBCX010000074.1 GCA_902793245.1 uncultured Eubacteriales bacterium | reverse complement strand
TCTCCGCAGCCTCGGGGGTGACTTCGTAGTATTCGGAGTGCATCTTGTGCTCGCTCACGTCCTCGGCCTTCACCGGGCGGAAGGTGCCCAGGCCCACGTGCAGCAGCACCGGCACGATTTCAATGCCCTTTTCCCGCACCCGTTCCATCACTTCCGGGGTGAAGTGCAGCCCGGCGGTGGGCGCGGCGGCGCTGCCCTCCTGCTTGGCGTAGATGGTCTGGTACTGGGAAGGGTCTTGCAGTTTTTCGTGGATGTAGGGGGGCAGGGGCATTTCGCCCAATTTATCCAATAGCTCCTCGAACACGCCCTCATACAGAAACTCCACGACCCGCCCGCCGGCGTCGGTGGTGTCCCCGATCCTGGCCCGCAGGATGCCGCCGCCGAAAGAGACGGTGACGCCCTTTTTCAGCCGCCGTCCGGGCCGCACCAGAGTTTCCCAATGGTCTTTATCAATGCGTTTGAGCAGCAGGATTTCCACCGGCACATGGGTATCTTCCTTTTCCCCCAGCAGCCGGGCGGGAATCACCTTGGTCTGGTTGATCACCATCACGTCGCCGGGGCGCAGATAGTCCGGCAGATCCCGGAAAATCCTGTCCTCCCGCAGGCCCGTGTCCCGGTGAATCACCATCATCCGGGCGGCGTCCCGGGGTTCCATGGGGGTCTGGGCGATGAGGCGTTCGGGCAGGTCATAGTAAAAATCAGAGGTTTTCAAAATTGGTCAGTCCTTTGAATATTGATAGGCGATGCGCGGCGCGCCATCCTCTAAATAGATGATGCCGCAGCGGACAAAGCCGTTCTTTGCCAGGGTGTGCTGCATGGGTTTGTTGTCCTCGTGGGTATCGGCGCGGACTTCGTCGGTGAATTGCAGCGCGAAGTCCCGGGCCGCTTTCACCGCGCCGTGGATCGTTCCGTCGGTGCCGATGCGGTGGATGGTGCCGTAGGGCTTGCTGTTGGGCCACTGTCCGTCCTCGATGTAAGCGTAAGTCGGGTCGTCGCCCAGGATGAAAGCGAACACGGCGCGAATAGCGTCCTCTTCCGTGATAACGAACAGCTGTCCTTTTTGAATGTCCGCTTCCAATAATTCCCGCTGGGGATAGCCGTTGATCCACTGCCGCAGATTGCCGGAACCCCGCATGAAAGCGCGGGCTTTGTCATATACCGCTTCGATGGCGTCCAGGTCGCCCATGTTTGCCAGACGAATCATGCTTTTTCTCCTGCATCAAAAGTTAAACCACGGATACCGCTGATGCTCGCAGGGCAGGTTCTGTTCTTTCCGCGCGGTTTCCATGATGATTTCCCTCTCTTCCATCGGCAGGGCTGTTGCCTCGCGCACGGAGCGGTATCTGGTTTCCGGCTGCCTGTTCAGCCAGGCCACAAAGTCGTCCACTGTATACGCCAGGCAATCATACTTTTTCCCGCTGGGTTCGGTGACGTGCCGCCAGAAGGAAGAATCCAGGCGGTTGATTTCCTCCAGAAACTGGTCGGCAAAATACTGAAGCCGCAAAGCAATCGCTTCCGGGGCTTCGTAAATCACCGGCTGCGTGTCAGCGCTCAACAGGATGTAACGCACAGTAGGATGACCTCCTTCCCAATAAAAGCGAGAAGTGATTAGTCCAGCAAACTGGTCTGCTCCACGTCCAGCACCTTTTCGTCCAGGTTGGCGGGGGGCGTTTTGCCCAGGTGCTGATAGGCCAGGGGCGTGCAGACGCGGCCCCGGGGGGTGCGCATGATGAAGCCCAGCTGCATGAGGTAGGGCTCGTATACGTCCTCGATGGTCACGGCGTCCTCGCCGGTCACGGCGGCCAGGGTGTCCAGGCCCACGGGCCCGCCCCCGAACTTGTCCACCATGGCGGTCAGCACCGCCCGGTCAATGCGGTCCAGGCCCAGGCCGTCCACGTCCTGCATGTTCAGGCTGTCCCGAGCCACCTCGGCGGTGATGTGGCCGTCAGCCCGAACCTGGGCGTAGTCCCGAACCCGCTTCAAAAGCCGGTTGGCGATGCGCGGCGTGCCCCGGCTGCGGCGGGCAATTTCCATGATGCCGCTCTCGTCGTAGGGCATGCCCAGGATGGTAGCGCTGCGGCCCACGATCTTGGACAACTCCTCCGGGGTGTACATTTCCAGCCGGAACACGATGCCGAACCGGTCCCGCAATGGCGCGGACAGCCGCCCGGCCCGGGTGGTGGCGCCCACCAGGGTGAACTTGGGCAGGTCCAGCCGCATGCTCCGGGCGGTGGGGCCTTTGCCGATCATGATGTCCAGGGCGTAATCCTCCATGGCGGGGTACAGCACTTCCTCCACAGCCCGGGAAAGACGGTGGATTTCGTCAATGAACAGGATGTCCCCCTGGTTCAGGTTGGTCAGGATGGAGGCCAGGTCCCCGGGCCGCTCGATGGCGGGGCCGGAGGTGACCCGGATGTTCTGCCCCATCTCCGCCGCCACAATGCAGGCCAGGGTGGTTTTGCCCAGGCCGGGCGGGCCGTATAACAGGATATGATCCAGCGCGTCGTGGCGCTTGAGGGCGGCGCTGATATAGATTTGCAGGCTGCTTTTCACCTTTTCCTGGCCGATGTATTCCCGCAGGTTGTGGGGACGCAGGGACACGTCCAGGTCTTCATCCTCTTTCCGCAGCCCGGTCATCACCAGGCGATCATCAGTAGGCACGGCGGTACTCCTTTATGATTATTAAAAAACAACGGTTGAGTTTTAGTTAGGAGTTAGGAGTGAGGAGTGAGGAGTGAGGAGTTTTATCATGTCAATGCTTCCAACGCCAAGCCAGCTCTGCATTGCTCATCTATCTATAACTCCTAACTCCTCACTCCTAACTCCTCACTCATTTCAAAATCCTGCCATATTCCTCAGCGCCAGCCGCACGATCTCGTTGGCGGAATCGCTCTGGCCCCGCACCTGGGAAACGGCCTTGGCGGCCTCGGCGGCGGTGTAGCCCAGGGCTTGCAGGGCGGCCAGGGCTTCCTGGGCGGCATCCTCCTGAATGGGGGTGACGGGCCCCGCATTGGCGGGGATATAGCTCAGGTCGCTTTCGTCCACTTTCTCTTTCAGCTCCAGGGCGATGCGCTGGGCAGTTTTCTTGCCCACGCCGGGGGCGCGGCTCAGGGACGCGGTGTCCCCTGTGACGATGGCCAGGGTCAGATCCCGCAGGGGCATAGCGCCTAAAATACTCAGCGCCACCTTCGGCCCGATGCCGCTGACGGACTGGAGGCGGCTGAACATCCGCTTTTCCTCCTGGGACGCGAAGCCGAACAGCTCCATGGCGTCCTCCCGCACGGACAGCAGGGTATACACTTTCATATTCTCCCCGATGGGCGGCGTTTCCTGCAAGGTGTTCATGCTGACGCTCAGCAGGTATCCCACCCCGTTCACGTCGATCACCAGGCTGTTTTGGCCTTTCTCGGCCACTTTGCCGTTCAGGTATGCGTACATAAAAACTCCTACTTCATTAAAAATTGTTCCTTCATCCGTCCCGACGCGGCATGGGTGAGGGCGGCGGCGACGGCGTCGGCGGCGTCGTCGGGGCGAATGATGGCGGGCAGGTTCAGCATCATCTTCACCATCTGCTGCACCTGCATCTTGTCCGCTTTGCCGTAGCCCGTCACCGCCTGCTTGATCTGCATGGGTGTATACTCGTACATCGGCAGGCCGCTGTCCGCGCAGGCGCACAGGGCCACGCCCCGGGCGGCGGACACGTTCATGGCAGTGGTGATGTTCTTGGCGAAAAACAATTCCTCGAACACGATTTCCTCGGGCTGATACGTCACGATCAGCTCCTTCACGCCCAGAAAGATAGAATGCAGCCGCCGCTGGATGGGCATATCCGGCGGGGTGATGACCGCCCCGGCCTTGACCAGTTGACTCTTGCTGCCATTGCTGTCCAGCACCCCCCAGCCCATGGTCGCCAGCCCCGGGTCGATTCCTAAAATGCGCATACGGTTCTCCCTTCTGATAACGGGTTTATTATAGAACATGTGTGCGCTTTTGTCAATTCACCTTGTTTTCAGATTGTGTTTTTCATAGGCTCGGCTTGTGCTGCCATGATAAACGGTATACAATGTTTCCTGTGATCAGATTTAGAAAGGAAGAAACACATGCTGATTCGTTCCGCGAAGCCGGAGGACGCGGCGGCGCTGCTGGCGATTTATGCGCCGTATGTCCGGGACACGGCGATTACCTTTGAATACGACGCGCCCACAGAGGCGGAGTTTGCCCGGCGCATGGCCGACACGCTGAAAAAGCATCCCTATCTGGTATTGGAGGATAGAGGTGAAGCGGTGGGCTATGCCTACGCGGGCACGTTCAAAGCCCGGGCCGCTTACGACTGGGCGGTGGAAACCACCATCTACCTGCGGCGGGACGTCCAAGGGAAAGGCTATGGCCGGGCGCTGTATACGGCGTTGGAAGAAGAACTCCGGCGCCGCCATTTCCTGAACGCTTACGCCTGCATCACCTGGGCAGAGCAGGAGGACGAATACATCACCCATGCCAGCCCATGTTTCCATGAGCGCATGGGCTACTGCCTTTGTGGCACGTTCCATCAGTGCGGCTATAAGTTTGGCCGCTGGTATGACATGATCTGGATGGAGAAGCATTTGGGGGAGCATACGAAGATGCCGGAGCAAGTTATCCCATAGAGTACAGAGTGCAGAGTACAGAAAATTTAGAGTATGAAGCGGGAGGCCCGCCAAAAGCCTTCCCCTTGAGGGGAAGGTGTCAAGCGCGGAACCAAGATTTCTCAATGTACCGGAGAAAATTCGCGCCTGACGGATAAGGTGTCCTGTTGGACTGAATTTGGCTGTCTCTCATTGATTGACTATATCAATCTGTACTCTGAACTCTGTACTCTCGTCCCCCTAATGTCTATTGCCTAATGCCTAATCCCTAACAAAAAAGCGCCCTTTTCAGGAGCGCTTTTATTCGTGTATCTTACGCCTGCTTGGCGATTTCCACCAGCTGAGCGAACGCGGCGGCGTCGTTCACGGCCAGGTCAGCCAGCATCTTGCGGTTGACTTCGATGTTCTTTTTCTTCAGGCCGTTGATGAAGGTGGAATAGCTCATGCCGCCCAGCCGGGCAGCGGCGTTGATGCGGATGATCCACAGGCGGCGGAAGTCGCGCTTGCGCATTTTGCGGCCTTCATAGGCGTAGCGCAGGGAGCGGCGCACCTGTTCGCTGGCAGTGCGGTACTGCTTGGATTTGCTTCCCCAGTAACCCTTCGCCAGCTTGAGTACCTTGCGGCGTTTTTTATGGGCGTTAACAGCCCTCTTAATGCGTGCCATTGTTTATGTTCCTCCTTAAGGCGATGGATTACTTGTAGGGGATCAGCTTGCGGATGGTGGCGGCTTCGGCGTTGTTCTGCAGGCTGCCGCCCATGCGCAGGTGGCGGATGCGCTTGGTGGTCTTCTTGTTCAGGATATGGTTGGCGTTCATTTTCTTGTGCTTCACCTTGCCGGTCTTGGTCAGGCTAAAACGCTTGGCTGCGCCGCGGTGGGTCTTTTGCTTGGGCATGAGAAAGTTCCTCCTTCCGGAAAGTGTTTGTTATGCCTGCGGGGCCTGTTCCTTGGCGGCTTTCGCTGCCTTGTCGGCCTTGCCGGCTTTTTCCGCTTTGGGCGCCAGGATCATGATCATGTTGCGCCCTTCAATCATGGGACGGCGTTCGACGGTGCACACGTCCTTCACGCGCTCCGCAAACTCCTGCATCACCTTCATGCCGATGTCGCTGTGGGCAATCTGGCGGCCGCGGAAACGGATGCTCACCTTCACCTTGTCGCCGCTTTCCAGGAATTTGACGGCGTTCTTGGCCTTCACGGCCACGTCGTTTTCCTCGATGGTGACGGACAATTGAACCTCTTTGAGGGACACGATGCGTTCCTTCTGGTTCTTGCGCATCTCGCGTTCGCGCTTGGCGGTTTCGTAGCGGTGCTTGTCATAATCCATCAGCTTGCAGACGGGGGGCTGCGCGGTGGGCACGATTTTCACCAGGTCAAGCTCGGCTTCCTCGGCCAGTTCCAGCGCTTTTCTCGTGGGCATGATGCCCAGCTGCGCTCCGTCCGCGCCGATGAGGCGCACTTCACGGTCCCGGATTTCTTCGTTGATGAGCAATTCTGCGGCTATGGTCGATACACCTCCCAATCAATTCAGCCATAGAAAAATGGCCGGGTGAAGCCACCCGACCATGCATACGCTTAGTAAATAAGGCTGCCATGACCCGCGCAAAACCAGGTTCGCGTCGGAGAGAAGCGGGCGGCTTCTGCTTGAAACGATGCTATTATACCAGACTTTCCCGATTTGTCAAGCGGCAAAAAGAGATTTTTTCCGTTTTTCTTTCTCATGTTTTCTTCTTGCGGGAAACACGCAAACGTGTTAAGATAGGCATGGAAAAGTACGCCGGGAAAGCATTCCCGGTTTCAGGAGGAATACAAAATGGATACTTACCGCCTGTCCTCTCCCAAACCCCGGATGATCGCGCATCGGGGCCTCAGCGGCATTGAAATGGAAAACACCTGCTCCGCCTTCGTTGCGGCGGGCAACCGCAGCTACTTCGGCATCGAAACCGACGTGCACGTGACCGCCGACGGGGAATACATCATCATCCACGACGACAACACCAAACGGGTGGCCCTGGACGCGCTGAAAGTGGAGGAAGGATTTAGGGCTTCCCTCCCTGCGGGAATATGTGCAGATCTGCAAAAAGTACGAAAAGACCAGCGTGCTGGAACTGAAAAACCCCATGGAACCGGAGCACATCGACCGGATCATCGCCATCGTCCGGGAGGAAGGCTGGCTGGAACACACCATTTTTATTTCCTTCGCCCTGAGCAATATGATTCATGTGCGGGAAGTCCTGCCCGAACAGAAAGCCCAGTACCTCATCGAAGGCCGGCATGACTGGCAGGAATTGCTGGACACGCTGAAGCAATACGATCTTGGCCTGGATATCGACCATACTATCCTGACGGAGCAGATGGTGAAGGACGTCCATGCCCTGGGCAAAGAATTGAACGTCTGGACGGTCAACAAGCTGGAGGACGCTCAGCGCCTGACAGCCTGGGGCGTGGACTATATCACCACGAATATCATTGAGTAAGGCGAAGTATTCCAGGAAATATGCAAAGAGCATTTTAAGCGACGACCCCAAAAGCTTTCCCCTTGAGGGGAAGGCTTTTGGATAGTTCCCTAAAGTTCCCACCAACAACCACCAACGAAAGGAACGATCTTCATGCGTACCGAATTCCAGGATCTGAACTGCACCAACCTGTTCCGCCTGCCCGCCCGGGCCACGCTGATTCCCTACCCGGACGCTGCTTCCGCCCGGCTGAACGAGCGCGCCGCTTCCCCCTATTACATGGGCCTCAACGGCGAATGGCAGTTCACCTATTATCATTCCCCCTACGATGTGGAAGAGCTTTCCGGCGAAGCGGGTGAAGGCATCCATGGCACGATCCAGGTGCCCGGGGTGTGGCAGCTGCAAGGCTATGGCAGCCCCCAATACACCAACGTGCGCTTCCCCATCCCATACGACCCGCCTTATGTGCCGGACGACACCCCCGTGGGCGTATATGAACGGGCCTTTACCCTGCCTTATTCCTTCCGGGGCCGCCAGACCGTCATCCGCTTTGAGGGCGTTTCTTCCTGTTATTATGTGTACGTGAACGGCCATCTGGCGGGCTTCTCCAAAGGCCCCCATCTGCCCGCCGAGTTCGATATTTCCGCCTTCGTCCAGGACGGGGAAAACGCCCTGCGGGTGATCGTGCTGCAATGGTCCGACGGCACCTACCTGGAAGACCAGGACATGTGGCGGCACGCGGGCATCTTCCGGGATGTGGCGCTGCTGTCCTTCGGCAAGGTGCGCATCAATGACCTGTATGCCGAGGCGACGCTGTCCGGCGACTACAAGGACGGCGAAATCACCATCACCGCCAAGGTCTGGAACGCGGGCACCGTGCGGCTGACCCTGCTGGACGGGGAGGAAACCGTGTTCACCGACCTGTGCGACGTGATCAACGGTGAAGCGGGCCTCACCGCCGAAATCAAGAACGTGAAGCCCTGGACGGCGGAAACGCCCCACCGCTATGAGCTGATCGCTGAAATCCCCGGCCAGGCCGAGCGGGTGTTTGTTGGCTTCAAGAAGATCGAAATCCGGGATGGCGTGTTCTTCCTCAACGGCAAGGCCGTCAAGTTCCTGGGCGTGAACCGCCACGACACCCATCCGACCCTGGGCTTCTACACCCCCGTCAACGAAATGGAACGCGACGTGCTGCTCATGAAGCAGAACAACATGAACACCGTCCGCACCAGCCATTATCCCAACGACCCGCGCTTCCTGGATCTGTGCGACAAGCACGGCCTGTACGTGGTGGACGAGACCGACATCGAGTGCCATGGCGTGACGCAGTTCGAGGAATACGACTACATGGCGAAAGACCCCAAGTGGAAGACCCAGTTCGTGGACCGGGGTGTGCGCATGGTGATGCGGGACCGGAACCATCCCAGCGTCTTTATGTGGAGCCTGGGCAACGAATCCGGCTACGGCTGCTGCCATGTGGCCATGGCCGAGGCCATCCGGAAAATCGACCTGTCCCGCCCCATCCACTATGAGCGCGACCAGTGGGAGAAGGAAGCCATCACCGCCGACGTGACCAGCCGCATGTACGCCGACATTCCCTTCATGAAGGACTACGCCGAGTGGAACCCGAAAAAGCCCTTCTTCCAGTGCGAATACTGCCACGCCATGGGCCAGGGCCCCGGCCTGCTTGAAGCCTACTGGCAGACCTTTACCGCCTATCCCCAGCTCATGGGCGGCTGCATCTGGGAGTGGGCCGACCACGGGCTGGTGAAGGAGGAAAACGGGCAACAGTATTACGCTTACGGCGGCGACTTCGGCGAATGGCCCCACGATGGCTGCTTCTGCGTGGACGCCCTGACCTATCCCGACCGCACGCCCCATACCGGCTTGATGGAATACAAGCATGTGCTCCGCCCCGTCCGCGTTCAGATGGTGGACGAGGAAAAGGGCGTGGTGTCCTTCCGGAACTATTACGGTTTCCTGAGCCTGAAGCATCTGGCGGGGTATTATACTGTTGTGGCAGGAAATAAAACGTTTGCTCAAGGCAGTATCAGCCTGAATACTCCTGCGGGCGAGACCGAAGAAGTTGCCCTGAACCTGGGAACCTATCCCGCCGGGGCCATGCTGAACTTCAACTTTATCCTGAATGAAGATACCTCCTGGGCCAAGGCCGGGCATGTGGTTGCCCAGGATCAGCTTGCCCTGGCGCTGGGGTACGCTGAACCCGCCGTCCGCCTGCCCCGGAACGGGCTGTCCCTGGAAAAGACCCATGAAGGCTGCGCGGTAAAGGGTCAGGATTTCGCCGTGTGCTTCAACCGGGAAGGCATGAGCGGCCTCACCTTCCACGGCGTGAACCTGCTGGAAAGCGGCCTGAAAGCCAATCTCTGGCGCGCGCCTACCGATAACGACAACGGCTGGCCCAGCATCGCGAAGAAATGGGAAGAACTGGGGCTGAACCGGCTGCTGTGCCGCTGCGAATCCTTCGCCGCGTCCCTCAACGACCATACCGCCGTGATCGAGATTTCCGGCGTGTACGGCCAGAAGGTCATGCCGCCGCTGCTGCGGATCCTCCAGAAGTACACCGTCACCGGCGAAGGCAAGATCAGCCTGAGCATCACCTTCGCACCGCTGAAAGAAATCAAGGAATACCTGCCCCGCCTGGGCCTGCGGCTGGAAATGCCGCAGGGCTTTGACCGCCTCATCTGGCAGGGACGGGGGCCCCAGGAAAGCTATCCCGACAAAAAGACCGGGGCCAGGATCGGCCGCTATGAAAGCACCGTGGACGAGACCCACGAGCCCTACGTCCGCCCGCAGGAAAACGGCGCCCATGAGGACACCCGCTTCGCCGCGCTGCTGAACAGCCGGGGCATCGGCCTGCTGGCGGCGGGGGACAATTTCTCCTTCTCCGCCCACCACTACACCCCCGAAATGCTTACCGCCGCCCAGCACACCATCGAACTGGGCAGGACGGAGGGCGTTACCTGGCTGATCGACGGGGCCATGGGCCCCATCGGCACCGCCTCCTGCGGCCCGGAACCCCTGGAGGAAGACCGGCTGTACCTGAAAGAAGCCCGCTCCTTCCAGTTCAGCTTCCTGCCCTTCGACGCTCAAACCCTGTCCGTGGACGGCGCGGCAAAGGCAGTTCGATAAAGCATTCAGTTTCCCGATCAAGGGGTTTCTTGGACGCCCAGCACCGCCATCCATTCCCGGCCGGGCAGGGGGATTTCCTGCTTGCCGCGGACGCCGGTCAGCACGGTTTCCCGGGTCATGTTCCAGGTGTCCAGCACTTCCACCCTGTAAGAACCGTTGTCGGGCAGTTCCAGGTCGGTTTTGCAGCAGCAGTTGAAATCCATGTACTTGATCACGGCATCCGGCGCGTCGTCCGGGCCGCAGACGCCGCAGAAGCACGATTCCTGGGCGGCGAAACGGCTGATTTCGCCTGTCCCCATCCGGGCGATGGCGATGGTGAAGATATTCTGCTGAGTGACTGGCTCACTCAGCAGTTTTTTGATTTGCTCGTCCGTCATGCCGGCAGCTCTTTGCAGGCGGGTTAGGCGGGGACGCAGCGGGCCGGGCAGGCTTTCCAGCACGGACCTCAGGAACGCGATACGGGCCGGGCTTTCGCCTGCCAGCTTTCCGCCCTTGGCCCACCAGACGATTTCTTTTTCGTCGGGGTAAAAGGTTTCGCCGTGGGTGCAGTAGCCGCCCAAAACGGCGGTTCGCCAGAAGCGGGCGGTCATTTCCCTGCCGCTGATGCTGCCCCAGGTTTCGGGCAGGTTGCCTTCATAGCAGCATTCGTCGATCAGAACGGGCTTTCCGTACCGCTTCTGCATTTCGGGAATGCGGGAAATCTGCTTGGTCTGCCAGGACATGTGGGTGATGTTTTCCCGGCTCGGGTCGTAGGGCTGAAAGCAGTTGTGATTGCCCAGCAGGTGGCGGAAGGGATCGTTTTTCGCCACGAATTCCTCGATCCCGTACCAGTCCTCCATGGTCTTGGCCGGACACAAATCGTATTCGTTGGCCAGGCTCCACCACACGTTGGGATAGGCGGCAAAGCGGCGGATGAGGTAGTCCAGATACGCCAGGTTCTGCTTTTGCGTCAGGGCGGAGTGTCTCCACCGGTCATAAGGATGAAACAGGATCAGGTCGGCCTGAATGCCCATCCCGTCCATTTCGGCGAGGCGCTTTTCAAAGGCGTCCCAGAACGCGAAATCCGGGTGATCCATGTCCCACTCGCCCTGCGCATTCCGCAAAAAAGCGAAGTGCGCCGGGTCGTTGTGATTGTAATGATAATGCTTGGGAAACAGGCACAGGCGCACTTTGGTAAAGGGCGAATGCCGCAGGGTGTCCATGGTCTCGTCGATCAGCGCTTCTTCCTGGTGCAGCATGGCGTAGATCGTGGTGCCCAGGCCCACCCATGGGGTGCCGTCTGCGTGGTACAGGTGAATGCCCTTGGCGCGAACCGGGCCATGCCGGCCTGCGCGGGCGGGCTCTGCGGTGATTTTGCCCCGATCCGAAACGATCCCGCTGATTTCGTATTGATACACGCCCGTTTCTTCCGGCAAAAAACGCACCCGGTATTCTCCTTGCCCCGCATAAAACCCCTTCACGCGCCAGGCTCTGTCGCCCTTGCGGAACACCGCGTTCAGGTCAACCGCCGCCTGAGAGCCCATGGGCTTTGCGGCATGAAAACAAAGTTCCGCCATGTCATACTGGCAAGCCATATTCTCTTCCCCCTTTATGCTTCCTCATGAATACCCCGAAGGGTCCCGCTGCCGTGAAAGATCATCAGCCGGCCGGGGCATTCAAGCCATAAGCACTGCGACATGATTGTACCACAGGAATCCTATTGCAGCAAGTTTTTGTTTCTCTGTCCGCGTCATGCCGTTACGGAGAATGCCGAGAGAACGGCTGCGGGGAAGGACTTGCGCCGATCCGAAGATTGGCCCGCACAGGATGAACGCCGGGAAGGAGCTTCAGGCTTTCTTTCGCCATGCGTGGACACGAAAAACCTCCCGGACTGTTTCGAGCCCGGGAGGAAAAAATATCGTTTCTGTCTTTCAGTCTTTTACAGCGGAAACGTCCTGTTTGATCCAGCTGATCACGCCGTCATCGGCAGTCAGGGTCAGAACCAGCTGGCCGTCCTCGTTCGTGGAAAGGGTATAGGGCGCGGACTCCGCTTCCTGATCCAGATTGCTGTACGCCACATACAGCCCCGCGCCGTCGCCCTTTTCGCCGGTATCCGCGGCAAAGGCTTCAAAATCGGCGGTCTGCAAACCGTTCATCGTGGTGACGCCGTGGCCGTTTTCGTCGATGGTCATGGACAGGTCAACGGCAGCGTATTCCTCGCCGAAGGGGCTCATATCGGCCTGCCACGCGCCCACAAAGCCCAATTCCTTGAGCTGCGCCAGCGCGTCCGGCGTATGCGCGGAGTAGTCCATGTTTTCCAGGCAGAACAGGGTGATCACGTTTTTGATCAATTCTTCGTCCGCGTCCACGGGGAATCCGGCGGCCAGCCAGTACGCATAGGGGCCTTCGTTGTATTTGGCCAGATCGTCCACATCAGCGCCGTACCGGAATTCCAGGTGATAGGTGGCGGCGGGGGTGTCGGGCATCATATAGAAATACTTGAATTCGCCCGCGCCTTCGTCGGCTGTTTCGTAGAGGTATCCTTCCATCATCCCGGCCAGGGACAGCTTGCCCGCGTAGGCGTATTCATGGCTGAATACCGGATTGCCGTTCTCGTCCACGCCGCTGATGGCGCTGCCGTCAAAGGTGATCGTGGAAACGCCATTGATGAACAGGCAGTCAAACTGCGCGCCGTTGGAACCGCCGCCGAAGGTATCCACGGCTTCCTGTCCGTAGATCGTGCCATTGCAGGCCCATTTCAGCATTTCGGCCATAGCGGGAGCCGCTTCCTCGCCCAGGATGGCGGCGCAGGGCGCAAGCCAAATGGCATCGTACTGGGGAACCGTGATGACGGGGAACAGCGGTTCATAGGTACCCTTGACCGCTTCCAGCAGGGCGGCGGCTTCCGCGGCGTCGTCCGTCTTGATGTAGGGGAAGGAGATTTCGGGATAGCCGAAGGCGGCGACGGTCACGGTATATTGCCTGCCCTCTTCAAACAGCGGGCTTTCGCTGCCGTCCCGGGCTTTTACCACGCCGTCGGCGTTCAGGACGCCGTTTTCATCCAGGGCGATGAAGCTGCCCAGGGTGCCGTGATGGCCCACGATTTCCTGCTCGGTGGCTTTTTCCGCGCCTTCGGCCAGGATCTGGACGTGCTGGATGTTCTGGAGATAATCGGCGATAGAGCCGGAAGCGAGGACGATGCCCTTCCCGTCAAAGGCAATCTCCTCGGCGGTCAGGCCGCTGTCGATGATGAAGTACGGCGCTTGAGCCGCGGCGGGGCCGCCCTCAAAGGAGGGAGAACGGTATTTGCCGCTGGCGTCGATCACATTCACATAGTAGTAACCGGCTTTCAGCGCGTCCTTGAAGGTGATCGTCACCTTGCTGTCGGCGATGTCCACGGTGTAGCTGTCGGCAGGCACGATTTCTTCATTGCGCACGCCCCAGCGGATGTCCAGCACCTGCAAGTCAAAGTCATCGGGCAGGGCGTTGGCCAGCACGACAGTGCCGCCTTCTGCCTTTTCCACGGGAAGCACGTTCCCTTCATTGGGCAGGAAGGTCTTGCCCGTCTTACCTTCCAGGGCGTTCAGAACGGCTTCCTGGGCGGCGGCGCTCACCAGCGTCGCGCCGGAAACAGTATCCGCGCCGCCGGAGGTCATGTCCATAGCCCTGACTTCCTCCGCCGTCTTGCCCACGAACTTTTCCAGCAGCCCGCCGTTCACGGCGGCGTCAAAGAAAGGCTTGTTCTTCTTGGCCCAGAATTCCTCGTTGCCCTCCTGGACGGAACCGGGCCCGCCGGTGCCGTTGTCCTTCACGGCGGTGATCACGCCGGTATCGTCCACTTCCACGGTCAGGCGCACATTGTAGAAGGGCGGATGGATGAACGGAGTGGTCGATGGATAAAAACGCTGATCCACATTGGCGTCGCCCTCCAGAGTGCGGTCGGCCAAGGCGCAGGCCGCGGACAGCATCAGGCAGAGCGTCATCAGAATGGCGAGCCGGGAACGAAGTCTTTTCATAGGGAAACCTCCTTTATCGATGAAGTTTTTTATTTATCCAATTTCCTTCTCAGGAATATGAATAACGAGAGAAACTACGGAGCAGAAAAAAATAATTAGAATTATCTAACTTTCACTTCTAAGAAAAGCCGCGTGAGCGCGGGAGGAGATGCGCTCACGCGGCGAATCTTCGTTAGAATAATCTAACATTGAAATCTTACCATAAAGACGGCCCTCTGTCAATACCCTTCCCTGTCCTGATATGCGCTATTTGCGCTGAACAGTCAGGCTCATTTCTTCGCCACCACCGTAATCCAGGGTTTTGCGGGGTGATGGTCGCTGCGGACGGCGGAGAATCCCGCCGCTTTCAGCGCCGCTTCGATTTCCTCGATGGTATAAATTGTCATGCCCTCGATGATCTTTTCATATTTCAGGCTCGCTTCGTCTTTGCCGTCCGATTCATTGCAGATCATGAACGTACCGCCGGGGTTCAGCACCCGGAAGACCTGACCAAAGCACGTTTCCAGGCCCGGCCAGAAATACACCGTTTCAAACGCCGTGGCGAGGCCGAAGGATTCTGCCGGAAGATCAAGATGGGACACATCCCCCTGGCGCACAGTGCAGCGGCCCGAGGCGATGGCCTCCCGGTTGTACGCTTTCGCTTTCTCCACGGACAGCGCGGAATAGTCAATCGCCGTCACGCGCACGTTGGGAAACAGCCGGAGCAGCTCCCCGGCGTTCCGGCCCCCGCCGCAGCCCAAATCCACGGCGGTCAGGGGCGTGAGGCTTCTGATATGCGAAAAGCCCCAATCCGCCAGTTTCGCGTGGCCGCTGTTCATTCCGCTCAGCATCAGCTTCCCCAGTGCGCCTTCCGGCTTCCGGGTCTGGCTGAAAAAATTCTTCATCAGTCCCATCATCGTTTCCTCCTTCTATTCATCATGCGTTCAGGGATGTTTCCCGCATCGCCCGGAACGCCTCAAAAGAAGCGTCGCTCATTTCCCAGCTGAACGAAATGGCGTCCTGCAGCGCGACGGAGGGCTCCACCCCCGCGTCCGTCAGCAGCTGACGGAAAAAGCTGACGCGGCGGTTCAGGCTTTCAGCGCGGGTTTTCCCCGATTCCGTAAACAGGATGTTTCCGTCCGGTTCCACTTCGATCAGGCCCTGCTCCCGCATCTGCCGGATGGATATACTGACGGACGGCTTGGCGAAGCCCAGATAATGCGCCACATCCACTGCTCGCACGCACAGGTACTTTTCATGCAGCGTTCGGATGGCATATAAATAACGGTTTGTTGAAAAGCCCATGAGCAGATCCCTCCTTATCCGGAGGAGATGCTGGGGGAAACCACTCTTTGAGGGTCAAAGAGTGGTTTCCCCCAGACCCCCTTCCGAGAAAACCATAAAAATTTCCGGGTTTCTATCACTCAATAAATGCTTTTGCTTCTGAGTGACTTATTCTGTTTCCTGATGATACATGCGGTATTCCGTGGGCGTGCAGCCTTCCATCTTTTTGAATATGTGGGAAAAATGGGAGGAAGAAACGAATCCCGCCGCTTCGCCGATTTCGGAAACGCTTTGATTTGTTTGGACGAGCAGCTCCTTTGCGTATTCGCACCGGAGATGGTGATGATAGGCCAGCGGCGTGCAGCCGGTATACCGTTTGAAGGTCCTAAGCAGATAGCTTCCATTGACAAACAGCGCGTCAGCCATTTCCTGCAAGGAGAATTTGTCCGTTCTGTGCCGCTTCATGTAAGCTATCGCGGCGTTTGCCAGTGCTTCGCCGCCGGCTTTTTTTCTGACGTGCGCGAGGGGTCTTTCCCTGTTTTCTTCCATATCGGCGCCTTCTTCCTCCAGGATCGCTTGCAGCTGTTCAATTAGTTAATTCTAACCGTGAGTATATTAGCATACTCTAACCTATATTTCCAGTCTTTTTTTGAAAGAAGTCAATTTTAGACAACAAATCCCGTAAAACCGCCAATCGTGTGACTGTACATAAATGTTAGTATAAACTATTATTGCCCCGGGGATCAGGTCTTTCTGACAAAACAACATGCCGCCGGCTTGGGGCAGGAACGAAGAATCAGAACGAATCCGCATTTGACGGACGGGAAAAACCATAGTATAATAGCAAAGGGTCGCTTCCGATCTGGCGGAAGTCTGTTATATTACACATTCTGAACCTTCTCGGAGGAGAAAACATACATGCATTTTTCCCTTGATTCGGATCAAAAAAAGCGAATGATCTTTGTGGCGGCGCTGCTGGTGCTGGTGGCGCTGATCGGCCTGGCCATAGGCGGCGTATTCGGCGGAAGCAACAAAAGCGTTTCCTCCGTCCGTCTCCGCTGCTTGGCTTCGCAGGACGTGACGCCCTTTGGCAGCGATATCCTGTATTACGACGGCGTGACGCTGTACTGCCTGCGGTCCAACGGCTATGAAAAATGGAGCTATCCCCTGGGCGAAAACGCTTCCTTTACGTGCAGCGACAGCGTAGTGGCCGCCTGGATGGGCACCCAGCTGCATATTGTGGACAAAGACGGAAAGACCACGTACAACGAAAACCTGCCCAACACCATCCAGTTTGTGCGGGTAGGCGCCAAATACGTCGCCGCGGTCATCGGCAGCGATACCAGCCCGACCCTTATCGTGAAGGACATGCAGGGCACCACCATGGATCAGGAAACCCCGGCTTATCAGGACGCGATCATCCTCGATCTGGGCTTTTTCAGCGACGGCGAATTCCTCTGGACCACTTCCATGGACGTATACGGCAGCGTCCCGGATACGCGCCTGCATACCTTCCGGGTGCATGTGAGCAATACGGGCGGCATTTCCCTGGGGGATCATCTGGTGTATTCCGTGGTGTACGCCGGAACAAAGCTGAACGTAATCAGCACCCGACAGCTTCGACAGTACGACTACCGCGGCACCCAGGATCAAAACGGCACCGTGCTGGTGTACGGATGGCAGCTGATAGACGCCGTACCCAGCGGCAACGAAGCCATGCTGCTGTTCAAGCCCGCGAAATCAGCCGATCCTTTGGGGCACATCAATCAGCTGCGCCTGATCTGGGGCAAAACAGACCGGCGCTACGCCCTGCCCAGCGCCTGCGTAGGCGCCGGGCTGTACAACAAGCGCATCTATGCTTTTGCCGAAGATATGATCTACCGTGCCGACCTGGGCAGCCGCCGGTTCACCCCCATCAGCATCGGCCATCTCCTGGGTGGCAAAACGGTAACCAGTTTCCTGGGCATCCTGAAAAACGGCACGGTGCTGCTTTCCTGCATGAACGAGGTCTATGCCATATCGCTGCTATGAAAAAGGAAATCGGCCTGTACGTCCATATTCCCTTCTGCGCGCGGAAGTGCGCCTATTGTGATTTTGCCTCCTTCGCCGGGAGGGAAGAAGATGAGGACGCTTACATAGATGCCGTGCTCAGGGAAGCGGGAACCCGGAGCGTTCCCGGCGCGGCGGTTGCCACCTTATACATCGGCGGAGGTACGCCGTCTCTGCTGCCGCCGGAGCGAATGGACCGGCTGCTGTCCGGCCTCAGGGAATGCTTTGCTTTTCTTCCGGGGGCGGAATGCTCCTGCGAATGCAACCCGGGAACAGTCACGCCGGGTTTTCTTTCTGTGCTGCAAAGGAACGGTGTCAACCGGCTTTCCTTCGGCGCCCAGGCCAGCCAGCCCCGTCTGCTTTCCCTGCTGGGCCGCATCCACACCTGGGCGCAGGTTCAGGAAAGCGTGGCGATGGCGCGGGCAGCCGGATTCCGGAATATCAATATAGATCTGATGCTGGGCCTGCCGTCGCAGACAATCGCCGATATGCGGGAAACGCTGTCCGAAGCCCTGGCCCTTTCCCCCACCCACCTGTCCTGCTACGGCCTGATCGTGGAGGAAGGCACGAAAATGCAGCGCATGGTGGACAGCGGAGCCTGGACGCTGCCGGACGAGGATACAGAACGGGAGATGTACGAGCTGTGCCGGGAAACCCTGTTCCGCCACGGCTTTGAGCAGTATGAAATCAGCAACTTCGCGCTTCCCGGCTATGCCTGCCGCCACAACGCGGACTGCTGGAAGCGGAAGGAATATATCGGCCTGGGCTGTGCGGCCTGCGGTTTTCTGGGAAACGTACGCTATCAGAACCCGCCCGGCCTTTCCGACTACCTGGCCGGAAAACCCGCGGAGGAATCGGTCATTTCGCGCGAAGAAGCGCGGTTTGAGAGTATGATGTTGGGCCTGCGGATGACGGAAGGCGTTTCCGATGCGGCGTTTACCGCCATGCACGGCGTTTCGGTCAGAGAAGCCTTTGGCAACCGGCTGGATAAGCCGCTGCGTCAGGGCCTGATCGAATGGGCAGACGGTTTTCTTCGCCTCACCAGGAAAGGAATGGATGTGCAGAACAGCGTGCTGGTGGAACTGATGGATGAATAAACAAGGCAACGCAAAAAAAGACTGCCTCGCGAAGAGACAGTCTTTTTTTGATCAAAACAATTACTTGATTTCGACCTTGGCGCCGACTTCGGCAAACATAGCCTTGACCTTTTCGGCTTCTTCCTTCGGAACGCCTTCCTTGATGGTCTTGGGCAGGCTTTCGACGAATTCCTTGGCTTCCTTCAGGCCCAGGCCGCTGACGATTTCGCGGACGGCCTTGATGACCTTGATCTTTTCGGAGCCGGCATCCACCAGCACGGCGTCGAATTCGGTCTGCTGAGCAGCGGCAGCGGCATTGGCATCGCCGCCGGCGGGAGCGCCGGCCACGGCGATCGCGCCGGTCACGCCGAATTTTTCTTTCAG
>CADBCX010000073.1 GCA_902793245.1 uncultured Eubacteriales bacterium | reverse complement strand
TGCTCCGAAATCGCCAAGGAAGCCACCCGCTGCCCCCACTGCACCAGCGAGCTGCCCAAGTACAAGGCCGCGTAATCGGCTGTTTCCCCTGCGTTCTCATCAGCGACGGATGAAATATTCCGCCGCTTTTTTGTATTTCTTTCATTTCATGGCAGAACCGGTCAAAAATAATCGCTATTCATCCATGAAAAAACGCCATTATATAAGAAGAAACTCTTCCATTTTTCTTGGCTTTGTGATATAATAAAAGAGTAGACATGTAATGATTGAAGAACCGGCCAAACGGACATTTGGGAGGAAAGTATGGCGCAGGATCAGGAAAACAATCTGAACGAAAACGCTGCGGAACTGCAAGGCTCCGCCCATTATGACGAAACGCAGATTCAGGTGCTGGAGGGCCTGGAGGCCGTGCGCAAGCGCCCCGGCATGTACATCGGCTCCACCGACGCCCGGGGCTTGCACCACTGCGTCTATGAGATCGTGGACAACGCCATCGACGAAGCGCTGGCGGGCTTTTGCACGGAAATCCACGTGACCCTGGAAAAGGACGGCTCCGTGTCCGTCCGGGACAACGGCCGCGGTTTCCCCGTGGGCATCCACCCCAAGATGGGCCGCCCCGCCGTGGAGGTGTGCCTCACCGTGCTGCACGCGGGCGGCAAGTTCGGCGGCGAGGGCTACAAGGTGTCCGGCGGCCTGCACGGCGTGGGCGCGTCAGTCGTGAACGCCCTGTCCCGCCACATGCGGGTGGAAGTGCGGCAGGACGGCAAAATCTACGAGCAGGAATACAACATCGGCAAGATCGAATACGACCTGCGGGTCATCGGCGAAACCCAGGAGACCGGCACCACCGTGCGCTTCTGGCCCGACATCCGCAGCGCGGAGAACCCCGAGGGCGTGTTCGACCCCGGCATCGACTTTTCCTTTGACGTGCTCAAGGCCCGCATCCGGGAAATGGCCTTCCTGAACAAGGGCATCAAGATCGTCCTGCGGGACGAACGGCCCGAGGAGCCCATCGAGCGCACCTTCCATTATGAGGGCGGCATCCGGGAGTTCGTCAAGTACCTGAACAAGAATAAAGAAGTGCTCTTCCCCGAACCTATTTACGTGGAGGGCCTGAAAAACGGCGTGTCGGTGGAAGTGGCCATGCAGTACAACGACAGCTATACCGAGAACATCTACACCTTCGCCAACAACATCCACACCCCCGAGGGCGGCACCCACCTGATGGGCTTCCAGGCCGCCCTGACCCGCGCCATCAACGATTACGGCAGGCGGTATAAAATTCTCAAAGACGCCGACGCCAACCTGAAGGGCGAGGATACCCGCGAATCCCTGGCAGCGGTGATTTCCGTCAAGATGCACGAGCCCCAGTTCGAGGGCCAGACGAAGTCCAAGCTGGGCAACAGCGAGGTGCGGCCCATCGTGGACAGCCTGGTGAGCGAAGGGCTGAGCACTTTCCTGGAGGAGCACCCCACCGAAGCCAAGATCATCCTGGAGCGTTGCGTCGGCGCCGCCCGCGCCCGGGAAGCGGCCCGGAAGGCCAGGGAAGCCACCCGGAGAAAGTCCGTGCTGGAATCCGCCTCCCTGCCCGGCAAGCTGGCGGACTGCACCGAGCGCGACCCCGCCAAGTGCGAAATCTTCATCGTGGAGGGCGACTCCGCCGGCGGCAGCGCCAAGACGGGCCGCGACCGGCATTACCAGGCCATCCTGCCCCTGCGCGGCAAGATCCTGAACGTGGAAAAGGCGCGGCTGGATAAGATCCTCGTCAACGCCGAAATCAAGAACATGATCACTGCCTTCGGCTGCGGCGTGGGCAATGAGTTCAATCTGGACAAGCTGCGCTACCACCGCATCGTCTGCATGACGGATGCCGACGTGGACGGCGCGCACATCCGCATTCTGATGCTCACCTTCTTCTACCGCTACATGCGGCCCCTCATCGAGAACGGCTTCGTCTACATCGCCATGCCGCCGCTGTATAAAGTGACCAAGGGCAAGCAGGAATATTACGTGTACGACGACAAAGAACTGCAGCAGCTTCTGGACAAGCTGGGCCGGGACACCAAGGCGGAGATTCAGCGGTATAAAGGCCTGGGCGAAATGAGCTCAGAACAGCTCTGGCTCACCACCATGAACCCCGAAACCCGCACCATGATGCGCGTCACCATGGAGGACGCCATGGCCGCCGACGAGATTATCAGTTTGCTCATGGGCGATAAGGTGGAGCCCCGCCGGGAGTTTATCGAGCAGAACAGCGAACTGGCGGTTTTGGATTTCTGATTCAGAAACAGCCTTCCCTTGCAAGGGCAATGTCGTAAACTTTAGGATAAACAATTTCGACAAAGCAGAAATTTTTGGCATAACAGTCATTGTGTCATCGTGAGCGGAGAGGAGCGAGAGCGGAACGGAGTCGAAGGATCTCACAGTAACATGATAAGCCAAGCATGATGATATCCAGCTTTCAGATCCTTCGACTCCACTTCGCCTCTGGCTCCGTTCCGCTCAGGATGACAGTGTTGGTTTATTGCATCAAAGTATCTTGGCTGTGATCGTTGCTCCTTAAGTCAACGATGTTGTCTGCGACGAGGAGGCTTTTGGCTGGTTCCCTGATTGACGGAAAGCAGGAGGTTCATCTTGAAAAAACTGATTTGTGCTGTTATCTGTTTGCTGCTGGTTGTTCCCTCCGCCCTGGCGGACACCCCGCCGGTCAAATTGACCGAGGACGACCCGCTGTATACCTCCCTGTACGAGCGGAGCATGGAGCTGGCGGGGCTGTTCAACGAAGCCCTGCACAGCGAGGATTATCTTTCCCTGATGCAGATTCCCGATGAACTGAAAGAAGAACTGGCCCTGGTCCAGGTCCAGGACTTTACCCAGCCTGTGGACGCGGCCATCATCCGCACGGAGGACGCTTTCTATGTGTATGAGACCAATGACCCCTACATCAAGTTGTTCGCGGCGGACATCTCTCCCGCGCTGAAAGCGATCACCTGGCAAATGCTCTATGAAAGCACCGGCGCGATCCTGGCAAGCCGGGACGATGATTCCACGCTGCTGCTGTCCTCTTTGCTGTCTCTTTCCGACGCTTACATGCTGCCCGAAGGGATGGACATGCCCTGCTTCGCGGTGATGCAGTATGGCGGGCTGTATGCTTATCTGGTCACCTTCTACCCCACGGTCAACGGCACCATGGTCACCAACGCGCAGTTTATCCCCTCTTTCGCAGCAGACGAGCTGAATTTCCCCGGTGAAGAATGATTATTAACGCCTGAAAGGAAGTACCTTCCATGAGCGACATCAAAGACCGCCTGATTCCCACCGACCTGGAACACGAAATGCGGCAGAGCTTCATCAGCTACGCCATGAGCGTCATCGTGGACCGGGCGCTGCCCGACGTGCGGGACGGCTTAAAGCCCGTGCACCGGCGCATCCTGTACGACATGAACGAACTGGGCATGACCCCGGACAAGCCCTACCGCAAGAGCGCCCGCCTGGTCGGCGACGTGCTGGGCAAGTTCCATCCCCACGGGGACAGCAGCGTGTACGACGCCATGGTGCGCCTGGCCCAGGACTTCAACCTGCGCTACATGCTGGTGGACGGCCAGGGCAACTTCGGCTCCATCGACGGCGACGGCGCCGCCGCCATGCGTTACACGGAAGCCCGCATGAGCAAAATCTGCACCGCCATGCTCCAGGACATCGAGAAGGACACGGTGGATTTCTACCCCAACTTCGACGAGACCCTGATGCAGCCCGCCGTGCTGCCCAGCCGGTTCCCGAACCTGCTGGTGAACGGCACCAGCGGCATCGCCGTGGGCATGGCCACCAACATCCCGCCCCACAATTTGGGCGAGGTGATCGACGGCTGCGTGTGCCTGATCGACAACCCGGAAGCCACCCTGGCCGATTTGATGGAGCACATCAAGGGGCCGGACTTCCCCACGGGCGGCATCATCCTGGGCCGCAGCGGCATCCGGGAAGCCTACCACACGGGCCGGGGCCGCATCGTGACGCGGGCCAAAACCGAGATCGAATCCATGTCCAACGGCCGGGACCGCATCATCGTGACGGAAATCCCCTACGCGGTGAACAAGGCCCGGCTGGTGGAAAAGATCGCCGAGCTGGTGCATGAAAAGCGCCTGGACGGCATCAGCGATATCCGCGACGAAAGCGACCGCAACGGCATGCGCATCGTGATCGAATTAAAGCGCGACGTGCAGGCCCAGGTGGTGCTGAACTACCTGTACAAGCACACCCAATTGCAGGACACCTTCGGCGTGATCATGCTGGCGCTGGTGAACGGGGAGCCCAAGGTGCTGTCCCTCCGCGACGCGCTGTATTACTATATCCTCCACCAGGAGGACGTGGTGACCCGCCGCACCAAGTACGACCTGGACAAGAGCCTGGCCCGCGCCCATATTTTAGAGGGCCTGCTCAAAGCCCTGGACAACATCGACGAAATCGTTCATATCATCCGCAGCAGCCCCGACACCCCCACCGCCAAGCAGACCTTGATGGAGCGCTTCGACTTTTCCGACAAGCAGGCCCAGGCTATCCTGGACATGCGCCTGGCCCGCCTGACCGGCCTGGAACGGGAAAAGCTGCTGGAGGAATACCAGGAGCTGGAAAAGACCATCGCTTACCTGCAATCCCTGCTGGCGGACAAGCAGAAGCTGCTGGGCGTCATCAAGGACGAGCTGCTGGAAATCAAGAACAAGTACGCCGACCCCCGCCGCACGGAAATCTCCGCCATCGAAGGGGAAATCGACATTGCCGACCTGATTGCCGTGGACGATATGGTGGTGACGCTGACCCACTTCGGCTACGTGAAGCGGCTTTCCAAGTCCACCTACCGGGCCCAGGGCCGGGGCGGCAAGGGCGTTTCCGCCATGACCACCCGGGAGGACGACTACGCCGAGAACATCCGCATTGTCAACTCCCATGAACCCATCCTGTTCTTTACCAATAAGGGCCGGGTCTATACCCTGACCTGCTACCAGATTCCCGAGGCCAGCCGCACGGCCCGGGGCACCGCCATCGTGAACCTGCTGCAATTGTCCGGCGGGGAAAAGGTGACGAACATGATCCCCATGCCCGAAATGGCGGAAGGGCGCTACCTCATCATGGCGACGCGGGAGGGCCTGATCAAAAAGACCGCCCTTTCTGAATTCCAGAACCTGCGCAAGGCGGGCCTCATCTCCATCGTGCTCAACGAGGGCGACGAACTGATCGGGGTTGAAATGTGCCGCGACGGGGAAGAATTGCTGTTGGGCACCCGCAAGGGCAAGGCCATCCGCTTTGCCGAGCGCCACGTGCGCTGTATGGGCCGCGTGAGCCACGGCGTCAAGAGCATGACGCTGGAAGCCGGCGACGAAGTGACCGACCTGTGCGTGATCGAAGAGGACTGCCACGTGATGGCGATCACCGAGAACGGCTACGGCAAGCGCACCGAGCCCGACGCTTACCGGGAAACCAACCGCGGCGGCAAGGGCATCATCGCCATGAATCTGACGGAAAAGACGGGCTGGCTGGTGGCCCAGCTGATGGTGCATCCGGACGAAGATATCCTGCTCATCACCGACGACGGCACTGTGATCCGCACCCCGGTGGACGATATCCGCGTCTGCGCCCGCGCCACCCAGGGCGTGCGCCTGATGCGCGTGAACGAGGGCAGCCGCATCGTGGCCGTGGCCCGGGCGGAAAAGGAAGAAGAGCCCGAGGAGGACGACGCCCCCGTGAACGAACCTGTGGAGGAAGCGGAAGACGCCCCGGCGGAGGAAACACCCGCCGAACCGGAGAACAACGACGATATTTAATCCGCAAAAGCGAAAAGCCTTCCCCGGAAACTGGGGAAGGCCCCTTTGGTTACAGGGAGGAAAACGTATGAATTTCAAAGCCATCGCTCTGGTGATCCTGTTCCTGGTGTATCTGTGGAACCAATTCCTGAACCTGCTGAAATGGCGGAGCGCGAAGAACCCCATTCCGAAGAACGTCGCCGACGTGTACGACGCGGAGACCTACAAGAAGTGGCGGGCGTACAACGGCGAAAAGAGCCGCCTGGCGCTGCTTGAGGGCACGGTATCCTTCATCGTGGACGTACTGCTGGTGGCGTTCAACGTGTACGCCGCCTTTGCCCGGCTGTTCCCGGACGGGCTGTGGACGCAGATGCTGTCCGTGCTGCTGCTGAGCCAGATCGTGTCGGTGTTCGCAATTCCCTTTTCTTATTACAACACCATGGTGATCGAGGAAAAGTACGGCTTCAACCGTTCCACGAAGAAAACCTTCTGGCTGGATCAAGTCAAGACATTTTTGATCTCCCTGGTGGTTATGCTGATCGTAGGTTCCCTGCTGCTGTGGCTGCATCAGTCCCTGGGCGACTGGCTGATTCTGGCCTTTGCCATCGTCATGACCCTGCTGCTCCTGGGCTTTTCCTTCCTCTATCCCTTTTTCAGCAGGATTTTCAACAAATTCACGCCCCTGGAGGACGGGGAACTGAAAGAGAAAATCACCGGCCTGCTGGAAAAGAACGGCTACAAGGTGCGGGCCATTCAGGTGATGGACGCTTCCAAACGCTCCACCAAATCCAACGCCTACTTCACCGGCTTTGGCAAAATGAAGACCATCGTGCTCTACGACACCCTGGTGCAGTCCATGACCACGGACGAAATCTGCGCCGTGTTCGCCCATGAAATGGGCCACGGCCTGCATAAGGACACGCTGAAAAACCAAATCCTGTCCTTTGTGCAGATGCTCATTTTGGGCGTGCTGGCCTGGCTGACCCTGCGCTCCCCGGAAATCTTCCGGTCCTTCGGCTTTGATACGGTGAACTACGGCTTTGCGATTTTCCTGATCATGGGCGTGGAATTCGCTCTCATTGCCCCGCTGTTCGGGCTGCTGGTGAACTGGTTCTCCCGCAAGGCGGAATACCGCGCCGACGCTCAGGCGGTGAAGGAAGGCTACGGGGCTTCCCTTGTCAGCGCCCTGAAAAAACTGGCGAAGGAAAACTTTGCCGACCTGTCGCCCCATCCCCTGCTGGTAAAGCTGGAATACTCCCATCCCACATTGAGCCAGCGGATTGAAGCGATTCAGAAGAAGCATTAACTTAATTTAGCTTTCTCGGAAAGGGGTATGGGAAAAAACTGCTCTTTGGCTTCAAAGAGTAGTTTCCCCCAGAAAAAAGGCAATGACCCAAAAACAGAAAACCCTGGTAGGCGGGGTATCCATCCTGGGCATCGCGGGCATCATCTGCAAGGTGGTGGGGGTGCTGTACCGCATCCCGCTGGCCCATTTGATCGGGCCGGAGGGCATGGGGGTGTACCACAAGGTGTATCCCGCCTATAACCTGCTGCTCACCATTTCCTCTGCGGGCCTGCCGGTGGCGATTTCCCGCATGGTGGCGCATTACGTGACGCGGGAGGATCCGCGCAACGCCCGGCGCATTTTCTCCATGGCCATGCGGATGCTGCTGGTATTGGGCCTGCTGACCATGCTGCTGATGCTGCTGTTTTCCGGCCAGCTGGCGGCCTGGCAGGGCACCCAGGAAACCAAGGCGGGCTACATGGCGATTGCTCCCAGCCTGTTCTTTGTCTGCGTCATGAGCGCGTTCCGGGGCTTCCTGCAAGGACAAAGGAATATGGTGCCCACGGCGGTCAGCCAGTTGATCGAGCAGATCGGCCGCGTGTTTATCGCCCTGCCGCTGGCGTATTTCGGAATGCGGCGCGGCGGCGTGGCTCTGGGCGCGGCGGGCGCGCTGCTGGGCAGCACCACGGCGGAGGGCGCGGCGCTGATTTATATGCTGCTCCAGCACCGCAAAGCCGACCAGGCGCTGGATTTCGTTCCCCAGCGGGAGGACGGCGAAAGCCTGGCGAATCGCATCATTGCCAGAAGATTGGTATATATTTCCATTCCCATCACCCTGGGCGCCTGCATCGTGCCTCTGGCGGGGTTCATCGACAGCATCATGCTGACCCAGCTGATGGAGGGCGCGGGCATGGCGGCGGAAGACGCGCTGGTGCGCTACGGCTCCTACGCCGGGCCGGTGCTGACCCTGATCAACGTACCCACCGCCCTCGCCATGGCCATGAGCACCAACTTAGTGCCGGACATTGCCGCCGGGCTGGCGAGAGGGGAAAAGGAATACGTCGCCAAGGAAGCGGGCGTGGGCCTGCGGATGGCGGCGGTGATCGGCTTCCCCTGCTCCATCGGCATGAGCCTGCTGGCCCAGCCCATCCTGTACCTGTGCTACCGGGGCAGCTACACCGCGCCGCAATTGGACGTGGCGGCGGAGCTGCTCACGATTTCCAGCCTGACCATCGTGCTGTTCACCATGGTGCAGGCCACCAGCGGCATTTTGCAGGGCGCGGGAAAGCAGCGCATTCCCATGTATACCCTCGTCCTGGGCGTGGCGCTGAAAATCGCCCTGAACTATACCCTGGTGCGCATCCCCGGCGTGGACATCCACGGCGCGCCCTGGGCGTCCCTGCTGTGCTACACGGCCAGCATGATTCCCAATCTGTTCTTTGTATCCAAGTATACCGGCTACCGCTTCAACGTGGTGGACGTGGTGGTGAAGCCCTTCTTCTGCGCGGCGGTGATGGGCGGCGCGGTGTACGGCATCTGGACGCTGGGATTCGGTTATCCGGGCCATCTGAACGGGTTCAGGCTGACCGCCGGCATCCTGCTGTGCGTGGCGGTCGGGGCGCTGATATACGGCTTCCTGGCGCTGAAAACCAAAGCCATTGACAAGAACGACCTGCCCGCGAAAATCAGGAGGTTCATCAAATAATGCGGAATACGAAAGCCATAACCGTGGTGTCCCTGGGCCCCGGGCCCCGGGAATACCTGACGCTGGGGGCCGTTGACGCCCTGAAAAAAGCGGAAAAGGTGATCCTGAGAACCTCCCTGCGCTGCGACGCGGCGGATTATCTGCGGGAAATCGGGGTACAATTTGATACGCTGGACTTCCTGCACGAGGAATGCGAGGACTTTGACGAACTGACCGAACGGGCGGTTGACTATTTGCTTGAAAAGGCGGAGGAAGCGCCGCTGTGCTACGCAGTATTCGACGCTGCGGCAGACGAGACTGTGGCCGCCCTGCGGAGGAAGGCCCCTGAAACCGTGGTGCTGCCCGGCGTGCCCCTGTCCGCGCCCTTCCTGGCTTCCGCCCCGGCGCAGGAGAAGGTCGAGATCCAGACCGCCAGCAGCCTGGAGATCACGTCCATCCAAAACCCGCTGCTTATCCTGGAATGCAATTCCAAAATGCTGATGGGGGAATGCAAGCTGCAACTGCTGTCCTGGTACGACCCCGACCAGCCCGCCCTGTTCTTCCCGCCCAGCGACGGCGTATCCCGGACGTACAAGGAGATACCGCTTTCCGACATGGACCGCCAGCCCAAGTACGACCACACCTGCGCCGTGCTGCTGCCGCCGGTGGAACTGACGGAGCGCAGGCGCTTTGATTTTTACGACCTGGTGCGGGTGATGGACATTCTGCGGGGCGAGGACGGCTGTCCCTGGGACAAGGAGCAGACCCACGAAACCCTGAAAAAATACCTGGTGGAGGAAGCCTACGAAACCGCCGCCGCCGTCAGCGAGGAGGACTGGGATCACGTGGCGGACGAGCTGGGGGACGTGCTGCTGCAAGTGGTGTTCCAGGCCAACATCGGCAGGCAGTACGGCACCTTCGAGCTTTCCGACATCACATCCCACATCTGCCGCAAGATGATCGACCGGCACCGGCATATTTTCGGCTCCGACCACTGCGAAACCGCGGAGGACGTGCTGAACAACTGGGAGAAGATCAAAAAGGAGGAGCGCGGCTACAAGACCCAGACCGACGTGCTGCGCGGCGTGTCCGTGGGCCTGCCGCCGCTGGTGCGCGCCGCCAAGGTGCAGAAGAAGGCCGCGGATGTGGGCTTTGAGTGGGACGATGTGAAAAAGGCGCTGGCCAAGGTGCGGGAAGAAACCGACGAAGTGCTGGCTGAACTGGAACCAAAGAGCGAAAACCTGGAAATGGAGCTGGGCGATTTATTCTTCGCCTGCGTCAATCTGGCCCGGCTCTCCGGGGTCGATCCCGAAAGCGCTCTCCAAAAAGCAACCGAAAAGTTCATTTCCCGATTTTCTTCCATGGAAAATGCGATTTTCCGCGATGGAAAACGCTTTCAGGGCTTGACATTATCAGAAATGGTTGTATACTGGAAGGGTAGCAAAAAACACCCGAATACCAAGGTATAACCGGGTGTTCAGCACATTTTATGTTGAGTGGAGGTTATTATCATGAACAAATCCGAATTGGTCGCCGCTCTGGCTCAGAAGGCTGAACTGTCCAAGAAGGATGCCGAAAAGGCTCTGTCCGCTTTTGTGGACGTGGTCACCGAAAGCCTCAAGGCCGGCGACAAAGTGCAGCTGGTTGGCTTTGGCACTTTTGAAGCCAAGGAACGCCCCGCCCGCAGCGCCCGCAATCCCCGCACCGGCGAAGCGATCGAAATCGCGGCCAGCAAGACCGCTGCTTTCAAGGTCGGCAAAGCCCTGAAGGACAGCCTCAACTAATCTGGATTTCCATTCAGCCGTGCCTTCGGGCACGGCTTTTATTGCCTTATGAAGGAGAACAATATGCGTCTTGACAAATATCTGAAGGTTTCCCGCATCTTCAAGCGCCGCACCGTGGCGAAGGAAGCCTGCGACGGCGGGCGCGTGACCATCAACGGCAAGGTGAGCAAGGCCGGGGCGGAGGT
The DNA here is from genome assembly GCA_902793245.1 of uncultured Eubacteriales bacterium. Lineage (GTDB taxonomy): Bacteria > Bacillota > Clostridia > Christensenellales > Aristaeellaceae > RUG563. The sequence goes on along the minus strand of CADBCX010000073.1, from coordinate 1,745 downwards.
CAAGGAAGGGGACATCATGGAGATCCGCTTCGGCAACCGCGTGGGCCGTTATGAAATCACCGATGTTCGCGAGGTCGTCCGCAAGGAAAACGCCGCGGAAATGTACCGCGTGCTGGAGGAAAGCCCCGAAATCGCAAAAGAAAGGGGTTAATAGGCATTAGTCATTAGGCAATAGGCATTAGATTGATTATAGAAAAAAGCATTAGGGCATAGACGATCATTTGTTTTTTCTGCATATCATCTATTGCCTAATGCCTATTGCCTAATGCCTATTCCCTTACTTCGCCTTCAGCACCTTCATCACGGGCTTGGCGATGAGCACGGCCAGGAGGATGCAGATCAGCGTGTCGGGGATCAGATAGGTTCCATTATAGACCAGGCTGGCCCAGGGCGCGGTGTCCCAGAACATGATGCCCGCCAGGGTGGCGGACAGGGCGCGGCACAGGGCGGCGATGACCATGGCCAGGTACAGGCCCCAGGTTTTCGGAAGATGCTTCGCAATGCCCGCCAGGCCCAGCGCGGCGAAGGCCAGCAGATAGTCCAGGGAAAACTGCCACACATTGGCAAACCAGCCGCCCTGCAAATATTGCAGTACGCCGTAGGCCAGGCCCGCCAGCAGGCCGGGGCCGATGCCGAAGGCGGCGGAGAACAGCATCAGGGGCAGCATGGAGCCGGGGGTCACGGAGCCGCCCTGGGGCATGCGGTACAGCCGGATGCAGGAAAGCACAAAGGACAGGGCAATGGCCAGCGCGCCGAAAGCCACCGTTTTCGCCGTCCATTTTTTGGAGGTCTTGCCAATCGCCAGCAGGATCAAGCCCAGCGCCAACAGCACGCCCACGGCAATCCACACCGTACCGGGGGTTTCAGCAAACTTTTCTACCGCTTCCTCAGCCCAGGTGGGTTCTGCCTTCGCCACTTCCTGCGCTTCTTCAGCCAATGCCGAAGTCAAAAGAAATTCCATACAATCAGCCTCCTATCTTTTGTTGCATCCTCAAATGAAAAACCCACATGCCATATCGCATGTGGGAAACGGATGAAACGCAGGCCTTTTCAGGCCGCGCGCCGCTTCCCTACGGTAGGATGATCTACACAGGTTCCAAGGGTTCTGTCTCAGCCGCCTTTTAGCGGCGCCCCCAGCGGATGCACGGCTCATATTATAATCACGTTTGAATATTCTGTCAAGGAGATACCGCCATGGAACATCATTTTTTCGCTTACATCAACCGCATGAAGTTCATCCAGCGCTGGGGCCTGATGCGCAACACCATGCCGGAAAACGACATGGAACACGCCCTGGAGGCTGCCATGATCGCCCACGCCATCGCCGTGATGGGCAACGTGCGCTACAACCGGGGCTATAACGCCGAACGCATCATGGCCCTGGCCATGTACCACGACGCCGGCGAGGTCATCACCGGCGACCTGCCCACGCCCATCAAGCACCACAATCCCGCCATTAAGGCGGAATACAGCAAGCTGGAGGACATCGCCGCGCAAAAGCTGATTTCCATGCTGCCGCCCGACCTGCGGGAATACTATACCCCGCTGATCGCCCACGACGAAAGCACGGAAGAATGGAAAATCGTCAAGGCCGCCGACCGCATCTGCGCCTATATCAAGTGCCTGGAGGAGCGCAAGAGCGGCAACCAGGAGTTTGAATCCGCCCGAAAGAGCGTGAAGAAAACCCTCGACCAGATCGACCTGGACGAGGTGCAGGACTTTATCATGGAATGCATTCCCGGCTT
>CADBCX010000072.1 GCA_902793245.1 uncultured Eubacteriales bacterium | reverse complement strand
GTGGCGCGGCCGGTGTCGGTGGTGGTGCGGCCGTACTGCGGGTCAAGCAGGGTGATCTGGTCGTCGGGATGCGCTTCGTTCCAGGCTTCCACGCCGGCCTTGTAGCCTTCCCAGCGGCCCAGGAAGGTGGCGTCGCCGGGTTCCCAGCCTTCCAGGCCGATCTTTCCGTCAATATATCAGGAATGCGGAATCAGGGCAGCTGTTTTCGATGATGAACAAGCTCTTGACAGCGCCTCGAAAAAAATGTATATTTATTTGGAAAAAAGTGACTGATCGTGCAGGACAGAAGGGAAAAACGGCCTTTCAGAACATATCTCCATTCCATGTAAAGGAGACACCGATGCAGAATCAACGATCCGCCGGGAACTCCGCGCCACGGCATTATGCGGCGTTTATCTCCTATCGGCATTTATCCCCCGATCAGGAAATCGCCGCGGCGCTGCACAAAATGCTGGAGCACAACCAGGTGCGGCCCAGCCGCCACGTGCCCCGGAACATCCGTCCGGTGTTTTTGGACACCGGGGAACTGCCTACCCTGGAAAACCTGGACGCGGGCATCTATCAGGCGCTGGAAAATTCCGACTGCCTGTTCGTGATCTGTTCGCCCAATCTCCCCCTTTCCAAATACTGCATGCGGGAGATCGAATACTTCAAAAAGATCCACGGCGGCCGCCTGTCGCGGATCTATACCGTATTGGCGGACGGAGACCCCCGGGACGCCTTCCCGGATGCCCTGCGCTACGAAATTCGATCCCTCCGGGGAGAGGACGGCGTGGAGCGGGAGGAAACGACAGAGGTGGAGCCGCTGTTTGCGGACGTCCGAGCCCCCTCCTTGCGCGAATCCCTGAAAAAGCTGAAAAAGAAGGAATATCTGCGCCTGGCCGCCGCCTATTACGGCTGCACCTTCGACGCGCTGTACAAGCGCCACCGCCGGTGGATGTGGAAAATCGCGGGGATCGCGGCCCTGGGCGCAGCCCTGGTGGCGGCGGGGTTCGGCGCATACGCGTATTACAGCGGCATGAAATATGATACGGCCAAGGCCGCAACCTACGCCTCCTATGCGGAGGAGCAGACGCAGGCGGGAGATGAACTGCTGGCCATCACGCTGGCCCGGGAGGGCTGGGACGCGGCGGTATCCAGCCGTTCCCGGCGGTATATGACCGCCCTGCGCAGCGCGGCGGTGCAGCATGATTACAAGTGCCGGGCCCTGCCGGTCGCTCCGGTGGCGTCGGTGAACTATGAAAGCGGGCCCAACGCGGTATTTTATCTGTCCAAAAACGGGAACCAGGCCGTCACCTTAAGCGATTATATCCTGCAGATCAACGATACGAAAACGGGGGCGCTCTGCCAGCGCCTGCCCAAGGATACGATCAAGCTGCCAGACAAGAAAGAGCCTGCCTGGTATGTCTCCATCGGAGCGGAGGCGGATGAAAACGGCGTCCTTTGGGACACGGCGGCCCTGTGGAGCATTGAAGGAAACCGCCTGATGGGCAGTTTCCGCCTCCGGCAGTCGGGGCTTTCGACGCCCGCTTATTCCCTGGTAACTGCCGTGGAGACTCACGCAGTGTACACGATCAAGGATCACGAGGAACCGCTGGGCTACATATCGGAGGAAGGGCAGCCCCTCACCAGGGAGGAAGCGGTCAGGCGGATGCTGGAGGCAGTTCAGACATCGCAGGCCGCGGATGCCCCCTTCCATGTGAGCCTTGACAGAAAAGAAGGCCGTCAGGTAAAAAGCGTAAAAAACAGCGCGGAAGAAACCGTGCTGTTCCTGGAAACCAACCAGGCAGCGACCGACTTTTCCCCGGATTGGGATTATTTCGGCTGTGTGGAAAACGGCCGCCTCCGGATCTATGAAACCGGGCAATGGAGGCTGCAGGCCGATATGGAATGGGACGGAACCGGCAACCTGTATCTGCTCAAGGATTCGCCCTACGTCGTGCTCAACGACCGGGACGAGACCGGCCGCCTGATCGCCCGGATGGTGGATTGGCGCACGGGAAGCATCCTGATGCAGGCGGTCGGCTATGTTCATGAAAGCCTTGTGGATCAATCGTTCTACTGCGACAACTTCGGCACATGGGTGCGCTACCGCTATCAGGTGACAGATTCGGAAGAAGCGGCTGCGATTGCGCAGCGCGGCGGATTGTGCCTGGCGCTTGGCGAGGCGGGCGTCCGTCTCCTGGACACGGACACCGGAAAAACGCTCATCAAGGCTGACGGCGTGCGGAAGGAAGATGTAAAAACCGCCGGAGATCTGTCCCGGGTGCTGATACGAAGCGGAAATCGGCTCGCCTGCTATGACAGCGCTGGGACAAGGCTGTGGGACAAGGAAGCGCCGTCCTTCGCCGTCGCCCTGGCGGCGGACGGACGGACTGCCGTTTATCTGGATGCGGACGGCGCGCACGCGCTGGACGGCGCGGACGGCGCGCCCCTGTTTTCCATTCGGAATCTGGATAAGCCGGAAAACATCTCCGCCCTGGCGGTCAGCCGGGATGGGCTGTGCGCCGCCGGATGGGAAGGCGCGGTATGGTACCCGGCAGACGGTGGAACAGCCGTGCCGCTGGGTGAATACGACAGCGCCTGCCTGTATGCGGACGGGCTCCTGTTCCTGCAGAACAACTTTGCGTATGTATCGGATTTTTCCGTATGGGATACGAAAGCCGGGCGCACCGTGTATCAGCCCCGGGACAACACCGGGCCCTGGGCATATCACGCCGCTTCGGGCTGGCTCGTCCGGCAGATCGAAACCAGCGGCAATCATGAAACCTGGGAATTGGAAGTGCTGCGCCGGGAAAACGGGACGTTTGAAAGCAGGAGACGCATTGCCATGCCGGCCCTGACCTTAAGCGGCCTGCGGCTGGATTCCTCCGGCGAATACCTGAGCCTCACCGCCGAGGGCATCACGCAGGTTTACCGCCTGAAGGATCTCTCGCTGCTGCTTTCAGCGGAGGATTGCCCCCTGTTCTATGAAGCCGGCGCCTTCCGCGCATGCGTCGTCCGGGGCGAAACCCAGTACGCCGTTCCTTTCCTGGAAGGCTTTGGCCTTCGGGATTTTGCCCTTTCCATGATCACGGGCGAAACCGGCGTGCGCACCCTGACGCCGGAGGAAAAGGCGCATTATTCCTTTACACAGTAACCCTAAAGAGTGAACATAAAAAAGGAGGAAAAACACATGAAAAAGCTCTTGGCGGTTCTCCTGGTATCGGCGCTGCTGCTGCCCTGCATGGCGGCGGCAGAGGACATTGTGCCCATTCTTCCGGTTTGCGAGAAAATCGGCTCCGCGCAGCTGGCGGACGTACAGATCAGCGATGACCACTCGGAAGTGTACCTGGCTTACGCTCCGGCGTCCTCTTCTGATATGGAGCTGTACCTGAGCATCTGCTCCCTTGTGGGCACATACTGCAAGCCGACCGACGCAAGCGGCATGAATTACCGGCTGTTCGTTCCCGGAAGCGCTTACGGCGGCATGGTGCTGTACGATTCCGAAAAAAAGGAAATGATTGTCTATTCCCCCGCCGGCCCGCATTTCGTTTCGGATGAAGAGCTGGATGATCTTCTGTCGTTTGCGAACCGGGATGTCAAGCTGCCCGCCAACGCGTCCGGCAGCGTGTTCCCCCAGTTTTATGCCTGCGTGAACCGTTCTCCCTACAACCAGGGCACGGTGGAGGGCAGCACGTCCATCTTCAGCGGAAAGAAATGCTGGACGGAGTATTACGACGGCATGACGAACGACAGCATCCTCCTTTATACGAAGCTCATGTACCTGTTTGGCTTCGACATGCGGGCCGACGCGATCCTGGGCTCCATGGAAGAAGGCGTCACCACCTGCGTGCTGCACTATTCCAACGGCGACGCCGAGGTGATCGTGATCTATACGCCCGCTCAGGGAGCCGCTTCCGTTTCCTATAAGCCCGGCGTGTCCATGACCCTCCTCAGCGCCGGTGAACTGAACGAAGCGCTCCGGTAAAGCTGCCGGCTCCGAGCCCCGCCGCTTTCATGATTTGCGGCGCCCCGATGTCAGGCAAGCAGTACAATCTTCCTGCATCCATGATCCCGTTTGGAAAACCGTCCGATCATCAGCGTCAGCAAAGTCTATATGGAGGACGCTGTCCGTCGGGAAGGTTGTTTTTCAAGCCGTTAGGAAAGAAGCCTAACGGCTTTCCGTTGTTTTTCAATGAGACGGCCCTGGCAGAACGCTCGAAATGCCTTGACACTGACGGCTCGCCCGTGTTACCATGAACAGGAAGGACGGAGGCGAAACCATGCCGGTACGCGTGATGCTATCATTCAGGGATCATAAGCCCGTTTCGTTGGCTTTATTCGATTTTGACGGCACCCTCATTCCGGGAGACAGCGTCGTGGATTATCTCCGTTTTGCCCGGAAAAGCAGGGCCGTCAGCGCAAGGGAATTTATCCGGGCGGTTTGGGCCGCTGTACAGTATAAATGTAAGCGCATGACCGACGCGGAATCCAAAAGCGCGGCCCTGGCATTCCGGAAGCGGCATGATCCGGCGTATCTGGACAGGCTGGACAGGCAATTCGTGGAACAGATCATGCTGCCCAAGGTGTACGCCGAAGGGAAAAAGCGCATGGATCTGCACCGCCAGGCAGGAAAAAAGCTGGTGCTGGTGAGCGCCTCCACGGAGAACTATATGCGTTTCGTGGCGGAGGCGCTGGGCTTCGACGTTCTGCTGGCCACCCCCATCGAGCCCGACGGTACAATCAAGCGCAACTGCAAGGGCGAAGCGAAGGTGGGCCGCATCAAAGCCTGGATCGATGAAAACTGTCTGATCGTCGATTACGGTCCCTCTTACGCTTACGGCGACAGCAAAAGCGACCTGCCCATGCTGCGCATCGTCGGGCATCCGGTGCAGGTGAACCCGAAAAAAAAGCTGCGGAAAGCCGCGCCGGACATGGACGTTTTACACTGGAAATGAAAGCTGGGAATCACTTTGTCAACTCTTTACAGCGTGATGAACGCGCTTCTGCCCTTTGAATGCTTCGAGCTGGACTTTATGAAGCGGGGGCTGCTGGCCATCCTGCTGCTCACGCCGCTGCTGGCGCTGATGGGCACCATGGCGGTGAACCGGCGCATGGCCTTTTTCTCCGACGCCCTGGGCCACAGCGCCCTGGCGGGGGTGGGCATCGGCATGCTGCTGGGCATCCAGAACCAATTGATCAGCATGATTCTTTTCGGCGTGGTCTGGGCGGTGATGATCTCCCGCATCAACCGCACTGGCGGCGCGTCGGCGGACACCATCATCAGCGTGTTTTCCTCCACGGGCATCGCCGCGGGCCTGCTGATTCTGTCCCGGAACGGCAGCTTCGCCAAGTATTCCGCCCTGCTGGCGGGGGACATCGTGTCCGTGCCGGAGGGGGATTTGCTGTGGCTGCTGCTGGCCCTGCCCCTGGGGGTGGGAGCCTGGGCGCTGCTGTATAACCGCCTGCTGCTCACCGCCGTGAACCCCGCCCTGGCCCAGAGCCGGGGGGTCAATACGAAGTGGGTGGAGTACGCCTTCGTCAGCCTGGTGGCGGTGGTGGTGATGCTGTCCATCCGCTGGGTGGGGGTGCTGCTCATTAACGCCCTGCTGATTCTCCCCGCCGCCGCGGCCCGGAACGTCAGCCGCACCGCCGCCCAGCACGCCCTGTTCAGCGTGCTCATCGGCCTGTTCTGCGGCGTGGCCGGGCTGGTGGCTTCCTATTATCTGGAGAACACAGGCGCAGGCGCGGCCATCGTCCTCTGCGCCGCCGCGTGCTACGCCGTAACGTTGCCATTGAGAGCAAAGGTAAGGTAACAGAGTACAGAGAACAGAGTTCAGATGATTTTGTGTTTCAATCATCGAATGATGCAATGGAATGGGTATATAAATCTGTACTCTGTACTCTCTGTCCAACTCCCTCAATCACAAAGGAGGCTTCCCATGATTCACGGAAATCCGCTGTTGAAAGACCAGCCCCTCGGGCCGAAGTTCATCACCATGGGCGAAATCATGCTCCGCCTGACCCCGCCCAACTACGAAAAGATCCGCGTGACCAATGCCTTTGACGCCTCCTACGGCGGCAGCGAGGCCAATATCGCCCTGGCCCTGGCCAGCTTAGGCGTGGACAGCACCTTCTTCACCGTGGTGCCGGACAACGACCTGGGCAAGAGCGCCATCCGCGCCCTGCGCAGCAGCGACGTGCACTGCACGCCCGTCATCCTCTCCACGCCCCAGCAGACCCCCACCCACCGCCTGGGCACCTATTACCTGGAAACTGGCTTCGGCATCCGGCCCAGCAAGGTGATCTATGACCGCAAGCACTCCGCCCTGACGGAGTACGACTTCACAGGCTACGACCTGAAAGCGCTGCTCCAGGATTTCAACTGGCTGCACCTCTCCGGCATCACCCCGGCCCTCAGCCCCAACTGCGCCCAGCTGATTCTGGACATGCTGAAGGCCGCCAAGGAGCTGGGCCTCACCGTGTCCTTCGACGGCAACTTCCGTTCCACCCTCTGGACCTGGGAGCAGGCCCGGGACTTCTGCACCGAATGCCTGCCCTATGTGGACGTGCTGCTGGGCATCGAGCCCTACCACGTCTGGAAAGACGATAACGACCACAGCAAGGGCGACGTAAAGGACGGCGTGCCCCTCCAGCCCGCCTACGAACAGCAGGACGAAGTGTTCCAGGCGTTCGTCAGCAAATGGCCGAACCTCAAGTGCATCGCCCGCCATGTGCGCTATGCCCATTCCGGCTCCGAAAACAGCCTGAAAGCCTTCATGTGGTACGAGGGCCACACCTTTGAAAGCAAGCTGTTCACCTTCACCATCCTGGACCGGGTGGGCGGCGGCGACGCTTTTGCCAGCGGCCTGATTTACGCCATGATGAAGGACTATAAGCCCATGGATATGCTGAACTTCGCCGTGGCTTCCTCCGTCATCAAGCACACCATCCACGGCGACGCCAACATCACCGACGACGTGGACAGCATCCGGAACCTGATGAATATGAACTACGATATTAAGCGATAAACAGTGCGCGCCGCAAAGGAAGTGTTTTCCCCTTGATGAGCAAAACCCACCTGGCGGTCGGAATAGCGGCGGCATTGACGGTATCTCCCGCCCGGACGGTGGGCGGGGTATTCGCCGCGGTGATCGGCGGAGCCCTGGGCGGGGTACTTTGCGACGTGGAATGCAAAACGCCGCCCGATGCCCGGGACATTTTCGCCGGGCAAATGGGCGCAGGCTGCCTGACGGTGATGCTGCTGTGCGCCGACGCCATCATGCGGGCCGGGCTGTGGGACAGCATCCGGTCGCAAAACCTGTACGCGCTCATGCTCGGCGTGCTGAGCGTGATTTTGCTCACCAGCCTGGGCCATCTGACCGCCCACCGATCATTTACCCATTCGCTGCTGTATGTGGGGCTGCTGGCTTTCGGCCTGTCCCTGGTCTCCCCCATGCTGCTTTATCCGGCGCTGGCCGGCGGAATCTCCCATCTATCATTGGATACGCTGAACAAAAAATCGGTGCCCTGGCTGTATCCGATCGACCGGAACGGCTTCTGCCTGAAGCTCTGCCGCGCCGACAAAACGGCCAACGCCGTGTTTTTCTGGCTGGGTTTCGGAGCCAGCGTCGCGCTGCTGGCCTTCAAAGCCAACGCTCTTTTCGTGCATTGAAATCAAACAGGAGGGGAAGCGGATGCGCAAATCGTGGATTCGGGCGGTCTGCCTGGCGCTGGCGCTGCTGTTGACAGGCGGCGCGGCCCTGGGCGAACAGGTATATTTTTCGAGCGAAGGAAAGGAAGCGTGGTATCAGGACATGCTGAAAGACGGCATCCTGTCCGTTGGCAACAACCGCAGGCTGAAAGACGTGATTCGCCGGGCCCAGGGCGGCGAAACCATCACGGTGGCCGCCATCGGCGGCTCCATCACGGAAGGCGCGGGCGCGGCGAAATATGACGAATGCTATGCCTCCCGGTTTGTGCAGGGCTTTGCCGCCCGCTACGGGGCCGGGGACAACGTGAAATTCGTCAACGCGGGCGTCGGCGGCACGCCCTCCACCTTCGGCCTCATGCGCTATGACCGGGACGTGGCCGCCCGGGTGAAAGACGGCGACGGGCTGGCCGACCTGGTGATCGTGGAGTTCGCGGTGAACGACTACCAGGAGCCCACGAAGCACCGGTGCTATGAATCGCTGGTGAAGAAGATCCTCAGCCAGGAAAACAAACCCGCGGTGATCCTGCTGTTTGCCGTGTTCAACGGCGGCTTCAATTTGCAGGGCGAATTAAAGAAGGTCGGCGAAACCTACGATCTGATGATGGTCTCCATCAAGGACGCGGCTTATCCCCACATCGGCAAAGAACTGTCGGAAAAAGAATTCTTCTTCGACCAGTATCATCCCACCTCCATAGGCCACGGCATCATGGCGGACTGCCTGCTGGCAGCCGTGGAGGAGGCCAACGCCCGGGAAACGGATGACACGGATATCAACCTGGACGTGGAAAGCGCCTACGGCACGGAATTCATGAACCTGACGACCCTGTACGGCAGCAGCCCCATCCCTGCGGATGCGGAACTGATTCGCGGCGGCTTCGCCCACGACGACACGGGCGCTTACAGCAATCTGCCCGTGGGCCGGGTGTGCGGACAGAATTTTCACCATGACGCCGTGGACGGAAACGATCCCCTCGTTTTCCGCGCCACATTCAGAAAGCTGCTCATCGCCTGGCGCGCCGTCAGCGACCCGAAGTATGGGGAGGCGGAAATCTGGGTGGACGGCAAGCTGAAACGGACCCTGAAAGGCGCGGCGGATAAGTGGGGCCAGTCTGAAGTGATTCTGCTCTGGGACGCCAAGGAACCGCTTGAACATACCGTGGAAATCCGCATGTCAGAAGAAACAAAGGATAAGCGCTTTACCATCACCGCGATCAGCTACGCGCAATGACCGGGACGTATACTTCCATCGCCGGGGAGAACGGCTCTCTCCGGACAGGCCAAAGGCCATAGCAGGCGCGCCTGCTATGGCCTTTATCATGGCTGCATTATTTCTTTTCCGCGAACATCCAGTCCACGGCTTTTACGATGTATTCGCTCCAGAATACCATATCGTGGATGCCTTTGCTCTCGTGGTATTCGTGGGCGATCTTTTCCTTTTCCAGGAAGCGGTGCAGTTCGCGGTTGGGCTCGATGAGGAAGTCCTCGGTGCCGCAGGCTATATAGATGTCCGGCAGCTTCTTCCCGGCGGCTTTCAGCTTGTGGGCCAGCACTTCGGGATTGCAGTCGCGCTCTTCCACGGTTTCCAGGTCGCCGAAGCACTCCCGGTAATACTCATAGTTCGCCACGCTGTTGCCACCGCCCTCCTTCATGTGGGCGATACCGTGGACGATCAGCGCGGAGGACAGGCCCGCCGCCTTGCCGAAAACCTCCGGATAGGCCAGGGCGGTGTGCAGCGCGCCGAAGCCGCCCATGGACATGCCCGCGATGAAGGTGTCCGCCGGGGTGCGGGCCAGGTTGAAGGTCTTGCGCACATAGTTCACCAGCTCCACGCCCACCAGGGTCTGGAAAGCATGACCGGTACACAGGCCGTCCAGGTAGAAGCCGTTCTCGCCGTTGGGCATCACGATGGCGAAGTTGTACTTTTCAGTCAGGTATTCCGGCACCCAGTTGCCTGCCTTGCCCGTGTAGCCGTGGAGCAGGAACAGGGTGGACATGGGCTTTTTGTTTTCGGTTTTGGGGTCGCGGGGGTCGTTGGGAATGAGCATTTCAAAGGATGCCTGGCGGCACAGGGCCTGGGAATAATAATCAATGCGGTAATAAGCCATGGGGACGCTCCTCTCTTTTGTTTGGGATACACTCATTATACAAGATATAAAATATGGAAGCAATCCGTTTTTCTGAAAACAGAAACAGGAAATACCGCCAAAAAACAATTTGCTCCTTGACAAAAACAAATCCCTGCATTATAATCCTATCAACCTATTTGAAAGGTAGGTAAATTCGATGAAAGCATTCTCCCCCTCCCGCCCGCGGTTATCGCCGCTTCGTCCGGGCCTGCGCTGGCGCTGTTGACGCAGGACTGCCATCGGACCGAGAAAAGCATTTTATTATACCGCGAAATAAAAGGAGGAAAAACCATGAGCCGTATCTATACTTCCGCTGACCAGCTGATCGGCGGCACCCCGCTGCTGGAGCTGTCCCACATTGAAAAGAAAGAAAACCTGCAAGCCAAAGTGCTGGTAAAGCTGGAATACTTCAATCCCGCCGGTTCGGTGAAGGACCGCATCGCCAAGGCCATGATCGACGACGCGGAGCAGAAAGGCCTGCTGAAACCCGGCTCCGTGATTATCGAGCCCACCTCCGGCAACACGGGCATCGGCCTGGCCGCCGTGGCCGCCGCGAGGGGCTACCGCATCATCCTGACCATGCCGGACACCATGAGCGTGGAACGCCGCCAGATGCTGAAAGCCTATGGCGCGGAGATCGTGCTGACCGAAGGCGCCAAGGGCATGAAGGGCGCGATTGCCAAGGCGGATGAGCTGGCGAAGGAAATCCCCGGCGCGTTCATCCCCGGCCAGTTTGTGAACCCCGCCAACCCCGCCGCCCACTACGCCACCACCGGCCCGGAAATCTGGGCGGACACTGACGGCAAGGTGGACATTTTCGTGGCGGGCGTGGGCACCGGCGGCACCGTGACCGGCACGGGCAAGTACCTGAAAGAGCAGAATCCCGCGGTCAAGGTCGTGGCGGTTGAGCCCGCTACCTCCCCCGTGCTGAGCAAGGGCACGGCAGGTCCCCACAAGATTCAGGGCATCGGCGCGGGCTTTGTGCCGGACGTGCTGGATACCAAGGTGTACGACGAAATCATCGCTGTGGAGAACGAGGACGCCTTCGCCACCGGCAAGCTGATCGGGCGTTCCGAGGGCGTGCTGGTGGGCATTTCCTCCGGCGCGGCGGCTTACGCGGCCATCCAGCTGGCGAAGCGGCCCGAGAACGCGGGCAAGGTGATTGTGGCCCTGCTGCCCGACACCGGCGACCGTTACCTCTCCACCGCGCTGTTCGCGGACTGATATGGGTTAATGGACACGTTAAGTGCCCTTTTCATCGTAACGCAAAACACGTTTCCAGGGGCTGCATAAGCCTCTGTTTTTATTTGCTATTTTCGCCCATGTGATTTATAATATGTGTTGTTGGATGAAGGAGGCGATGATATGGACGAGAATCGCAAAGCGACGGTGACCTATTTTCATAATTCCGGGTTTACGGTGGCAATCGGTGAAACCCTGATGGTATTCGATTACTGGCGGGGCGAACATGGCGAATTGGATGAAAGCACCCAGCTCAGGGAGGAGGAATTTGAGGGGTACAAGCGCATCCTGGTGTTTGTGTCCCACGATCATGTTGATCATGTGGACGAAATCATCTACACCTGGAACGCGCAGAAATATCCCATCACCTATCTCATCGCCTATGACGCAGAGGAGAAATACGCTGGCCGTCGGGTGCAGCCCGGTGATCAGTTGGAAATCGGCGACGTGGTGGTGCGTGTGTTCTCGAGCACGGATAAGGGCGTGTCCTTCTATGTGACGGCGGGCGGCCTGCATGTGTTCCACGCCGGCGATCTGAACCTGTGGCACTGGCGCGAGGAAAGCACCCTGCGGGAAATCGCCCAGGCGGAGCGTGATTTCTACGAAGCCATGTCTCCCATCGAACACCTGCCCATCGATATCGCCATGTTCCCGATCGATCCCCGTATGGGCGGATTGTATGATGCGGGGGCCAACTATTTTGTGATGGCCGCGAAGCCCCGCTTGTTCATTCCCATGCACTGGCAGGGACGCCCCGAGGTCGCCCTGAGCTTCGCGCGGAAAGGGAAAACCCGCTACACCGAAGTGCTGGCGCTCACCAAACCCCGGGAACGCGCCGAATTGGAGTTTGCCGAAAACGAGCTGTTTATCAATGTGTTTACCGTCCTGCCGCCCGTCAATAAACGCGGCGACGACGACAGCGTGTTTGATGCCAACGACCCCTTTACCGACACCGATCTGCCGGTCAGGCTGGATTGAACCGCGCCTGACGGGAAAGCTCCCGGCATCCACGCCTTTTCGCATCGCGTGAACGCACCAAAAGTATGAACAGACTCTGGTGATGATGGAGTGAAAGCATGAGCGAACGCCTTTGGAATATCCTGGCTGACTCTTTTCCCAAGCTGCTGCGCTACGGGATCGAAGTCACCATCCCGCTGACCGTCCTTTCTTTTTCGCTGGCGCTGGTCATCGCCGTGATCGTGGCGCTGATTCAGTATGCCAATGTGAAGGTGCTGCGGCAAATTTGCCGGTTTTATATCTGGATCATCCGGGGCACGCCGCTGCTGGTGCAGCTGTATTTAGTGTTTTACGGCCTGCCCAGCGTGGGCATTGTGATCGACGCGTTCCCCGCGGCGGTGCTGGTGCTGGGCTTTAACGAAGGGGCCTACATGGCGGAAACCATGCGCGGGGCGCTGGAAAGCGTGAGCCGCGGACAAATGGAGGCGGGCTACTGCGTGGGCATGAACTACGTGCAAATCATGGCGCATGTGGTGCTGCCCCAGGCGTTCCGAACGGCCTTCCCGGCCCTGGGCAATTCCATGATCGCCATGCTGAAGGAAACCTCCATGGCGGCGACCATCACCGTGATGGAAATGTTCCGCCAGGCCGGCCCTGTACGGCGAAGTGGCGCTGATTTACCTGCTGTTCTGCACCGTACTGTCCTGGGTTCAGCGGCTGGGCGAAAAGCGCCTGGCGACGTATGGAGGGAACAAGCCATGATGCTGGATATCAAGCATGTGCACAAGCGCTTTGATAAGCTGGAGGTGCTCAAGGGCATCGACCTGACCGTGAACAAGGGCGACGTGGTGGCCATCCTCGGCCCCAGCGGGTCGGGGAAAACCACCTTCCTGCGGTGCCTGAACTTCCTGGAGCGCGCCGACCAGGGGGAAATGGTCTTTGACGGGGAACGGTTCGACCTGCATGCCGCGTCCCATGCCGACATTGCCCGCATCCGCAAAAAAACGGCCTTCGTGTTCCAGAATTACAACCTGTTCCTGAACAAAACCGTCTTGCAGAACGTGACCCTGGGCCTGACCGTGGCGGGCAAAATGAAAAAAGACCAGGCCAACGAAATCGCGTTGGCAGCGCTCAAGCGGGTCGGCATGGCGGACAAGCTGAGCAGCTACCCTTCCCAGCTTTCCGGCGGCCAGCAGCAGCGCGTCGCCATCGCAAGGGGCCTGGCCTCCAATCCCGAGATCATCTATTTTGACGAACCTACAAGCGCCCTCGACCCCGAGCTGATCGGGGAGGTGCTGGCGGTGATGCGGCAGCTGGCCGAGGAAGGCATGACCATGCTGGTGGTCACCCACGAAATGGACTTCGCCCGCCACGTAAGCAGCAAGGTGCTGTTCATGGCGGACGGCAGCGTGGTGGAAAGCGGCCCCAGCCGGGAGTTTTTCGAGCATCCCCGGCAGGAACGCAGCCGGGAGTTCATCAAGTCGATCCTGGAAGCGAGGAAATAAAACTCGAAAAGAATAACATTATTACAATTTGCTTTCATATTTGTTAATGTTTCTTGACGAAGCGTTTTTCTTCGTTTATAATAAAAAAGCCACCCGAACCATTGGATGGCAGACAGGGAGGAAATACGCGGAGCTTTCGCCTGCCGGCCACAAAGGAAGGCAGGTGATGGACATGGATGTGTACCAGACCACCATGGTTTGTTTAGCAGCTATGACCCTCTTGCTGAAGCTGATTGAGTTCATCTTGAACCAGATCAAGAAATAAGCATGAGCAAAGCCACCGCGTACTGCAATGCGCGATGGCTTGTGAACTAATCACCGGCAGGTGATAAGCTCCGCGAGCTACCAACTCCCTGTCTTTATTATATCCGCCTTTTCCGATGGTGTCAAGCAATAAAAGCAGATTTTTCACGATGCTCAGGAGGTGAACCCGCGTAATGGCCCGGACATTAACTTATTTAGAACAACTGGAGCGGGGCATCCTGACGGAGTTCCGGGAAACGCTGTGGCAGCCCTTCTGCCGGTCGGTGAAGCGGTATAAGCTGATTCAGCCGGGGGACAAAATCTGCGTGTGCATCTCCGGGGGCAAGGATTCCATGCTGCTGGCGAAGCTGATTCAGCTGTTGCACCGGCACACGGAGTTCCCCTTTGAAGCGGAGTATCTCATCATGGACCCCGGCTATAACCGGTCAAACCGGGCGAAGGTGGAAAGCAACGCCCAATTGCTGGGCATCCCCTACACGCTGTACGAGAGCGACATTTTTGAAGTGATCGACAGCCAGGAAAAGAACCCCTGCTTTCTCTGCGCCCGGATGCGGCGGGGCTGCCTGTACGGCAGGGCGCAGGAAATGGGCTGCAACAAAATCGCTTTAGGCCACCACTTTGATGACGTGATCGAAACCACCCTGCTGGGCATGATGTACGGCGGACAGCTCCAGGGCATGCCCCCCAAGCTGAAAGCAAAAAACTTTCCCGGCATGGAGTTGATCAGGCCGCTTTACACCGTGCGGGAGGAGGACATCTGCGCCTGGCGGGACAAGAACAATTTGCAGTTCATCCAATGCGCCTGCCGCCTCACGGAACAGGCCAGCCGGGAGGAGCACGTCAGCAAGCGGCTGGAAGTGAAGCGGCTGATCAAAGCCTTGCATGCGGACAATCCCACCGTAGAATGGAACATCTTCGGCAGCATCCACAACGTGCAGCTGGACACGATGGTGGGCTGGAAATACAAGGGCAAGGAAATCTCTTTCCTGGACGAATACAATGATTTCAAAGGAGAATAAGCGGATGGAATTCAATGAAAAAACCAAAATTGCGGACATTATCGCCGCGTATCCCTGGCTGCCGGAAAAAGCGGCGCAGATGGACAAGCGCCTGGAAATCATCAACAGCCCGATCGTAAAAGCGCTGATGAGGCACGCCACCTTAGCGGACGCCAGCAAGCGCAGCGGCTATCCCGTGGACGAAATCAT
>CADBCX010000071.1 GCA_902793245.1 uncultured Eubacteriales bacterium | reverse complement strand
CGTTTCGCCTGATCTCACCGCCGATGAGATTCCCGCCACTGGCGGTCATCGGCGGTTCGTCCGCCGGGCCAGAAGCACAACGGCACCAACCCTGACTTCAGCGTTCCTCCAAGCAACAGCGGGAATCAAGTTGGATTTTCTTTTCAAGCAGATTCCGCTAATTGGGTCCAGGGGGCGAAGTCCCCTGGTGCGGGGTTTAGGGGCCGCACAGGCCCCTGCTTCGTTACCCTTCACAACATGGTTGTTAAGATTTTTGAAGAAGCATGGTATTATTCTATTTTCTGTACGAATTCCTTCATCACAAAGCCGTTCAGGTCATCCGTATGCACGGTGAGCCAATCGCCGTCCTCATGGGTCACGATCAATTCCTGCCCATAGTACAGCAGCCGGATCACATCGGACTGGGTGCTGGGCTGGGCGCGCATATTGAGGTAAGAGTTTTCGCCGATATTCGTCACCTTGACCTTGTATTCCTGCGGCCCGGGCGTGGACAGCACGGGCATGACCGTAGGCCGGGGCGTAGGCGTGGCCGCGGGGCCGGGAGTGGCAAGGAAGCGGGCGTCCAGCTTGGGCTGGAGGGAGGAGGTGTAGTTCACGGTTTCAAGCTGCATACCGGGATAGTAGAACCGCAGGATCTGTTCATAATTCCAGCGGTACAGCCCCGCCATGCACTGGGCTCCCCGCTGGCTCATGCCCACGCCGTGCCCAAACCGCCTGGATTCCAGGGCAAAGGCCGTGAGTGTTTCGTTCACTGTAATGAGTTCGTTGCTGCCGGAGTTGATAGAAAGGTTCAGGGCTTTTTCCACCAGCGGGAACAGATCCAGCGTCACCAGCACAGGTTCGGGCAGCTCTTCCGGCTCGCTCCATTTTTCTTCGGGCAGAGGGGAAGGCGCAGGCGTGTCGGTGGGGATTGGCGCGTCATCGTTGATCACGGTAAAAATGGAGATATCCTCTTCGTCGTCCAGCGGGTCGGTCACAATCAGCCGGCGGGCTTTCACCGTCAGGAACAGCCGCAGCAGCGTCATGATTTTGGTAGGAGAATCGTGGTATTTGGGCAGGGCGGTTTCAACGTCTGTTATTCCAACAACCTGGATTTGCTCCATGTCCCCGTCGTAGCCCTTGCTTTCCAGCAGCTCGGACAGGGCGCTCAACACAGGTTCCTTCAGCGCGCCCAGGTCATCGTTGCTTTTCAGCTCCTTGGGCAGCCGGGCGCTTTTGACCACGCTTTCCGGATTCTGCAAATCGTAAGGGTCGTCGGTCATGATGAGATAGCCGGGGTTTTCCTTGCTCCACACATGGGAAGGCAGTTCCGTCTGCCCGCCGTTGCTGGCGGAATAATAGCAGTCCGCCATCTGCCCCTTGTAGTAGGCGCACTGGCCCGTGGTTTCACTCACAGCCTTGGCGGCGTTTTTATTTTGGGCTTTCACGCCGTAATAGGCCTGGTCGTTGGTATTGTCCTCCACATCGTAGTCTTTTGCCGAGCCGGTCCTTTTGAGCGCATAGGTGCGGGCGGCCACAGCCTGGGCTTTCAGGGCTTCCAAAGGGAAGGAATCGCTCATTTCATAGGGCACCACGCCCAGCAGGTATTCTTCCACCGGCGCGTAGAGCACGACGCGGATCCCCCCGTCGACGGCGCTCAGCTTCACATCGCCGGGGTGCAGCTCGTAATTGCCATTGAAACGGATGCCGTTTTCCAGGCCCTCATCGGTTTCATGGCGCACCAGGGTCATCTGCTTGCCCATCTTCATGGACATGCCTTCGTAGTACAGATACAGCCCGTCTTTCCCGGTGGCTACGGTCAGCTGGCTGCCGCGCTGGAATGCGATGCCGTCCAGGGTATAGCTGCCGTCCAGGGAGATTTTCAGCTGGTCGGTCACTTTCACCCTCGTCAGCAGCACCCGGACCACACCACTCATTTTTTCCGCTTCCGCCCCCATGGATAAAGGCAGAAGAAGCATCACCGCCAGGATAAAGGAAACAAATCGCACTGCTCTTTTCAAACGCACAGCTCCTCTCCCACTGAATTTGATGTTTCAATATATGTCTGTAAGCCGACGGAATGCCGGTTCGACATTGTAAATTTCCCAACTGCGTTCCGGCGCGTTTCTCCGGGCTTACATCCCTTTGTTTTATTATATCGAAAAAAGGCGCAATTGCAAATAGAAAAATATGAAAAAACCGCCCAAGGGATACGCCTGGACGGTTTGAAAACGGGAATCAATGAATTTTAACGCAGTACATGTTAGCGTTGCTCTTGCTGCACGTACCAACCACCAGATAGCTTTTGTACACGGCAGGGCTGCCCTGGATCGCGCCGCCCAGGTTGATGGAAGTACGCTTTTCGCCGGTGCGCCCCGAGAGCATGGTCAGGTTGCCGCCCTCGTCGCCCTGGATGATCCAGGCTTCGCCCCGTTCGTCGTACACGGCAACGGGGGAGGAAATGGCTTCGTCCGCCAGCGCGTATTCCCATACTACCCGGCCGGAATTCTTGTCCAGCGCGATGACCTTGCTGCCGCCGCCGCTGACCTTGTTCACGGTAAAGATAACCAGATTGCTGATGGCATTCTGGCCGATCACCGGGCTGGCTTTGCAGCCGGCAAGCTGGTTCTTGTCAAAGTCGCATTTGATTTCGTAGCGCCAGATTTCCTCGCCGGTCAGGGCGTTCAGGCTCCGGATGGTCACTGGATTCTTGTTGCCGAGGCGGTTAAACGCCGTATTGCCGACGTACAGCCGCAGGTTGTTGCTTGCGTCCATGTCCAGGGCGGGGCAGGCGTCGATATTGTCGCCCCCGTCCACGGCCCAGACGGTCTTCATGGTATCGGAATCCACACAGCGGATGATGCCGTAGGCGTCCGCCATATAGATGTATTTGTCATACATGGCCACGCTGCTTTCCACAGCGGTCTGGGCATCCTTTTCGCTTCCGGATTTGGTGAGCAGGTAGGTGATTTCAGGCTTGACCTCGATGGATACCGCTCTGTCGGGGAAGTCATTGTTGGGATATTCAAACTTCATGTTCAGGTCCACGGTGTACAGCAGGCCGTTCTCACCGGCCACGATCATCGCGTTCACACCCTGCTGGTCGCACAGGAACAGGGAAGTGCCGTCAAAGGCGCCGTTGCTGGAGTATTGCTTGGGCTGTGTGTCGTGCTTGCGGCCGTTGAGCAGATATACTTCCTTGTTTGTTACCAAGCTGAACAGCCGCGTGCCGATGGTACCGGTCTTGCCGTTGGCCAGTTTGGAAATGCCCTGGCCCACGGCCAGCAGCGGCCTGCCCATGCAATCGACGGACACGCTGCCCTTCATGGGATAACCCACGTTGATTTCATCGCGGGTGGGGGAGCCGTCCCTCAGGTCGAGGAAATAGATTTTTCCGTCCTGGGCGGCAAAGATGACCTCATTCAGCACCCTTTCCTTCTTTTCCTCGAAAATGCCCAGCCCCGGCCGGACTTCCAGCGTCCAATGGATGATGGCGGGCTGGCCCGTCCAGCCGACGCCGTACAGGGTGCCGCTGTCCTCCGTGCGCAGGGAACCGAGGGGAACCTGCCACTGCACGGACATGGATTCGCTTTCCACATTCGCGACGCCGAACGCGGCGTTGCGGCGGAAGTTGTCGCCGCGGAAGGTCGTCACGCCGATGGCGTAATGGGTATATTGGTCGGGATGCGGAGCAACATAGCCCATTTCCCGGCTGAAGGAGGAAATGCTCTTTTTTCCGCGGTAAACCGTATCTGTAGTTTTCAGGGAACCGGCGCTGTCGTTCGCTTCCAGCCGGGGCAGCGGCGTGATGGTGGGTTCCGGTGTGGGCCCCTGCGGCGGCGCTTCGGTGGGATCCGGGGTCGGTTCAGGGGTAGGCTCCTCCGTCGGAAGGGCCGTCGGTTCTTCCGTAAACAATTCTTCCTGCACATCGGAGAGGTAGGGCTCGATGGTGGGCGCCCAGGTGACGACGGCGGAAAGGGATTCGGGATCTTCCGTGTACAGGGGGATACCCGCGTCGTCCGAAGCGGAAGCGTCGCTTTCCGCTGTATCGCCGGAGTCCTCTGTGCCTTGATCCACAAACGGCGTTTCCTCGGGAATGGGCGCCGGCGTCGGGAAAGGCGTTTCAACGGGGACAGGCGTTGCTTCGGATACTACGATGGAAAACGTCTGATCCGTTCTGATCCAGTTGTTGCCCTGGCGGATAACGGCAAATACTTCACCGGAATAAGGAAAGTCAAAAATCGCGTTGATATTCCAGATTTTGTTTGTCTCGTTCGTACCGTTCACCAGGTTCACGGTGCAGGCAATGTCGTTGCCGTCGGCATCTTCAATGCGCACGCCATCCACCGCCTGATTCGTGGTCATGCTGAACAGCAGGCGCTGGTTGGTTGACGTGCTGTTGCTGGCCGCCTGGAAGGATATCACTTTTCCGGACTCTTTCTTTACCGGAATCAGGCCGTCAATAGCGTTTTTCAGGGGATTCAGCGGCCCGGCGTCCTGAATAAAATGAAGCGCCACGCAAAACAGGAGCGATGCGATCAGCAGGCCGACAATCAGCTTCATCCAGGGGAAGGAGCGCTCTTCGTCGTCCTCGTCATCATAGGAATCAACCTGCGCGGGGGTTCTGCGCATGTACATCTGTTCATCCGGGACGGGCGCGCTCTGCCTGTTTCTCGCGCGGGGGCCGGGCGCGGAAGAAAAGCTGTCGTTTTCGTTCGGCCAGTTGGATGGCTGCTGACGCTGCCACTTGATTTCGTCCAGCGGCTCGTTTTCCGAGGCCACCTGGCGGGATGGGCTGGACGCCGGGGCATCATACGTATTTCCGGCGTCCCGGCGGCGTTCGCTGCGGCGATGGCGCGCAGCGGGCTGCTGAGGATAATTCGGGTCTTGGTAATTGCTCACAGGATTGAACCTCCCGTACATCATACAAAGTGCAAAAAAATCCATATATAGTATACCAGAAACGGGGCGGATACACAAGACAAAAATCTCCTGTCAGGAAGGTTTTACAGAAAATTCATCGGAACGGAGAACTGCGCTTCATTTTTCGGAGAAAATATGATAGAATATCAGCGAAATGAAGAAAAGGATGGGGTCGCCATGCACCGCTTTTTTGCCGAAAGACTGGATGAGGAAACCGCCGTATTGCCGCCGGAGGAAGAGAACCATGCCCTGCGGGTGCTGCGGCTGAATGCCGGCGACGAATGCCAGGCGCTGCTGGAGGGCCGGGTGTATACCGCGGTGATCCGGGAAACGAGTCCCCGCGTGGCGCTGGCATTAAAAGGTGAACTGCCGTCTCCCGAACCCTCGGTGAACATCACCCTGTATCAGGGCATTCCCAAGGGCGACAAGATGGATTTTATCGCGCAGAAATGCACGGAAGCGGGCGTGCGCCGCATCGTGCCGGTGGAGTTTTCCCGCTGCGTGGCCCGGTGGGAGAGCAAGGACGCTGCGAAAAAGCAGGCCCGGTATCAGCGCATCGCCGCCGAAGCCGCGAAGCAGTCCGGGCGGGCAGCGGTTCCTGAAATCGCGCTGCCGCTGTCTTTAAAAGCTGTGTGCATGGAGATTGTGAAGCATGACCTGGCTTTGGTTCCCTGGGAGGAAGAACACGGAAACGGCATCCGCGCCAACTGGCAGGGCGAAAAGGATGTCGCCGTTATCATCGGCCCGGAGGGGGGCATCTCCCCGGAGGAAATCGACCAGTTGAAAGCCGCGGGCGCGAAGCCAGTCACTTTAGGCCCCCGCATTTTCCGCACCGAAACGGCGGGGCTGGCGGCGGTTATTTCCCTGCTGACGATCTCGGGCGATATGGAATAATCATTAAAGGAGTCTTTCGCACATATGAAAACGGTAGCTTTCCACACCCTTGGCTGCAAGGTGAACCAGTACGATTCCCAGGCCATGCTGGAGCTGTTTGAGATGGCGGGGTACGAGCCCCGGGCTTTTTCCGACGTGGCGGACGTGTACGTGGTGAACACCTGCACCGTCACCGGCACCGGCGACAAGAAAAGCCTGAACGCCGTTCGCAGGGCCTTGCGTACGAATCCCAGCGCCGAGGTGGTGATCGCCGGGTGCCTGGCCCAGCGGGACGGGGAAAAGCTGCTGGAAACGGGAGCCCGGCTGGTGATCGGCAACGCCCGGCGGGGCGAAGTGGTGAAGCTGCTGGAAGAAGCCGTGGAAAAGGGGGAACGGGTGGCGGCGGTCACGGACATTCTGCGCACGCCCTATGAACCCCTGTCC
Source organism: uncultured Eubacteriales bacterium (assembly GCA_902793245.1). GTDB lineage: Bacteria > Bacillota > Clostridia > Christensenellales > Aristaeellaceae > RUG563. The sequence continues at coordinate 7,240 of CADBCX010000071.1, read as the reverse complement.
ATTTCCAACCACGAGGGCCACACCCGAGCCGTGCTGAAAATCCAGGAGGGCTGCGACCGGTACTGCACCTACTGCATCATCCCCTACGTGCGCGGCGGCATTCGCTCCCGCAAGCCGGAGGACATTGCCAAAGAAGCCTGCCGCCTGGCGCAGGCAGGCTTCCGGGAACTGGTGCTGACCGGCATCCACCTGACCAGCTATGGCCGGGATCTGGAAAACGCTTCCCTGATCGATGCCATTCGCGCCTGCGACGCGCCTGGGGTCAGCCGCATTCGTTTAGGTTCCCTGGAACCGGTGATCGTGACGGAGGAATTTGTTGACGCTTTAAAGCGGGAGAAAAAGGTCTGCCCGCAGTTTCATCTGGCCCTGCAATCGGGCAGCGACGCGGTGCTGAAACGGATGCGCCGCCGCTATACCACCGAGGATTTCCGCCGGGCTTGCGCCTTGCTGCGGCTGGCGTTCCCATCCTGCGCCATCACCACCGACGTGATCACGGGTTTTCCGGGGGAAACGGAGGAAGAGTTTGCCGAGACCGTGGCGTTCAGCCAAGAAATCGGTTTCGCCCGGATGCATGTGTTTCCCTATTCCGCCCGCCAGGGCACGCCCGCCGCTGCCATGCCAAACCAGGTGAAGCGGGCCGTCCGCGAAGAGCGGGCAAGAAAACTGATTGCTGTTAGCAATGAATTGGCCGACGCCTACCGCGCCTCCTGGGTCGGAAAAACCGTGGAAGTTCTCCTGGAAGAAACCGACGAAAACGGCCTGATCCACGGCTATACCGCCGAGTATATGCCCTGTGCCGTGGAAGGCGGAACACCCGGCAAGCTCTGTACTGTGACCGTAACCGGATTGCATCAGGACGGCTTGATCGGAACAATACAAGAATAAGTTTTTATCTAAGATAAAACCGGATGGATTGAAACTCCATCCGGCCTTTTTCCCTATACGCCTTTCTTGGAAAGGGGTCTGGGGGAAACCGTTCTTTGGGCAGCATAGAATGGTTTCCCCAGAAAAACTTTATGAAATCGTAATGCACTTGCAGGGGCAGACCGCCGCGCAGGCGCCGCAGCGGGTGCACTTGCTGGGGTCGATGTGGGCGAAGCCGTTTTCCACGGTAATGGCTTCGTACTGGCATTCCTTCTTGCAGCGGCCGCAGCCGATGCAGGCGTCCATGCAGACGGCGCGGGCCACGCGGGCGGTGTCGCTGTTGCGGCAGCGCACGATCACGCTGGAGGAGAGGGGCAGCAGCTTCAGCACGCCGCGGGGGCAGGCCTTCACGCATGCGCCGCAGGCGGTGCACTTATCGGGATCCACATGGGCGATGCCATTTTCCATGGTGATTGCGCCGAACGCGCACTTGTCAATGCAGTCGCCCAGGCCCAGGCAGGCAAAGCGGCAGTCCTTGGGGCCGCCTGCCAGGCCGGCGGCGGTGGCGCAGCTCTGGTAGCCGTCGTACTGATAGCGTTCTTTTGCCACGCCGCTTTCGCCCTGGCACAGCACCCGGCAAACCATCTTTTCGGAAGAGGTGGCTTCCAGGCCCATAACTTTGGCGATGCCTTTCACGCCTTTTTCACCTGCGGGGGCACAGCCATTGATGGGGGCTTCGCCCGCGACCACGGCAGCGGCGAAGCCATCGCAGCCGGGATAACCGCAGGCGCCGCAGTTCGCGCCGCCCAGGCACTCGCGCACCTGCGCCACGCGCTCGTCCACTTCCACGTGGAATTTCTTGCTGGCAAAGGACAGCACGCCGCCGAAGATCAGGCCCAGCGCGCCCAGCAGGATACCGGCATACAAAATCGTCATATCCGCTTCCTCCTTATACCAAGCCGTTGAAGCCCATGAAGGCCACGGCCATCAGCCCGGCGGAGACCAGGGTGATGGGGAAGCCCTTCATGCAGGCGGGGATCTTGCTGCTTTCCAGCCGCTCCCGGACGCCCGCCATCAGCACGATGGCCAGCAGGAAGCCCAGGGCGGAGAAGGTGCCGTTCAGCACGGACTGGAGCAGGCCGTAATTGTTGTTCATGTTCAGGGTGGCAACGCCCAGCACCGCGCAGTTGGTGGTGATCAGGGGCAGGTAGATGCCCAGGGCGCTGTACAGGGTGGGGCTGCTCTTTTTCAGGAACATTTCCACGAACTGCACCAGCGCGGCGATGACCAGGATGAACGCGATGGTGTTCATGTAGGTCAGCTCCAGAGGGATGAGCAGCAGGTTGTAAATCAGCCAGCAGAACAGGGAGGCGATGGTCATAACGAAGGTCACGGCCAGGCCCATGCTGACGCTGGTTTCCACCTTGCTGGAAACGCCCAGGAAGGGGCAGCAGCCCAGGAAGCGGTTAAAGATGAAGTTATGGGTCAGGATGCAGCTGACCATAAACAGCAGGATTTCTGTGATGCTCATGCGGCCTGTCCCTCCTTAACTGCGTGTTTGCTTTCAAATTTCTTGACCAGCAGGTTCACCAGGCCCATCAGCAGGCCGAAGGTGAGGAAGCCGCCGGAGGCCAGCACGATCAGCAGCATGGGTTCGTAGGAGCCGCCCAGCAGGTTGAAGCCGAACACGCTGCCGTTGCCGATCAGCTCGCGGATGGCGCCCATCAGGGTCAGAGCCAGGGTGAAGCCGATGCCCATGCCCAGGCCGTCCGCCGCGGAAAGCACGGGGCCGTTCTTGCTGGCGAAGGCTTCGGCGCGGGCCAGGATGATGCAGTTAACCACGATCAGGGGAATGAAGATGCCCAGGGATTCATCCAGCGCGGGCAGGAACGCCTTCATCAGCAGCTGCACCATGGTCACGAACGTGCAGATGACCACGATGAACGCGGGGATGCGCACCTGGTCGGGGATGAACTTCCGCAGCAGGGAAATGGCGATGTTGGAGCACACCAGCACGAACGTGGCGGCCGCGCCCATGCCCAGGCCGTTCAGGGCGCTGGTGGTGACGGCCAGGGTGGGGCAGGTGCCCAGCACCAGGCGGAAGGTGGGGTTCTCGGGAATGATCCCGTTAAAGAAGACCGTCCCGACGCTTTTCTTTTCGCTCATGCCTTCTTGGCCTCCTTCTTGACACCGTAGATCTTCCGGGGCAGCCGGTCAATCAGCGGGGTGGCGATATTCATCAGCAGGATACCGTAGGTGACGCCTTCGGGATAGCTGCCGAACTGACGGATGAGGGTGATGATCAGGCCGATCACAATGGCGTACACCACCTGGCCCCAGGGGGTGATGGGGGAGGTCACATAGTCGGTGGCCATGAACACCGCGCCGAACAGCACGCCGCCGGAGAGCACAGCTGCCAGGGCCGCTTCGGGCGTCGCGCCGGAAATCAGCATGGTGCAGCAGAAGACGCTGGCCGTCATGATGACGGGGATGCGCCAGGAGATGACCTTCGTGACCAGCAGGAACAGCAAGCCCACCAGGATAGCGGCCTTGCTCACTTCGCCGATCGCGCCGGGGCACTGGCCCAGGAACAGCTGCATCAGCGTGTAGTTGCCGGGAGCGCCCAGGGGCGTGGCGGTGGACACCGCGTCCACGCCCGCCTGGAAGAAGGTGGGATTCACGCAGGCGGAAGCGGTCATGTGTACCGGCCAGGAGGCCAACAGCACCGCGCGGGCCGCGAGGGCGGGGTTCAGGAAGTTGTCGCCCAGGCCGCCGAACAATTGCTTTACGATCATGATGGCAAAGAATGCGCCGATGATCACCATCCACCAGGGGGCGGTGGCGGGCAGGTTCAGGCCCAGGATGAGGCCGGTCACGAGGGCGGAAAAGTCGCCGATGCGGACGGGCTGCTTAGCGATCTTCTGCCAGAGGAATTCAGCCAGGACGGAGCTGGCCATGGACAGGCACAGCACCAGCAGCGCCTGGAACCCGAAAGCGTATACGCCCCAGGCCGCGGTGGGGAGCAGGGCGATGAAAACGAACTGCATCAGCCGCTGGGTCGTCAGCGGGTTATGCATGTGCGGCGCGGTGGAAATTCTCAGGCTCATTTTTTCGCGCCTCCTTTCTCAGCGGCAGCGGCGGCTTTGGCCTTGGCTTCGGCGGTGATGTGATCCTTGCAGTATTTGAAGGAAGGCGTCAGCCACCGGCGGGAAGGACATTCATAGGCGCAGGAGCCGCACAGGATGCAGTCCATCACGTGGAGCTTCTGGGCGGCGGCGAAGTCGCTCTTGTCGGCGGCCACCTTGATCTGGTAGGGGTTCAGGCCGATGGGGCAGGCCGCCACGCAGCGCCCGCAGTGGATGCAGGGGCTTTCGTCCTTGCTCTTTGCCTGCTTTTCATTGAGCACCACGATGCCGTTGGTGGATTTGGCGATGGGCATCTGGTCGTTGGGAATGCACATGCCGGTCATCATGCCGCCGAACACCACCTTGCCGGGGGTTTCGGAATAGCCGCCGCAAGCGCCGATGATGTCCTCCGTGATGGTGCCGATGCGCAGCACCAGGTTCGCGGGGTTGCGCACGCAGCCGGTCACGGTGCAGATGCGGCTGATAAGGGGCTTGCCGTCGATGACGGCGTCGGCGATGGCGGCGCAGGTGCCCACGTTCAGCACCACCACATGGGCGTCGATGGGCAGCCCGCCGGAGGGCACCTGCCGCCCGGTGATGGCTTCAATCAGCTGTTTTTCACCGCCCTGGGGATACTTGGTTTTGAGGGGCTGGATCGTCACGCCCTCGCGGCCTTGGGCGGCTTTGATCATGGCTTCGATGGCTTCGGGTTTGTTATCCTCGATGCCGATGACGCCTTTGTTCACGTTCAGCGCCCGCATCACCGCCCTGAGGCCGTCCACGATCCGGGTGCTGTGCTCCAGCATCAGGCGGTAGTCGGCGGTCAGGTGGGTTTCGCACTCCGCGCCGTTGACGATGATGGTGTCGCAGGTCGCGCCGGGCTTAAAGGTCAGCTTCACATGCGTGGGGAAGGATGCGCCGCCCATACCGGTGATGCCGGCCGCCTGGATGGCGGGGATCACTAGCTTGGGATCGACCTTTTCCACGCTGCCCAGGGGATGCAGCTCCACCCAGGTATCCGCGAAATCGTTCTTGATGGTCACGGCCTGCATGTTGCCCGCGCCGAGGGACGGCACCTGATCCACCGCCACCACTTCGCCGGACACGCTGGCGTGGACGGGTACGCTCATGAAGCCCTGGGCTTCGCCGATCACCTGGCCCACGTCCACATGGTCGCCCTTCTTGACGCAGGGCTTGGCGGGCGCGCCGATGTTCATGGACATGGAGATAACCACGGTGTCGGATACGTATTCCTTGGTTGCAAGATCACGGGTTTGGCCTTTCCCTTCATGCATGCCATGAAGGGGATGAATGCCCCGCTTGAAAGTTTTTTTAAGCAATGCCAGTGCCTCCATTCTTCTCAGTTTCCACCGGTCACTGCCCGGCGAGGGAGTTTTCGTAAGCCTGGTTCAGGGCGATCACAATGGCGGTCATTTCGTATTCGGGCATGCCCGCAACCGTGTAATCCCCGGCGTTCAGCGGCATCGGCTGCCCGGCGAACAGTTCGTTGAGGGCGTCGCAATCCAGGCTTTCAGGCGCTTTCCCGCCATCCACCGGCTCTTTGAATCCGCCGAAGGTCACAAACGAACCGTTATCGAAAGTGGCCGATACTCTGTACATCGTGAAGAAGCTGATGCTTTCGCCGACGCCGAAGGTGGTGTTGGAAAGGGTATAAGCGCCGGATTCGGCATACTTGGCAAAGGCCGCGTTGACCGCTATGGCGGCGGCAGCCTGGTAAGCATCGTCATACAGCTTCACATCCAGCGGCAGCGCCTCGCCCACGAACAGGGCTTCCAGCGCATCGTTCCGGTCACTGAAATGATATTCTTCCGCGCCCACGGGCTTTTCTTCAAACTCCACGGCTTCCACCGTCCGGGCGGGCGTGACCTGCACCTTGGCCCGGATGGAAGTGAAGAAGGAAATGGCTTCGCCCAGGAAAACGGGTTCTTCGTCGCTGTCTTCCACCTGCTGGGGCTCGGCTTCATGCACCTGATTGTAGTAGGCTTTGTTGATGGCAATCGCCGCGGTGGCTTCCAGCGCGGAGGATTGGTTGATATCCAGGGGGAGAGGCTGGCCGAGGAATTTTTCCTTCAGCGCATCTTCCTGCGCACAGGGAACGAATTCGCCGCTGTCCGCTTTTTCCAGCACGGTCAGGCTGGAGAGCGCGCTGTTTTCAAATTCCGCGGTCACGCGAAGCGTCAGCTCGGAAGCAGCGGGCGTTTCGGCGGGCGCTTCCTGCTGTTCGGAAACTTCGGGTTCCGCGGGCGCTTCCTGCTGTTCGGGCGCTGCGGCTTCTGCGGGCGCTTCTTCCTTCACGGTGATTTCCTGGGCTTCAAACCCGCAGGCGGTGTTGATGGCATTGGCCACCGTCGCCGCGGCAGCGGTGCTCTGGCCGTTCACGTTGAGGGGCAGGGTCTTGGCCAGGAACAGGTTCTTCATGTCGGCGTCCAGCGCGCTGAGCTTGTATTCCTCCGCGCCCTGCGCTTTTTCCAGAACGACCAGGCCGGCGACCACGCCGTTCGCGGCGGTCACGCGAATCTGGAGTTCCTTGCCGTCCAGGGCGGTTTCGGCGGCTTTGCCAAAATTCTTTGCCAGCACCTTTTCCGCTTTCACGAAGGCGTTTTCTTCTTTGGAAGCGCCCTCCACGCCGCTGGCTTCATTGATCGCGGCGGCGACGGCGGCGGCGTAGGACGAATCCTGCGCGTCGGGATCGAGGGGCAGGGTCTTGGCCAGGCCCGCGGGCTTGTCCAGCACCACCAGGCCGGCGACCACATCGTTGGCGATGTTCACGCGCACCTGAATCTCCTTGCCGGAAGCCGTGGTTTCGCAGACAGCGCCGGCGTCGCTTGCCAGCAGGATCTCAGCGGCGGAGGGCTCCGTGGGAATCGCGGCCCAGGCTTTGTTCAGCGCCACGGCGGCGGAGAAGAGGTCAATATCGTCTTCCACCACGTTCAGGGGCAGTTCCGCGCCGACGAACTTCTCCTGCAGGAGAGCTTCCTTCTCGGCGGGCGTGACCCTGAGCGCGGTGATTTTGCCGTCCTCAACGGTGGCTTCGAGGGTGAGCACTTCGTTTCCGGAAGTGATTTCAGCGGTGAGCGCCAGGCCTTCCGCCGCAGTAGTGGCTTCGGGCTCTTCGACGGGAGCAGCGGTTCCAACCTGCGCATAGGCCGCGTTCAGGGCATCCACCACGGCGGTGCTGGTCACGGTCGCGCCCGCGATGGCGTCAATGTCGCTGAGGGAAATGGGCATCT
>CADBCX010000070.1 GCA_902793245.1 uncultured Eubacteriales bacterium | reverse complement strand
CCTTTTTGAATACCTGGCGGCCGTTCCTGGTTTCCACCACCACCCCGCGCTTTTTGATGTCCAGCGCCAATTCCTGCTTAATGTCCTCCGCGCTGCACAGGTCGAAGATCATATCCTGATCCGTGCCCGTCACGCCGCCGGGCTTTTCCAGGCATTGGGAAAGCGTGCGATCATACATTTCCCGGCTTTCCGCGCTTGCCAGCAGCGATAAATGCCGCTGCCGCAGCGCCGCGTCATAGCCCTCCGCGGGCAGCGTTGTGTCGGCCATGGGTTTTCCTCCGTTCGTTTCTCAGCCCTTGTCCAGGCTCCTGTCCCCGCCGATGGTAATGCACCGGCGCTTGGTTTCCGGGGCCCGCTTCTTTTCCGGCTTAAAGCCGCGCTCCGGGTGCTCCTCGTTGTGGCAGGCATCGCACAGGGATTCCAGGTTCTCCAAAACCAGTTCAAGCTCCGGATACTGGCTCCGGGGCTTGATATGGTGCACCATGGTGGCATCGTTGGCCTTGATTTTCAGGCCCAGCGCCACCTTGCGCAGGCATTTCTGGCAGGTGTAATGATCCCGCTCCAGGGCCTGGATGCGCAGCAGCTTCCAGGGCTTGCTGGTGTAAAAGGGATCGTTTTTCTTATACATAGGCCGTATAGCATTGCATAAAAATACCCGCTCAGCCTTGCAGGCTTTGCGGGTTTCGGCGCTTGGCGGCTTGCCGGCGCTGCCGCGGGCGGGGAAAGCCATCCCCTTCGGGATCGGCCGCGGGGGAGGTGATCGCCCCGCAAATCCCTGCTCGCTTCGCGCAGTATAATCCTACCACAGGTTCCGTGTGGAATTCAAGTGGATTTTTGTGGAATTGTGTGGAATTCCGTGGAAAGATCGGGACGGATTTCGCCCGCCCCCGTTTTCCTGGGCTTGCTCGGCGGGGAGAGATAGCCGCACCTTTCGCAGCAGAACACCAGCACCCGCCCGGCCCGGATGATCAGCCGATACGCCGGGCGATGGCAGCGGGGGCAGGGGATCACGCTCCCGAGGCGATGTAGAACCGCCCGGCCTCATCGCCGTTTTTATCGATCAATACCACGTGAAGGCCCTCCGCCTGCCGGAACCGGGCAAGGCGCAATGCGATTTCCCGGGCCTGGCTGGTCATGTGCCGCTTATAGAGGTCGATTGCGCCCACCAGCGTTTCCAGCGCCGCGTCCTCGTAAAATTCCGCCGTCACGAGATCCGCCACTCTTCCGCCGCCTCCTCTTCTTCGGTGGGACGCCTGTCCCCGCGCCAGATGCGCCAGCCGCTCCCCGCGCAGTTATAGCTTCGCGTCACATCCGCATCGTTCAGGTTCGCGTTGCAGCCCTCTTCCGTGATCAGCCAGCCCATGGCCCAGGCGCATTTCAGCCGACAGGTTTCACCGTCGAACCAGGTTTCCTCCCAGCCGCTGCCGCATCCGGCGCGCAGCTCCTCCAGGCTCATCAGCCGGGGCCTGCCCTCGTCCGGCATTTTCGCGATTTCACGGGCGCACAGCCCGCAATGGCGCAGCGTAATGCCCAGCGCCATATCCTTATCGATCAGGGCCACGGGATCGCCTCCAATTCCTCCTCCGTGGGGCGGCAGCGCCAGCAGCGGCTTTTTCCATCCCGCACCCGGCGCACGGTGGCATCCGGCCAGATGCGCACCCAGGAAAATTCGCTTTTCCCGTCCCGTCGCTTTTCTTCCAGCACCGGGTCCCGGTCCTGCACGTCCATCGCCGCCCAAAGCTCCACCTCCTCCACCGTCAGGGGGAAGGTGCGGATGTTCGCCGCCAGCATGGCGTGGGCGTGGCGCATCAGGCGATCGATACAAAATTCATCCTGCCCATCCAGATAGGGGCAGCCCAGATCATGGCATGCTCTGTTATCCTCCGGCCCCTGCATGCAGCATTCCAGGCCCAGCAGCACGTCCCGGGGGCTTTTTCCCTGCGTATCAATCATGCGTTTTATTCAAAGGCCGCAAGGCCCGCACCAGCTTCTTTTGCAGCCGGGACAGGGCCTTGCTGTATTCGCCGTCCGGCAGCAAGCCGTGAATATGCGCCAGCACAAGAGAGAAACCCAGCTTTTCCAGCAGTTCCTTTTCTTCGCCCAGTGTGAATCCCTGCTCATTGGCCTGCTGCTCATAGGGATCGCTCAGCGCGCCGTGATGAAATTCCACCGTCACAGGCGGTCACCTCCTTGCCGGTGCTTTCCGCCGCGCCGGGGCGCTTCCTCGGGATGCTCGTCCATCCATTGCCCCCGCCAGTCCGCGAACCGAAGCACCAGCCACCAGGCGGCCAGCCCGCAGGAAACCAGCACCAGCGCCTCGATGGCCAGCCCGCAGGCCAGCAGCGCGCATTTGAACCAGATCAGCAATTGCTCCATGGTTATTCGCAGCCTCCTTTGTTCCCGATGCCCAGCCAGTTTTTCACGTCCCCAAACAGGCTGATCCCCACCTGGATCACGTTGTTGTTGCGGTTGCAGCCATCCCCATTCCCGGCCGTGGCCTGGGCGACGGCCGCTTCCGCCCGCGCCTCCGCCCGGGCCTGGGCAGAGGCCGCGGCGCTTGCCCTTGCTTCCGCTTCCGCCCGGGCCTGGGCTTCCGCATAGGCCCAGGCTTCCGCCTGCGCCCGGGCGGCTTCCGCCTCGTCCAGCTGCTCCTGGGTGATCGGCGGCTGGGCGGGGCAATCCTGCCAGCCGGGAATCAGGGCGAAGCGCTGTTGCCCGCCAAAGGTGCGGATGCAAAGGGGCGTGGTGTCCTGGCCGCCGTTGAAGCTCACGCAGCCGATGATGGTGCGCTCCGCGTAGGAGGGGGCAAAGATCATGGCGGCGTATTCCCCCGCCCGCCAGGTGGCCCCGGCGGCGATGGCGGCGGCGGACAGGGCCGCGCCCTCCCCGAACAGCGCTTCCACCGTGGCCCGGGCCAGGGAAACGTATTCGGCCCACACCGTGATGGTCACGTTGGAAAGCCTCGTCAGCCCCGTCACCTGCCCGTTCAGGCAGGGAATCCGCACCGCGGCCTTTTCCCGCACCCAGCCGTTTTCGCTCATCCCGGCCACCCATTGGCCGGAAACCCGCTGAACGCCCAGCAGCGTCAGGCTTTCCCCTTCGTCCTTGATGCCCGCCAGGCGGCAGTCCTCCGTCACCGCCCACCAGGCGGGGTCCCGGAAGGTTTCTCCCATGGCGGGGAGCAGGATCGGCTGCGCGGCAGGGGCAGCGTCGCACGCCGCCGCGGGGAAGATCATAGAGAGCGCCAGGGAAAGAATCAGGATACCGCCAATCGCCTTTTTCATGTTCGTTTCCTCCATTCGTTTTTCATTCGTCGTTTTGCCCGTAGAGATACTTTGCCACGTACCAGCCCGGCAGCGCTTCCTCCACCCGGCTGTCCGGCAGGGCGGCAAGGGCGGCTTTCCCTTCCGCCATGGCCTTGTACACGCTGCTCACGCTGTAGCCCGAATCCCGGGCGATGGCCGCGGCGCTTTTGCCGTTCAGGTAATAGCCCCGGATGGCCTTCCTCTGCTGGTCCGGCAGATCGCCGGTGAGCAGGATCGCCGCCATCTGTTCCGCCGCCAGGGCCCGGCGCACCGCCAGAAGACGCCGCTCCAGCTCATCCTTCCGGGCCATATAGGCGGAATATTTGTCGCTGGGCCCGGCGTGGCCGCCCGCGCCGCCCACGGCCATGGTGGCGCTGGTGGCCGCGGCCTCCATTTCCTCGATCCGGTCCGCCAGGCTGTCCGCGTCCCGGCCATGCCGGCGGCACGCCGCCAGCAGCTCCATCATGGTCATCGGCGCTTCACCCCCATTTAGAAATCGATTTCCTCATCCGGCGGCACAGCCACATAGCCGTTTTCGTCCACGTCGGGGCTGGCCTGGGCGGATTGGTTCCGGGGCGACAGGAACTCCACGCTGTCCGCCGTCACCTCCAGGCTGGCCCGGGCCGTGCCCTGCCGATCCACATAGGCGCTGGCGTTTACCTCGCCCACCACCGCGGCCTTCCGGCCCTTGGCCAGGTATTTCCCGCAGTTTTCCGCCAGCTGCCGCCAGGCGGTGACGCGAAAGAAGGTAGCCTCCGGGTGATCACTCTGGCTTCTCTTGTTCACCGCCAGGGTGAAGCTGCACACCGGCAGCCCGCTGGGGCTGGTCCGCATTTCCGGGTCCTTGGTCAGGTTGCCGATCAGGAAAACTTTGTTCATTGGGGTTTCCTCCTCTCATCATTTCCTGGGATCGCCTCCGCTGCTCCGCCGTGGGCCGAGCAGACCAGAATGTCATATAGTCCGTATAATAGGAGCGGACTTCATAACCAACGTAGAAATTTCCAACCTTCCCAGAGCCGCAGGACACCATGGGGGTTACAACCCCTTGTTCCTCGCACCAAACAACCGCCCCCTCCTTCAAGGCAATCACCTCGTCGATTGTCAGCACCCGAGGCTCCAGCGCCTGCGGCTGGGAACTGCTGTTATCCGGTTCTCCCGTGCACACCGTCCGCCGCCTTGGCTTGCGGGGGTTTTCGTTCCTCTCCCAGCCCACGATCAGCTCGGCGGTATAAAAGAGCTCGCCGCAATTCTTGCATTCCCGGGGGCGGATCAGGTAGCCCCGCTTTTCTCTTGCGGTGTGCAGCACCCCGGTTTTGCCGCCGCACTTGGGGCAGGCGCTGGCATCGTACCCATGGGCGGATAAATAGGCCCAACTGCTATCGCTCATGCCGCCCCACCTCCCAGCCCGTCCGCCGCCTGGCGCAGGCCCTGGGCGAAGGCGGCGCTGAATTGATGGGCCAATTGTTCATCCCGCTGGCTGAGGGCGGAAAGCTGCTCCTTGAGCCTGGCCAGGCTGTGCCGCAGCAGCTCCCAGCCGGCCCGGAGCGCCTGTTCATCCGCGGTGCGGCTCACCTGGGCCCGCAGCCGGGAAAGCTCCTGTTCCACGTCCGGCGGCGTCACCTGCTGGATGATGGGCTGTTCTTTATCCCTCAGGGCCTGCTCCAGCGCCGCTTTTTCCGCTTGGGCAGCCTCCGACTGCTCCTGCATCTGTTTTTTCGCGTCCGTCAGCTGCTCCCGCAGGGCCTTGGCGTCCGCCTTGGCCTGCTTGTTCACTTCCTTGGCCTGGGAAACGGCCTCCTTCTGCCGGGAAAGCTCGGTTTGCAGATCGCTGATTCGCTGCTGCATTTCCTCCGCCGGGCTTTCCTGGGCCTTGCGGATCAGCTCCTCCATGGTCAGCTGCATTTCATCGTTTTTCTGTTTCAGCTGGGCGATCTGCTTTTGCAGCTCCCGGCTGCTCATGCTCTCCACGTCATGGGTTTCTGCAAATTCTTCCCGTTCCTCCCGGGGCACGGAAAGCAGCATCACCGCCTTGGTGTAGCTAAGCTCCCGGAACGGCTGGGGGCTGGCCTCGTATTCGGTGCAAAGCGCCATCAGGTTCTGCGCCGTGCGCTGGCTGTAATCCACGTTGCTTTGCAGCCAGGCCCCCCATTCCCCGGCGGGCACCAGGGCCTTGGCCTCCTGGAGCCTGCGCCCGATCTCAACCGAGGCCAGAATGGCCGTGGACCGCACCTGGTCCTTGATCACGTTGATTTCCCCGGCGATCATTTCGGGTGTGCGAATCATCTCATTCATGCCGCCTTGCGCCTCGCTTTCTGTTTCGTCCCGTTCAGCCGTTCGTACTCAGCCCGGTATGCGTCAAACATCCGCAGAAATTGATCGATCCTTTCCTGCTCGTCCGCCGGGCTCTGGTTTTTGTAGCCCCGGCACTGCACCAGCTGGCCGGCCGTGTTGTATTCCACCGTGCGCCAGGGGGTTGTGGGCTTTTCTTCCTCCCGCAGCGCCAGCAGGATGGTCTTTCCCTCCGCGTAGCTGGTAACATACGTGGCCACGCAGTGGCGCAGCGCGTTCCCCTCCCGGATGATCTCGTCGGCGCTCAGCATGGGCCGGATGGTGAGGCCCAGCGCGCTGTACCACCAGGCGGAAAGGCCTTCCGCCCGGGCAGCCAGCTTTTTCGCGGCCTCCGCGTCCCGTTTCACCTTCTGCCGCCGGGAAAGCTGGGCGTGGGCTTCGTCAAAGTCCGCCGGGAAAAGCCACGCCGTTTCGGAAAAGGGAATGCCCAGGGCGTCCATCATCCTGAGCTGGTCCAGGTACATGCTGAGGGACAGCCGCTTTTTCTGCATGTAGCGGATGGCCTTGGCCGTTCGCGTTTCCAGCGCGTCCATCAGCTTTTCCGCCTCCGCCGCGTCGCCCTTTCCGGAAAGGCACAGCAGCAGCTCGTTTCCGATGCGCAGGCCCCGCTTTTCCCGCAGGTGGTAGAGTTCCAGCAGCCTCGGCGAAGCATCGATCCTGTTTCCCCGCAGCCAGCCGTAGAAGTTCCCATCCACCCGCAGCACCTTCTGGGCCGTTTTGCCGCGCGGGTTCAGCAGGCGCGGCGGCAGCTCATCCCGGATCAGGCCGAAGGCCAATCTCAGGAAGCCCAGCTTGATCAGGTATTCCAGGCATGCGTACCGGGTGGCACGGGCGAAGAAGGTGATCCGATCCAGGGCGAAATCCCGCCCCCATTCCCGGTAGATGCTCTCCCAGGGCGTGCCCAGCAGCGCGGCGTCCATCGAATCCCGATCCAGGTAAAAATCCGTGCCGCCATCGAATTGGAAAGGGGCCCGCCAGGGGTCGAAGCCGCCCACGCATTCCTTGGGGTGCCGCCATTCTTCCAGGGGCCGCACGATCAGCTGGCCCTTTTCATCGTATTCGCCGTAAGAGAGAATGCGCTTGGTAAAGCGTTCGCCCTTCCGCCCCGGGCGGAATACGCAGATCTCCCGCAGGTCGATGTAGGTTTCCGGTTCCTTCTCGTTGTAATCGTCCCAGGCCCCCCAATCCCGGATCACCAGGTAGCCCAGCATCACCAGCGCGTTTTCTTCAACGGCGCTTTTCCGGTACCGGATCAGGAAAATCCGGTCCCGAAGGGTTTTGCGGCCCATGCTGAGGCTTCGGTACTGGGCCACGTTGCCGCAGGCAGGGCAGGTACCATAGTCCTTGTGCCTGCCGGATTGGGTGAATTTTTCGGTGTCATGGCCGTAGGTCACCCAGGGCCCGTCGAAGCGCAGCACCCGCTTGGGGTGGTGGAACAGGCTTTCGTCCTCCTCGGTTTCCTCGTCCAGGTAAGGGTCCCCCGCCGCCCAGAGGGGCACGGCCAGGCCGGGATCAATGCGCAGGTTATCCTCCTGGCACAGGGAGCAGTAGGCCCGCCGTTCTTTGGGCTTTCCCCAGGTCCACAGGTAGGCGGGCAGCGCCTCCCGGGCCCGGTTTTCCAAATCCATCGGGTATGCGTTCCCCGCATGGCGCAGGGCCTCGTCTAATTCCATAGTGCATCTTCCTTTCAACAAGCCGCCAAGGCTTCATTGCCCGCGCGCCCTCTCCGCTATTTCTGGGGCGCTTGGGAGGTTTTTCTTGGCTCCCCCTTTGGGGGAGCTGGCGCGAAGCGCCTGAGAGGGTTTGCTTATGCGTTCAGCAGCGCGTCCAGATCCAGCCCGTCGCCCAAAGGATCAGGCGCAAGCGCTTGCGCTTTCGGGGGATGGGCCTGGGGGATCGGGCCGCCGGCGTCCAGGCCGTAGTAGCCCAGCACGATTTCCACCGCCTGGGCGGGGCTTACGCAGCACGCGCCGCCGCGCTGGTGCTTCCGGGCCCATTCCCGCATTTCTGTGAACGCGCCGTCCAATGTCTTTCCCTTTTCCAGGATCTTTTCCGCCGCCTGGGGGTCCGCCGCCAGGCGCTCCGTCATTATTTCGCCGATGGCCTGCAGCTCCGGGCGGTTGGGGTTCTGCGCCATTTCGTCCCGGATCTTGTCCATGGCCCGTTCAGCCGTTTCCTGCATCCGTCCGCTCCTCTCCGTGGCGCTTGAGCCACTCTTTGCCGTAATCGCACAGCCCGCACTGGCCGCAATAGTCCGGGCCACAATCGCACATGCGCCATTTCAGCTGGCTGTCCTTCATTTCCTTGGCCGGGCGTCCGCCCAGGGCGGGCGTATCCCGCCGGGGCACGCTGGCCCCCTGATAGGCCAATCCTCGCAGATACATGCTCATTCCTCCCCGCTAAATGGGTTATCCGGATCATCCGTCACGGCGAGAAAATCCTGCTGCTCTGCCGGCGGCTCCCCGCCGTCCAGGTGGTGCCGCCGCAGCCACACCAGGCGGATGGTGCGGCCCTCGATGCGCTTGGTTTTCGTCACGCCGCCACCCTCGCAGGTGAGGATCCCCGCTTCCGCCAGCGCCCGCAGCGCGCCGCGCTTGCTTAAGGGAAACTGGGTGCCCTGCCGGGTGTATACTTCGCTCACCATCCGATAGGTGAGATCGGGCAGCAGGTAGTAATATTGCTCGTCCCGGTAGCCGATCATGCCGGGGCCGCCGCTGGGGCCCTTGTCCTCCTCGCCCAGGCCGATGTAGCGCACGTAGGCCTGCTTGCTGGAAAGCAGCTCCCGCACGCAGTCCAGGAAAGCGCTTTCCGGGGTATCCTCCAGGGCCTCCTGGGCCTGCCGCCCGCCGGAATCGGCCAGGCTTTGCCAGGCCAGATCAATTTCCTTGGATAGCTCCTCCCGGTTCAACTCCCCCAGGGAATAGCCGTAAAGCAGCATCAGTTCCCATCCCAGCATCAGGAAGGCCGCGGCCTCCGTGCTGCGGGCGTGGCTGCCGGTGGGCCAGCGCCGCCGGGCCTCGGTGCGCAGCTTGATCCATTCGGCCTTGAGGTTCTTCGGCAGATCCTCCGCCTGGGCCCGCAGGTATCCAATGTAGCCGATCATGGCGGCCTGCAAATACCCCTGGGCCGCCTTTTCCTGGGCGGCGGTCAGATCGTCGGTAATGGGCACGTCGTCGCCCTTCATGCGAACGACGAAGAACCGCGCCAGCCCGCTTTCCCCGATCTGGGGCATATCCTCCCCGGTCATAATGGCTATGCACCGGGGCGGCTGGGCGGTTTGCAGCGTCCGGTCCGCGTTCATGCGGCCCCGGTCCGCGTTATCGCCGAAGGCCCGGGCCAGGTCCTGGGCCATGGCCTCCATCTTGCGCTTTTCCTGGGGGCTGCTGGTGGGGTGGTAATCGTCGATCAGCAGCGGCATGTCCTTGAGCTGGAAGGCCTTCTTCCGCACGCTGTTGGCCGTGTCGTGGAAGGATGCGGTGGGCGTCTGGCTGGTGAAGTTCCCGAAGTGGGAAAGGGCCAGCGCCGCCGCGGTGCTTTTCCGTCCGCCGCCCTTGCCCACCAGGAACAGGGCGAAGTTGGGCGGGATGCCGCTTAATTGCAGGAAATGGCGAAGCGGCGCAAGGTACACCGCCGCCAGCAGCGGCACGGCCACGTGCCCGCTCATGGCGCGCAGCAGGGCCCGGCTTTCCCGGTAGCCCTCCTCCTCGGTGTGCCCGCCGCCGTCCAGGGAAAATCTTTGCAGATTGCCCTCCAATACGGTGTTCACGTGCTTTGCGCCCACGGCCCCGCCGCCGTGCAGGTAGGCCCATTGGCCGTCGATCTTGCGCCAGCCGGTGTGGGTGTATTCCGTCCGCCGCTCCACGATCAGCCGCCCGGCCTCCGCTAAGGCGTAGCGCAGCTTGTCCTTCACGGTGTTTCCCGGGGCGATGTTGGCGGCGATGTCCCATTTTTCCGCCACCCAGGTCATGCCGGGGAACTGCGTCACGGGCACCAGCGCCTTTGGCAGCTCCCGGCCCGTGGGCGTCCAGCCCCGGATCTCCATCTGCTTCGTGGCGGTGATCCCGTCGTCCAGCGTCAGCACGCCCACCGGCAGCGCCACGAAATTGCACAGCGGGGCGGGCCCGCCCTCCTTGTATTGGCAAATCCGGCCCTCCACCGCGCCGTAGCCCGGCACCCGGGAAAAGATGGCGGGCAGGTCCACGAATTGCACGGACCGGTCCTGGGAGAGCTTCACCAGCGCTTCCCTGGCCTTATCCGGGCCCAGGTGCTGAATGAGATCGCTCACGTCGCCCTTTTTCGGCAGCTCCGGCCAGATGCGGGTCAGGTCCAGGATCCGGGCGTTGGCGGCCACGCCGTCCAGCGCCTGGGCCACCTCCCGGGCGTGCTGCCAGCCCGGTTCGTCGTTGTCCGGCAGGATGTAGCAGGTGCCGCCCTTGAGGCTGCCGGAATAATCGCCCTTGCCCCATTTGCCCGCGCCCATGGGGGCGGTGGTGCCGCACAGGCCCAGGGCGGCCAGATTGTCCGCGTCCTTTTCGCCTTCCGCGATCCAGACGGGGTCCTTCGCTTGGATGGCCTTTCGCACCTCTGGCAGCCGGTACAGCACCAGCCTTGTGTCCATCAGGTTCCATTGCCAGCCGCCGGGGTTCTTGGGGTCCGGCCTGCGCTGGCGGAAGGTTTTGCCGCCGTCCTGGTAGCGGTAGCGCACCGCCTCAAAAAGCAGCTTTCCTTCCTCGTCGGTGTAGGGGTAAACCTTTTCTTCTGTTTTGCTTCCGTGATCCTTCTTTTCATTGGGCTCCGCCGGGGCGCTTCCCTTGTGCTCCCGTCGCCGCTCATAGGTGGGCCGGGCGATGCGCACCGTGCCCCCGTCGAAGGGCGGGTCGTCCCGCGCGTCGCAGGTCAGGTCCTTCTGTTTCAGGCCCAGGGCGGCAAGGATGGCTTCCCGGTCGCACCCCGCGAAGCATTTCACCAGGATGATGTCTTTGCCGTATTTGTTCCGCCCCAGCTTCACATGAAGGCTTTCCGTGTTGTCTTCATGGGCCGGGCAGCGGCAAATATAGCTTCCCTGGCTGTCCTGCCGTTTCCGGGGCGGCTCCAGCAGCGCCAAAAAGTCCTCTATTCGCATGCGTGATCACCCGTGTTTGATTGTGCGTCGGCGTATCCTCTGCGGGCCCTATCCACAGTTTCGCCGCGCCTGCCGCATCCATCTTGATCCGGCGCAATGCCGAAGCCATCTTGCCCCGGCCCCATGCCGGGCCCATCTTGGTCCGGCGCATGCGGGGTCCATCTTGATCCCGCGCCTGCCGGGCCCATCTTGGTCCGGCGCATGCGAAGCCCATCTTGGCCCCGCGCTTATTTCCTCCGAAGCGCCTTCCTCAGCGCGTCCAGGAATCCCCTCTTGGCGTTTTCCGGCCCCTGGGCCGCCGTCTGCGTTCCCAGGATCAGCGCTTCCGCGTCGATTTCTCGGAAAAGCGGCATCGTCTGGCCCTGGATGTTCATGCTCTCCGCCTTGGCCAGAACCGGCAGGGCGATCAGCGCCACCTTGCGGGTCACGTTGTCGTGGCACAGCATCATGGCAATATCTTGATCGTTCACCGCCAGGCGCACGGCCCGGAAGCCGTCCCCGGCCGGGTTCAGCGCGTGGAGGTTCAGCCCCTTTGCCAGCAGGGAATCGCAGGCCTTCTCCCAGGCGCCGTCCTTCGTCTGTTCCTCAAAGGTGATCCTGTACATGGTTTCCATCCTTTCCGCCCCTCAGGGCAGCATGATCAGCTCCCAGTCCGCCGATGCGCTGCGCCGCCGCGCCAGATACCGGCCCCGGTAGAAGGAATGCACCCGGAACTGGATGCCGATGCAGCGGCCCTCTTTGTCCCGCTGCAAGCCGGAAATGTTCACCCGCCGGAAATCGAACCCGAACCAGTCGGCAATGAATTGCCGGGCGGTGCTCCGCGTCACGTCCATGGTCATTCTATCTTCGCATTCCCTGTGCCGCGTTGCGGCTGGCGAATGCTCCCGCCTTTCTTCCTTGATTTCGTGTTCCGCGTCGCAAACCTAAAGGTTTGCTCCTGCTCCTCTACGCCGTGATCGGTGGCAGGTTGAACGCCCGCCGCACGTATTCCTTGTGCACCTTCCACACGTTGCGCTTCTGCCCCTTG
The DNA here is from genome assembly GCA_902793245.1 of uncultured Eubacteriales bacterium. Lineage (GTDB taxonomy): Bacteria > Bacillota > Clostridia > Christensenellales > Aristaeellaceae > RUG563. Next base: position 6,258 of record CADBCX010000070.1, on the reverse strand, counting down.
ATCAGGATCACGCCGCCGTTGCGCTGGATCCAGAGCAGGGCGCTGCTTTCGCTGATCCCCGAAAATTCGGCAATGTCCTTGGCGCTCATCATTTCCGGGTATTCCCACAGGGGGTCCAGCGGGGCGAAGGTGGGCGCGCGCTTTGCCTTCCGTGCCATGCCTACATCCCTCCCATCCATTCATCCAGGGTCAATCCCCGCTCCCAGGCGTCGGGGCGCTCGGGGTCCTTGGGCTCCGTCCGGGCCCACTGGGCGCAGAAGGCGGTGTCTTCCTTCCGGATGTCGCACCCGTCTCGCTTCCAGCAGGTTTCGCAGCTGGGCCCGAAGATCGGCTTTTCCTGCCCGTTCATGCGCTCTTCTTCTCCTTTCCCAGGTCCGCCGCCAGCTTCATCCCCTGGGCTACGCCCAGCAAATGCGCCGCTGCAAATTCCTGCTGCTCCCGGGGCAGGCTGGCCAGCAGCTCGGCCAGCAGTTCCATATTGTTTTTCTTTTCCATAGGAACCTCCTCACTCTGTTTAGTAACTAAATCGTGAGATTCAGTTTTTAATATAATAACTTTAGAATCTAATTTTGTCAACCCCAAAAACAAAGAATTTTCATTATTCAGCTTGACAAATTATTAGTTTTCAAATATTATAGAGCACGAAAGGAGGTTTTTTCATGGATATTCATGAGAGAATCCATTATTTGAGGGACAACCAACTGGCAATGACGGGAAAAGAATTTGCCGCAGCGCTGGGCTTATCGCAAGCCACGGTGTCCCTGATCGAGAACGGGAAAGCGAAAGTGCAGGATTCCACCAAGAAACTGATCTGCGCCACCTGGAACGTGAATCCCGAATGGCTGGAATGCGGTATCGGGCCGATGTTCAATCCTACTCCGCACATGGGCGTAAAAAAGGCCATCGAAAAGTATTCCTTCCCGGAAATCTGCGCCAAGCTGCTCTACACCTATGATGGATTACCTGCGGCCCAGCAGAGCGCGGTACTGGCTTACGCCAAAGAGTTCATTTCTTCGTTGATCGAGAACGATTCCGACGCCGCCAATCCGGCTCCCACCAGCACGCCCGAGGAGGAAGCCGCGCGGAAAGAAATCAATGAGCGGCTCAAAAAAGGGCCGTCGTCTCCATCACAGCCTGGCGAAGGAACCGCCTGAAATAAAAAAATCCGCCTACGGGCGGTTTTTTGTTGCGCGTTTTTTCTATATATGGTAATATTTTTTCAGAATACATGCAGGGAGCTGGGTTGCATGAAGCTATTCGCCTACCTGGTAATCATTGCGGGGCTGATTGTGTATGGGTTGTATGTGCTCATTAAAAGGCTGTTCCTTCATGCCAAGGCTGCTTCCGAAGCATGCGGCGGGCAGAATGAGCAGGATTCCCCAAAGATCACGGATGAATCAGCCAGCGCCACCATTGAGCCGAATCTCTTTGGCGGCACGGATGGTGTGATGCGCTATGATTTCTCAGCCTCCGTAACAGCGGAGAGCAAACCACGGCTCCTATCGCCGGAGGATTTTTTCAAAGAGCACATGCCCGCCTATGTGGCCTTTGATCTGGAAACCACGGGCCTTGATCCGGCAAACGCCCAAATCATCGAAATTGGGGCCGTAAAGATCGTAGAGGGGCAGGAAGTGGATTCATTTCAAACGCTGGTCAATCCCGGCTGCCATATTCCCGAAGCGGCCACGGCTATCAACCATATCACCGATGCTATGGTATCATCCGCCCCCGTTTACAGCGTATCCGTTCCCCGCTTTGCCGATTTTATGGGCGATCTTCCGTGCGTCGCCCACAATGCCAGCTTTGATGTAAAGTTTTTGTGCGCAGCCTTCGTCAGCCTGGGGATAGAGAAAACGCTCGTTTATGCGGATTCTCTCAAAATGGCCCGGCAGCATTTTCGCGGATTGGAAAACCATAAGCTGGGCACCGTCTGCCAGGCCATCGGCTATCAGATCGGCCAAGCTCACCGCGCTCTGGATGATGCCAGGGCGGTGAACGCCATCGTCCAGGCGTGCTTTTCAAGGCGTGAACAGTTGGCTCAGTGCGAACCTGGCTATTTGCGGCACATGGAGCTGGCAAAAAAGATCGAGGATGACTATCGGCTTGCCAAGGATTACGCTGACGATGATTTCTGCCACATGGAGTCCATCCTCGCCCTCTGCCGGGAGGATTTTTCCCTGGTTCAGCAAACCCGAGAATACCATGCCCTGCAAGGCTGGGCTGATCCGCAGTTTGATTCCTTCCGACGGGCCATCATCATTCTTTCCAGGCGCAAAGATTTCGATGAGGCAATTGCCATCTGCCAGCAGGCCGTCGCCCTGGAAATCCCGGATAAAGGCGCCGGCGGCATGGCCGGTCGGATGGAGCGGCTTCGCGCCCAGCAAGCCGCCGATGGGCAGCGCCAGGAAAAAGAGCAGGCCATGGCCGAAAGGCGCATGGAAAAGCAGCAGCAGCGGGAAGAAAAGCTGGCCGCCCAGGTTGCCGCGCCGCCCGCGCCATCCAATAAGAAGCGCGTACTCCAATATTCCTATGACGGGGCAGAATTGATTAAGGCCCATGAAAGCATTGCCAGCGCCGCCCGGGAAATCGGCATCGACAAGAGCGGTATTCGGGATGCCATCCACGGGAAGCAGAAGCACGCGGGCGGGTTTACATGGCGGCTTGATGAAGCGGAGTAAATCTTTTCTTCCCTAGCCCGATCACAGTTTCATTCCCAAACTGTGATCGGTTTTTTGTTTCTGTGATCGCCGCAAACCCTTTCCTGATCACGGTTTGGGGCCCCTCGATCACAAAATCACAAAATCACAGTTTGAAATAGGGTACCCCTCCAAAACTTTTTCCCGGGGCAGGGCTCGCATGAAAAACCGATGGGGGTATATATTTTACTGTAATTTTGTGATTTTGTGATTTCTTATATTTATACATGGGTTTTGCCTGGTTTATTCGCCGGAAGATCGGGAATATACCTATTAAAGGCGATTTTTATATACATCACAAATTCGATCACAATTTCATTTTCAAATTGTGATTCCACACAAATTTTGCAGCGGTGACCCAGAAAGTGATCACGTTCCCCCAGCAGCCGGAAAAGGAATCCAAGGAGCGGCGCACCCGCCGGAAGGATGGGCTGTACCAGGTGGAGCTGCGCTATAAGGATAGCGCGGGCGTGGCCCGGAAAAAATCCTTTTACGGCAAAACCCAGTCCGAGGCGAACGCAAAAAAGAAGGCCTTCGAGCGCGATCTGGAGGCGGGCCTCCGGCCGGACGCATCCAAAACCACCCTCAAGGCCTACGCGGACGCCTGGCTGCAAAAGCAGGAAGCCAAATACAAAAACAAGGCCACCTCCCGGGAGTACAAAAAATGCGTCCGGGAAATTGCGCGCCTCTATGAAACCGTGAAGCCGGAAACCCCGCTGCGCGCCATCGGGAAAACCGATCTGCAGCTGGTGCTGGATCGCATGGCGGGCCGCGACGGCGGCCTTCCCAGCGCCTCGGCGGCGAAGAAAACCCGCCAGGTGCTGCGCAATCTGTTTGAGGATGCGCTGGATGATGGCTACATCCTTCGGGATCCGGCGAAAAAGCTGGAGCTGCCGGACGCTGAGGCGGGCACCCATGAGGAGGTGCAGCCCGATCTGCGCCAGCTCATCGCCGATACCTGGCAGGGAAACCGCTTCGGCCCCCTGGCCATGCTGATGCTGTTCGCCGGGCTCCGCCGCGGGGAGGCCGCCGCCCTCACCTATGCGGACGTGGACCGGGAGAAAAAACTGTTGCACATCCGTTCCGCCTTCGCCTATGATTCCAATCAGCCCATCGGCAAGGCACCCAAATCCGCCGCGGGCGTGCGGGATATTCCCATCCCGCCCCAGCTGCTCCCCATCTTCGCGGAAGGCGGGGAAGGCCCCGTGGTGCGCTCCAGCGCCGGGAAGGCCCTGTCCGAATCCGCCTTGTCCAAGGGCTGGGACAGCTATCTGTATTATCTGTCCGTCCAGCGCTGCGGCGTAAATCGGCGGTGGGTCGATCATTACAACGAAAAGGCCGCCCAGGCCCGCCCTGATCTGTATGGCCCGGACCATCCCAAATACGTCTGGGAGGACGTGGCCATCCGGATGCACGATCTGAGGCACACCTACGCCACCATGCTGTACGATGCCGGCGTGGACGTAAAGCGCGCCCAGTATCTCCTGGGCCACGCCGACGTGGAAACCACCATGAAGATCTACGTCCACCTCTCCAAGCTCCGGGAGCAGCGCTCCAATGATGCCATGGCCACATACTTCGCCCAGGGCGAATGTTTCGCGTCTGTCGGTAAAACTGTCGGTAAATCCAAATCATGATCCTCCCGCGCCTTATCTCTCATCCGTTCAAAAAACCATCCGGCATAGTCTACGAATCAAAAGGTCGTGGGTTCGAATCCCCCAGGGCGCGCCAAAGAGAAGTGCTTGTAAGCCTTGTGCTACAAGCACTTCTTCGTTTTTGGAGTACCAAATCAGAATGCGTAAAATTGCCCCGTTTAACTGGCTTAAACCGTCTTTTCTTGCATAACTGTCGGTAAATTTGTCGGTAATAAAATGTGATTTTCCCCTTGCCCCTCCTCATTTTTTTGAAATTTTTTTCGACGCCGCGGATGGTTGGCGAACGTCGGTTTCGGAATTGGGCGGGAAATTGGACGGAACGGAGGGGGGATGATGGCGACGCCGGGCGCGCCGGGGGTGGCCGCTGGCGGGGTGACGACGCCGATCCGCACTGACGGCCACGAAGCCACGCCAGCGATCAAACCGACGGCCACGCGCTGACCAGATCAAGCGCACGCGCTGCCATGGAGATCCGCGCCGCCCCTCCGCCCGCTTTGGTGTCCAAATGCCGCGCTGCCGCACCCAGCCCTTACCGGGAACTGGAGCATGGCCATTCGGCCATCCAGCCCAGCCGCAAGCGCTTTCGTATGGCTTCGCGCCGCGCAGGATCATTTCCGCGCCGCCACGGGAAAGATACGATTTCGCGGAGAAAAATATAAAAAAGGGTTGACAATACATGTTTTAGCATGTATAATAAAGACTGTAAGAACGGACCGCGCCCACCGAGGCGCGGAAAATGAGGAGGACAAGAACATGGCCATTGCGAAAGCGAATTGCACCTGCTCCGCCTGTGGGAAAACCTTCGAGGTGCGCGTATCCAGAAGCAACAGCCGGGAAGCCCGGTCTTTTGAAAAGTGGGCCGAAGAAAATATTACCGAATGCGACGATTGCAAGGCTGCCCGCATCCGGGCCGCTCACGAGGCGGAGAACCGGAAGGCCGCCGAGGCGGCGCTGGAAATGGGTTACGCCGAACTGATCGGCACCGAAAAGCAGATTGCCTGGGCGAACACCATCCGGCAGAAGGCCATGAACGAGCTGCGGGAAACCTTCCTGGACCCCGAATGCCCGGAGAAATACCTGTACCGCCGCCTGAGCTTCGCCGGTATTTCCCACGTGCTGCTCCGTCAGCGCCAGGCCGCCTGGTGGATCGAAAAGCAAAACGAGCTGCTGAACGTTCGCGCCATGGCCGGACTGGCGACCCGGCTGGATAAGGCGTTCTGCGAAGCGGTGGGCGCGCTCCAGCGGGCCATGCGGGACGGGAAAAAGACCTTGGCCCAGGCCGAAGCGGAGATGGCCGCCCTGATGGACGCGCCCGCCGAAAAGACCGAAGAACAGCCCGCCGAACAGTCCGCCGCCCAGGCCGAAGAGAAGCCCCAGCGCCCCGAAGCGGTGCCGGAAAACAAGCGCTTCCCCGGCGCTGTGGACATCCGGATCGACGGCGAAACAGTGCTGGCGCTGTACGGAAAGAACGATGCCTTCATGGGCATCGTGAAGGAAATGGGATTTTCCTGGGGCAGCGGCTGGACGATCCGGGCAGGAGAATGCACCGGCGCGGCGAATGATATTGCCGCGGAGCTGGGCAGCCGCCTGCTGAAAAAGTGGCTGGAGGCGGACCAGCAAGTGGTGAAGAGCCCTGGTTCCGTGTTCGTCCAGAGCGGAAAGCTGGACCCGGTCCCCTGGAATACCGATGAGCACCTGGTATGGGTAGAGTTCCGGACTGTGGCCAGCCCGGAAAAAATGCCCCGGTACGGACAGAACATCGGACTGAAGGGAAATGAAATCAAAGAGTTCGGGGACATTACCCGGAAGAGCCTGGAAGGCGTCTACCAAAAGCGGATGCCGGAAGGTTATGCCCTGAAATTCAGCAACTGGCAGCCCATGGAAAGCACCATCGTCAACGGAGTTCT